>NZ_JBFRDD010000074.1:0-63535 GCF_052113425.1 Cupriavidus sp. YAF13
ATCGCCTTAAGGCGATGCGAGTTTGGGTTCCGGCCGCTCTTTTCGCCGAATCCCGAGGGGGTAGTCGCCCCATCCGGCGCGCCTTTTTTGCCTACTTTTTTGGCAAGACAAAAAAGTAGGTCGCCGCCCCGCAGGGGTGGTGAAACTGCAGTTGCAGTTGCCCTTGAATTTAAGCAGTTGCAGCTGCAGTTGCAGTCAACCCTCCCGTAGCCCAAAACCATGACATCCACCCCACTCCCCCTAACCCACCCAGCCCTGCTCCGCACCAGCAACCTCATCGGCCAAGAGTGGTCAGCCGCCCACACCGGCCACCGCCTGGATGTCACCAACCCTGCCACCAACACCGTCTTCGCTTGCGTGCCCGACAGCGACGCCCAGGATGCCATCCAGGCAGCCGATGCCGCAGCAGCAGCCTTCCCCGCCTGGAGCCGCCGCACCGCCCGCGACCGCGCGCAGATCATCAAGCGCTGGCACGCCCTGATCCTCGAACACCAGGAAGACCTGGCCCAGATCATCTCCACCGAACAAGGCAAGCCCATCAAGGAAGCCCGCGGCGAAGTGCTGTACGGCGCGTCCTACGTAGAGTGGTTCGCAGAGGAAGCCACCCGCATCAGCGGCGAGATCGTCGCCGAGTCCGTACCCGGGCGCAAGATGCTGGTGCTCAAGGAACCGGTTGGCGTGGTAGCCGCCATCACGCCGTGGAACTTCCCGCTCGCCATGATCGCGCGCAAGATCGCGCCCGCGCTGGCCGCCGGCTGCACGGTGGTGGCCAAGCCGGCGGAAGACACCCCGCTGACCGCACTGGCGCTGGTCTACCTGGCGCAGCAAGCCGGCCTGCCTGCCGGTGTGCTGAACATCGTCACCGCCTCGCGCGCCAATACGCCCGCCGTGGTCGATGCCTGGCTGGCCGACAGCCGCGTGCGCAAGATCACCTTCACCGGCTCCACGCCCGTGGGCAAGCACCTGGCCCGCGAATCCGCCGGCACGCTGAAGAAACTGTCGCTGGAGCTCGGTGGGAATGCGCCGTTCATCGTGTTCGACGACGCGGACGTCGATGCCGCCGTCGATGGCCTGATGGCCTCCAAGTTCCGCAACGGGGGCCAGACCTGCGTCTGCCCGAACCGCGTCTACGTACAGGCTGGCGTGCACGACTATTTCGTCGCGCGCCTGTCGCTGCGTGTGGCCGCGCTGCAGGTCGGGCCCGCCACCGATGACGCGTCGCAGATCGGTCCCATGATCAACGCGCGCGCCGTGGAAAAGATCGCCCGCCATGTGGCGGACGCCGTCGCCAAGGGCGCCGTGGTGACGACCGGCGGCGAACGCGTGCGCCTGGAAGACGGCCCGCACTACTACGCGCCCACCGTGCTCACCAACGCCACGCCACAAATGGCGCTGTCGTGCGAAGAAACGTTTGGCCCGGTAGCGGCCGTGTTCCGCTTCACCGATGAAGCCGAAGTGATCCGCGACGCCAACGACACGCCCTTCGGCCTGGCCGCCTACTTCTACTCCAATGACGTGCGCCGCATCTGGCGCGTGGCGCAGGCGCTGGAAACGGGCATTGTCGGCGTCAATGAAGGGGCCATCGCCTCGGAGGCCGCGCCCTTCGGCGGCGTCAAGGAATCCGGCTACGGGCGCGAGGGCTCGCGCCACGGGCTGGACGACTACATGCACACCAAATATATTTGCCAGGGACTGCTCGGCTAAGACCCGGTGGCATCCCATCCACGCCCACGACATTCTTCGGAACACCATGCCCGCACAAAATGCATTCAAGGCCGCGCTGGCGGCCAGCCAGCCGCAGATCGGCCTGTGGCTTTCGATGGCATCGCCTTATCTCGCCGAAGTCTCGGCCACGGCCGGCTTCGACTGGCTGCTGATCGACGGCGAGCACGCGCCCAACGACCTGCGCGGCACCCTAAATGCGCTGCAGGCGATCGCCCCGTACCGCTCGCAACCGGTGGTGCGGTGCGTAGCCGGCGAAGTCCCGCTGATCAAGCAGTTGCTGGATATCGGCGCGAAGAACCTGCTGGTGCCGATGGTGGATACCGCCGAGCAAGCCGCCGCGCTGGTATGCGCCACCCGCTACCCACCGCAGGGCATTCGCGGTGTGGGCAGCGCCGTGGGCCGTGCCTCGCAGTGGAGCGCGCGCGCCGACTACCTGGACGTGGCCGACGATGAGATCTGCCTGCTGGTGCAGGCCGAAACCGTGAAGGCACTGGCGAACCTGGAAGCCATCTGCGCTGTCGACGGCGTCGACGGCGTCTTTATCGGCCCCGCCGACCTGGCCGCCTCCATGGGCCATCGCGGCAACCCGGGCCACCCCGAGGTGCAGGCCGCCATCGAAGGCGCCATGCGCACCATCGTCGCCAGCGGCAAGGCCGCGGGCACGCTGACCTCCGACCCCAAGCTGGCGCGCCGCTACCTGGACCTGGGCTGCACCTTCGTGGCGACAGGCGTGGATGTGCTGCTCTATGCCGGCGCGGCACGCCGGCTGGCCGCGGACTTCATCGGCACCGGCGCCGCGCCCGCGGCAGGGCCATCTGCCGCATACTGATGCCCGCCACCGCAATCCCAGAACACGACCGAACACGACAAAGCACGCCAACATGCCGACTGATTCCCACACCGCCCCTGCCACCGTCGCCACCAGCGCCACCCTGGCCGCCATGCAAGCCATCGTCGGCGCCGGCGCCTGCCTGAGCGGCGACGCCGACACCGAGTCCTACGTCACGGATTACCGCCGCATCTATCGCGGCAAGGCCCAGGTGGTGGTCATGCCCTCCACCACCGAACAGGTCAGCCAGGTCATGGCCTGGTGCCACGCGCATGATGTGCCGGTGGTGCCGCAAGGCGGCAATACCTCGCTGATGGGCGGCGCGGTGCCCGACGACAGCGGCACCGCGGTGCTGCTCAGCCTGGGCCGCATGAACCGCGTGCTGGCCGTGGACACCATCAACGACACCATGACGGTGCAGGCCGGCGTCACGCTCAACGCGGCCCGCGCCGCGGCCGAGCAGGAGCAGCGCTTGTTCCCGCTGCGCATCGGCTCGGAAGGTTCCTGCCAGATTGGCGGCAACCTGGCCACCAACGCAGGCGGCACCGCCGTGCTGCGCTACGGCAATATGCGCGACCTGGTGCTGGGCATCGAGGCCGTGCTGCCCGATGGCCGCATCTACTCGTCGCTGCGCGGCCTGCGCAAGGACAACACCGGCTACGACCTCAAGCAACTCTTCGTCGGCTCGGAAGGCACGCTCGGCATCATCACGGCGGCCGTGCTCAAGCTGATGCCGCAGCCGCGCGCCAATGCCGTGGCCTTCGTGGCCGTGCAAAGCCCCGAAGCCGCCGTGCGCCTGCTCGGCGTGGCCAAGCAGCATGGCGGCCAGGCCGTCACCGCGTTCGAGCTGATCTCGGCGCCCGCGCTGGAACTGGTGCTCGAATACCTGGGCGACGTAGCCTCGCCGCTGCCCGCGCGGCACGACTGGATGGTGCTGATCGAGCTGACCTCCGGCGGCAGCGACGAAAGCCTCAACGCCACGCTGATGGAAATCCTCGAAGCCGGGCTGGCGCAAGAACTGGTGCTGGACGCCGCGGTGGCCGCCAGCCTGGCCGACGCCCAGCGCTTCTGGCGCATCCGCGAGGAAATCTCGGACGCGCAGACCCGCACCGGCGGCAGCATCAAGTGCGATGTGTCGGTGCCGCTGTCGCGCATCGCCGCGTTTATCGGCGACGCCTCGGCCAAGGTGCTGGCACTGGAGCCCGCCGCGCGCATGGTGATCTACGGCCATATGGGCGACGGCAACGTGCACTTCAACCCGCTGCGCCCCAAGGACCGCAGCGCCGCGGACTTCCTCGGCCAGTGGTACGCGCCGATCTCCGAGGCGGTGGACACGCTGGCTCACGCGGAAAACGGCTCGATCTCCGCCGAGCACGGCATTGGCGTCGCCAAGCGCGACGACCTGAAGCGCTACAAATCGCCGGTGGAGCTGGAGCTGATGTGGCAGGTCAAGCGGGCGCTGGATCCGAAGAACCTGCTCAATCCCGCCAAGATGCTGCCAAGGCTGGACTGACGTAAAGCGGGAAACGGGAAGCGGGAAACGGGAAGCGGGAAACGGGAAGCGGCGGCCCATCAATGCGAAACGCTCTCATTGATCATCCGCCGCTTCCCGTGCGGGCTGGCCATGAAAAGCGCGAGCAAAACGGTCGCCACAATGATTACGCCGTCGAAGATCCAAAGCGCCGAATGCACGCCGACCCGATCCGCCAGCGCACCGCTCGCGATGACCGGCACGCTGAATCCGAAATACGCGAAGAGGAAATAGCCGGAAGTTGCCCGAGCCCGGTTGGCGTCGGTGGAACAGGTTGAATTCGCGGCGAGGCCTGCAAGATAGGTAAAGCCGTAGCAAGCCGCGCTCGCGAGCATCGCGCCTGACAGCAGCAACGGCAGCGACGAGAAGACAACGCCCGCGATCAATACGGTGAAGCCGCAGGGTACGAGCAGCATGCCCAGGCGCAACGACCGCGGAGGCGTTAGCTTGCGCGCCACGGGCTGGACAACGAGTCCGGTTGAAATCACGAAGAAAGTGGAAAACCCCGTCCACGCATCGTGCCCATGCGCGGCGAGCGCCACCGGGACCAGAGCAATCACCATCCCGACCGCCGACCAGGCAATGAGAATCGCAACGCTATAGATGAGCGTCTGCCTGGGAAAGACGGGCATGCGAAGCCACGCCGACGAACGCGGGAACGATGGCTCCCGGATCATGGCGAGCAAAGCCACCCCGCAAGCGGCGCAAAGTAGGTAAGCACCATAGGTCACGGGGGTCTGTTGAGACGGCGCCGCCAGGAGACAGAGGCCGGTCGCCAGCGCGCCGCAGCCGAAGCCCAGCGAGGTGGCCGCCGCGACGATGCGCGCGGCCCGCGCAGCCGCCGCTGGCCGCGGCCCGATCAATTCGACAAGGAACTGTGTGCCGCTGCCAGCCATCAGTCCGGTCGCGATGCCGCACAATCCGCGTGCCGCGGCCAGCGCCTCTAGCCGGGGCCACATCATCGGCAACGCGGTTGCCGATGATGTCAGCAGCAGTGCGCCGATCAAAGGCAATTTCCGCCCCACGCGATCCGATAGCCCGCCAAGGAAAATCAGCGTGGGCACCAATCCGGCCACATAACAAGCGAAGGCAAGCGTCTGCGCCCCAGCGCCCATCTGGCTTGCCCGTGCGTAAGTCGTGTAAAGCGGCGCTTGCAGATTCACCGCACCGGTAATCAGGAACAGTGTCAGGGCCACCACCCGGACGGGCCATGGGCCCGCCTTCGCGGTGGAACGGACCAGGGGATCAAGCATGGGTTCGTGGGCAAGGGATCGAGGGAGCTTAGTATTGCCCCCCGTGGATATTAGTGCAATAATTTCATTGCACTAATATCAATCCAAGAAACGATGGCAGCCCCTGCGCGATACCTGGAACACGTTGAAAGACTTGCGTCGCTGATACAGGATGGCTCGCTCGAAGCGGGCAGCCGGTTGATGGCCCATCGCGATTACGCGGACGAACATGGCATCGCCGCCGCGACCGCCGCCCGTGTTTATCGGGAGCTCATTGAGCGCGGACTGGCGATTGGCGAAGTTGGGCGGGGTACCTTTGTCCGCACAATAGAGACACAGGCCGCTGCCGAGTTCTCTCAAATCAGCGAACGCGAGCCCGGCCTGATCGACCTGGCGTTCAACTATCCGGTCCTGCCTGAGCAAGCCGCACAGTTGCGTCATGCGCTGCGCAATCTCTCCGACAAGGGGGACCTGTCGACCCTGCTCGACTATCACCCGCATCCGGGGCGTCGCGAAGACAGGGAGATGGCGGCAAAATGGTTCTCCACCGCCAGCGCGCCGATCGATGCCGCGGGCATCATGGTCTGTGGCGGCAGCCAGCACGCCCTGAGCGTCATTCTGGCAAGCCTTGTCACGCGGCGCGATCTGGTTGCCGTGGAATCCCTGACCTACCCCGGTTTCAAGAGCGCGGCGAAACTGCTGGGCATCCCCTTGGTCGGCGTACCCATCGACGACGACGGCATCGTGCCGGAGTCCCTCGATGCGGTTTGCCGCAAGCATGCAGGCCGGGTGCGCATCGTCTACACGATGCCCACGGTTCACAATCCCACCGGGAGCGTGATGCCGCTCGCGCGCAGGCTCGCCTTGATCGAGGTTGCGCGTCGCCACGGCTTGCTACTGGTCGATGACAGCGTGTACGGCTTTCTCGAAGCTTCGCCTCCGCCAACGCTGCGCAGCCTGGCGCCAGATTGCGTGATCGAAATTCACAGCCTGTCGAAGAGCGCGGCCCCAGGGTTGCGAGTGGGCTATATGGTCGCACCCGAACGGCTCAGGGACCGGCTCCATGAGGGACTTCGCGCCACGTTGTGGTCCGCGAGCGCCATGACCGCCGCACTGGCCACCGCATGGATGCGGGATGGCACGCTGGCGCACTGGATCGTGGCGAAGCGCGACGAGGCGCGCTTGCGGCAAGACCTCGCGCGGCGCATCCTCGGGGCGTGGCCCATCAAGGCGCACCACACCAGCTTTCATCTGTTGCTCGACCTGCCGAAACACTGGAGACCTGATGACCTCGTCATTGCGTTGGCACGGCAAGGTGTGACAATCACACCCCTGGCCGCCTTTGCCGCGCCTGATATGCCGGCAAGCCGTACGATAAGAATCGCCATGGCGGCGCCTGCCACAATCCGGCAACTGGAAGCCGGACTCCTGGCCGTGGCGCAGACGTTGAACGGACCACGCCAGGGTGACGCGTTGCAGACGGCCAGGAACGCGCGCCCGAGCCCATGACGCAGACCGCGATGATAGCGCGCGTGCATCTACGGTCAACGGTGGCTCGTGGCTCGTGGCTATGGTTGTGGAACTTCTCTGACCCTGGCCAAGCTGGTTCCCCATCTATACTTGGCGTTTGGCAGCCAATAGCCTTCACGATGATGTAGGACCATGAAGACAAAAATCATTCTGTTGCGCGGTCTGACGCCGACGGGAAAGAACAAGGTGCTCATGGCACCGCTGCGCGCTGCACTGGAAGAAGCGGGCCTGCGCAACGTGAGAACCTACATCCAGAGTGGCAACGTCATTGCCTCCACGAACCTGAATCAGTCCGCCATCGAGGATCTGGTTCACGATGTCATCAAGGAACGGTTTGGCGGCGAAATCAAAGTCCTGGCAAGGTCGGCACCGTACTTCAATGAAGCGATGGAAAACAACCCGTTCAAGGGCGCCAATCCCGCCAAGCTCTATTTCACGCTGCTTTCAGCCAGGCCGGAAAATGCGTTGCTGGAAGCGTTCCATGCGCTTGAACATGCACCAGACCAGGTACAGGTGGTCGGTGACATGGCGTACGTGTTGTGCGCCACGAAATACAGCGACCTGAAGGCCAACAACAATTTCATCGAGAGAAAGCTCAAGGTGGCCGCGACGACCCGTAATTTCAATACGATCTCGAAGCTCATTGCGCTCGGTGCAAATGAACGCTAAGCAACCCCACCTGGTCTGAATGGATTTAGCCAACCGGAGCCGGCTATATATGAAAAGAACACTACTGCTGCCGATCTGCGCAGCGCTGATCGTCCAGATTTATGGTTGCGGAGAGAAAGCCAAGGTCGACGCGAATCCCGCGCCGGCCAGCGTCGCCCAGCAGCCGGCTGTCACGCTGTCGATCGATTCCGTGGCAAGCAACACGCACGGTTTCAATGCCGGCAATTTGCTCAGCGCCAGGAAGGTCTATATCTTCTTTGATCCGCAGTGCCCCCATTGCGGTGAGCTCTGGAAGGCTGCGAAGCCACTGCTGTCGTCCGCGCACTTCATCTGGATCCCGGTCGGACTGCTGACCCCGGAAAAATCCGCGCTGCAGAGTGCCTACCTGCTCGGTAGCCAGAACGCCGTCAAGGAGATGGACAATCATGAAGCCTTGATCGATGCGCGCAAGGGAGGGCTTGAGGTCTCCGCCGCACAGGCCCCGGAAAACGCCGTGAGCCAGGTCAAGGCCAACACCGAGTACTTTCTACGGTTGAATCTGGACAGCGTGCCATTCGCCGTATTTCAGGGCCCGGGGGGCGAGATGTTGACGTTTTCGGGGGCGCTGACTACCGAAGCACTCAAAGAGCGGCTTGGCATCTAGTCAACCGTAGTTTCCTGACCTGGCAAACCGCCTGGTCGTGAAGGCGTGATGGCGTGAAAGCTTCACGATCCAACCCAATGAACCTAAGAACGGACAAGACCATGTGGAAGCACCCCGTACGCCAAACCCTTGCCGCATTCGCTGCCACCCTGGCGCTACCTGCGCTGGCCGGTGTCGTGACGGGCACGGCGACTTATCGTGAGCGTATTGCGCTGCCTCCCGATGCCGTGTTCGAAGTCACACTGCAAGATGTATCGCGCGCCGACGCACCTGCCGAGGTCATCGGCCGGTCCGCGCTGGATCCGGCAGGCCAGCCGCCCTTTCATTTTGGGGTTGCCTACCGGGACCAGGCGATCGAGCCTGGCCATCGCTACGCCGTGCGGGCGGTGATCCGACAGCATGGCCGGTTGCTGTTCACCACCGACACGCATGCCCCGGTGCTCGATGGCAACAACGCGCCACTCCAGTTGCAGCTGGTATCGGCTTCCAGGGGCGAGGCGAAGCCATCGGGAAAGCCGACTGCCCAGGTGCCAGACAGCCCGTTGCGCGGAACCTACTGGAAGCTCACGCGGCTGGGCGATGCGCCGGTGCGCGTGGCGGAGCGCCAGCGCGAACCGCACCTGATCCTTGCCACAAACGAGGCGCGGCTGTCAGGCAATGGCGGCTGTAACAGCCTGATGGGCGGCTATGAAGCCGATGGCGACCAGCTTCAATTCAAAGGCCTGGCGGGCACCATGATGGCCTGCGCACAGGGCATGGCCCAGGAAACGCAGTTCCTGCACGCCCTGGAAACGGTACGGCGCTACCGCATCGCGGGCCGCCAGCTCGATCTGCTCGGCGCCGACAATGCCGTGATGGCGCGCTTCGAGGCTGTAGCGTTGCGCTAGTAGGGGCTGTCTATCGAAAAGCTCGGGGTCGTGATATTTTGTTGAATTTGCGATTTTTGACGATTTTCCGACGGGGAAATTGGGCAGGCTGACGTCCAGTCCTGGCTTACGCGCAGGGGACTGCGCCCGCCTCGCAGCGAATACGGGCCTGACCGGAGGTCGTGAGACACGTTTTTCCGCATCATCTGATGCTAAAATTGATGTCAACCGACAACGGAGGTTGCCATGCGCACCACGCTTGCTTTGGATGATGACTTGCTGGCCAAAGCCCAAGCCCTGACCGGCTTGTCCGAGAAATCCTCCCTCGTTCGCGAAGCGCTGCGTGCGCTGATCGAGCGCGAAAGCGCGCGCCGCCTGAGTCGTCTCGGGGGCACTGAACCCGCCTTGGAGCCGGCGGCACGCCGCCGGTCGGAGCCAGTGTGATCCTCGTCGACACCTCGGTCTGGATTGACCACCTGCGTGCCGGCGATGCGGCGCTAGCCGCCTTGCTTGAAGCCAATCGCGTCTTGGCCCACCCGTTCGTGATAGGCGAGATCGCCCTGGGAAGCCTGCGGCAGCGTGATCTGGTGCTAGGCGCGCTGCGCGACCTGCCGCGCGCGGTGGTGGCAACAGACGACGAAGTCGACCGGATGATTGGCGACCAGGCGCTGCATGGACTGGGTATTGGCTATGTCGACGCGCATCTGTTGGCCGCCACGCGGCTGACGCCCGGGAGTGCCTTATGGACGCGCGACCAGCGCCTACTGGCCGTCGCGGATCGCCTGGGACTAGCCGCTCGGCCAGCGCACTAGCCACCGGCTCCCCCCTTCGAGGACCATTTCCGACCTACTTTCTGACCTACTAATCCGGAACGTAACAATGAATCCAGATCTCGATTCCATTTTTTCCAGCATCGACAAGGCGGCCGCAGAGGCTCRCGCACAGGGTGACAAATGGATTGTCATCGATTGCGTCTACGAACACCTCGGCGCGCTGGAAAGCCAAGACTATCAACAAGTCCTGGCGCGCATATTGGCCCTGATCGAAAAGTATCCCGAGCTGGATTATGGTGGCCCTGGCCCCTTCGGGTCGCTGATCGAGCGCCAGCCGGTCGGCGTCTATGCAGCGCAGTTGCTGGCGTCACTAAAGCGGCAGCCGAGCACGCAAGTGGTCGCGTTCCTGGACCGCATGATGCGCATGGACGAAGCTGAGCGCGAGGAGCAAGGCGGCCCAACAGTTGCGGCCTTTGTGGATGCCCTTGGCGCGGTGCTGCAACATCCCGCCGCGGACGACGATTGCAGAGAGTTTGCGCGAATGTGCCTGACTCCGTGAGCGGAAAAAACGGCATCGGACTGAGGTTGGCATCGCTGTCCTGGCGCGAGCGCCAAGGACAGCTATTTGGAAAGCCGCATATCTGCTAGGCGAGTTTCTTGTACAAATACCTTACCAGGCGCATTGGCACAGCCTCTTTGCCATTGCGCGTCGGAATAGCGCGGATGCTCACAGTGGCGCGATTTCGGTTATCGCGCCACAATCGCGCCACAATCGCGCCAAAACCGGGCCACTTCTGAAGGGAATCGCGCCAACCTCCCGTGGCCCGCGGCGCATATCTCGGTCCTTGCCTGTGTCAAAATGACGCGCAGCCTGCCTGATCGCACCGCGCCTTGGCTGGGGTAGACTGCGCCGCGCCCGCTTGCATATAACAATGACGCTTATCCGCCGCATCCGCTTGACCGCATGGCTTGGCCTGATCGCCATGTGGCTCATTGTGCTTGCGCCGGCAGTCAGCCAGTTCGTGGCCGCGGCCCAAGCCAGCGATCCCGAAGCCGTCATCTGCTCGGCCGCCCACCCGGGCGATGCGCCCCATGGCATGCCGGGCAGCGCGCTGAATGCCTGCGGCTATTGCGATCTGCTGGCGGATCATGTGCCGCTGCCTGCCCTTGCGCCTGCGGCGCTATCGGCGATCCCGCTGCTGGTGGCCGCCACGGCGCACGTGCTGGTCACCCGCTTCACGCCACTCGGGGCCTTTCCTTCAGGACGCCCCAGGGACCCTCCGGCTCTACCTCAATCCAGTCTGTAAGCAACACACGCCCTTTGGCGTGATCGTGGCGTCCGCGCGCACCTGCCCGCGGACGCCGGACAACGATTTGAGGTAGACCCAATCCCAATCATGCGCACGCTGCTGCCCCTAGTCATCCTTGGCACCATCGGCACGCTGGCCGAGGCCCCTTCCCGCAGCGCACGTTCTACCTGAGCCTGAAGTACACCCTTTGACGAATCCCGCCATGTCCAAGCCTCTCGAACGGCCGCCCATGCCCACGCAAGCCACCCTGCCCTCGCCGGCCGCAGCGGCGTCTTATCGCATGCTCTGGCGGTGGCACTTCTACGCCGGGCTCTTCGTTGCGCCCTTCCTGGTCGTCCTGGCGATCACCGGCACGATCTACTGCTTCCAGCCGCAGATCGAATCGCAGCTCTATCCGCACTTGCTGCGCGTGGAGGCCGTGGGCGCGAAGCTTCCCGCCCAGGCCCTGCTGGACCGGGCCTGGGCCCAGGCGCCCGAAGGGGCCGTCGCGACAACGTACACCGTCGATTCGTCCCCGCGCGCCAGTGCCGAGTTTGTGTTTCGGCTGCCGTCGGGCAAGAGCGAAAGCCTGTACCTGGACCCGTACACCGGCAATTTTCTCGGCAGCTTGAGTGTGGAGGACCGCTTGATGAAGCAGGTGCGCATGCTGCATCGCGCGCTGCTGCTGGGCAAGACCGGGGAGCTGCTGATGGAGCTGGCGGCATGCTGGTCGCTGGTGATGATTGCCACGGGCGTCGCGATGTGGTGGCCGCGGCTGGGCGACAAAGGCGGCAAAGCCTTCGTGATCGGCAAGGCCGCCGGCGGGCGCGGCTGGTGGAAGGAAGTCCACCTGGTCATCGGCGCCTGGATGGCGATCGGCGCCGTGGCGTTCGTGTTGTCCGGATTGCCCTGGACCGCATCGTGGGGCAAGCAATTCAAGGCGATCGCGACTGCGGCGCGGCTGGGCAATCCGGCCGGCGCATGGGGCGACGCAGGGGTCTGGTCGACGCCGGGCGCGGCCAGCATGGATGCGCTTCCCCTCGCTGCGGTCCCCTGGGCGGTCGGCATGGCCAAGGTTCCGTCCGGCTCGGCGCCGGCAGTGGGTGCTGCCGCGATCAGCCTGGACCGCGCCGTGGCGATCGTGGCCGAAAACGGTGTCTCGAGCGGCTACCAGCTCGTGCTGCCGAAGTCCGCCACCGGCGTGTTCACTGCGTCCTATTTCCCCGCGGATCCCAAGGTGGAACGCACGCTGCATATCGACCAGTACACCGGCAAGGTGCTCAAGGACATTCGCTACAGCGACTACGGCCCGGTGGCGCAGGCCATCTCCTACGGCACGTCCCTGCACATGGGCCGCTATTTCGGCTTGGYCAACCAGATTGCGTGCACGGTGATTTCGCTGGGCCTGATGATGCTCGCCGTGACGGGCCTCGTGATGTGGCTCAAGCGCCGGCCCGCGCGCGCCCTGGCCGCACCGTCATTCCCGCGCACGCTCCCGCCCATGCGGGCATGGGTGATCGGCCTGGGTCTGCTGGGCGCGGTGTTCCCGATGATGGGCGCCACGCTGGTGATGGTCTGGCTGCTGGATCGCTGGTTCGCACGGCCGGCCACCGTGCGGCCGGCCGCGCCAGACGCAGCCAGTCCGCTCAGAAGCGGTAGTTGACGCTCAGCTCGACCCGCCGGCCGGATCCTTGCAGCCATTGCGTGGCGTTGTAGTAGGCGGTGGTGACGTAGTGCTTGTCGAAGACATTGAACCCGCGCAGCGCCAGCGTCGTGTCCCGGCGCGCGCGCCACTGGAGCGACAGGTCGGTGGTCGTATAGGCCGGCATCTCGAGTGAATTGGCGCGGTCGGCGAAGCGCCGGCCCACGTAGCGCAGGCCTGCRCCGGCGGTCCATGCCGGGAGAAAGCGCCACGTCACCCAGACGTTGGCCAGCCGCTCGGGCACGTCCGTGGGCACATTGCCACTACGGGAAACCGCTGCGCCCCCCACGGATTCCGTGAAATCGTCATAGCGCGCCTGCAGCAACGCGGCATTGGCATCCACGCGCCAGCCGGAGAGAAACGCCAGCCCGAAGGTGGCTTCCAGCCCTTTCGACGACTGCTGCCCCACCTGCACGCTGGCCGCAGGATTGGCAACGTCACGCGTCACCAGGTTCTTCTTGACGATCCGATAGGCGGCCAGCGTCAGCTCGCCCTTGCCCTGCCAGAAGCCCTGCTTGACGCCGACTTCGACCTGGCGGCCGGTGGAGACGTCGAAGTTGCTGTTGGCCGGCGTCAGCATCAGCAAGGCACTGACCGGATCGGCCGCCTCGGCGTACTGCGCATACACGGCGAGGTCCGGCGTCAGGTTGTAGACCATGCCGGCGCGCCAGCCAACATGGGAGAGCGTCTTGTCGAAGGCGGCCTGCCCCGCCACCAGGTCACGGCGCGACAGGTCGGCGCGGTCATAGCGCAACCCGCCCAGCACGGACCAGCGCGGCGTCACCTCAAGGCGATCCTCGGCAAACAACGCGTACTGCGTCGCTTCGTTGCGATAGCGCGGCGTGGTGCCCGCCACGTTGATAAACGTACCGCGGTCGAAGACGTAGGGATCCACCGCCGACGTGCCCGAGTAAGGCGAGTTATTGGTATGCGTGAACGACGCCCGATTGACGTCGAAACCCACCGACACGCTGTTCTTCATGCCAAATAGCCGGTGCCGGAGCGTGGCATCGGTGGTATTGCCGACCTGCCACTGGTCGTGCAGGATCTCCGTATAGGACGAGCGGCTGACCAGCCCCGTGGCCGGCACGTAGTTGTAGTACTCGGCATTGCGCCAGTGCCGCTTGCTGTCGATGTAGTAAAGGCGCGAGCGCACCGTGGCATCAGCATTCGGTGTCCACTGCGCGGCGAGTTCCGTCCACTGGTCGTCGAACTTGAGCAGGCTGTCGCCAACGTTGTAGTTCTTGCTCCGCAGCGCCGCGTSCTGCTGCCCGTTGACCAGCGGCACGCCGAAGTAGCGCTGCGGCTCCTGCCAGCCTTTGGCATAGCTGAGCTTGAGGCTCAGGTCCGGCGTGGCGTCCCACTGGATGGCACCGGACAGCGACAGGTTCCGGGAGTCGCCGAGATCGACGGATCCGTCGGAGCGGTTGCCGCTCACATCGAGCCGGTAGGCGAGCTTGTCGTTGATGGCGCCGCCGCTGCCGAATGCCAGCCGCTGCGTATTCTCCGTGCCCAGCGCGGCCTGGATTTCATTCTCGATAGGGCCGCGCGCTGGCTTCTTCGGCACCACATTGACCACGCCGCCGATGGCGCCCTCTCCGTAGATCACCGAAGCCGGGCCGCGCAGCACTTCGACGCGCTCGACCGACCAGGTATCGAAGGGGAACGTGATGCCGATGCCGCCATACTGGCGAATCCCGTCATAGAGCTGCATCACCGAGGTCGAGCCCGTGAAGCCGCGCGCCGACAATGCAGCGCCGCCGTTGCCGGGGTGGCCGAGGCCGGACAGCCCCGGCGCGCGGGCGATGGCATCCACGAGCGATGCGTCGCCGCGTTCTTCCAGCTGCTCGCGCCGGATGACGTCGACGCTGGCCGGCGTCTGCATGGGCGCAAGTCCCAGGTTGGAGCCCGTGGATGCCTGCCCGCGCAACGCGGACTCCGGCGCAGCGGAGACAGTCACCGGGGCAAGGTCGGGCGCTTCGCGAACTGCGTCCTCAGCGTAGGCGGGAAAGCCGGCGGTTGCGGCGGCGAGTGCAAGGCAGTGATGTCGAAGCGAAGCGGGGAGCATGAATGGAGGCGCGCTGAGTCCGGAGAGTTGTCGGCTCGAAGCGCCACTCGTGCGAGTGGCGCTAGAGGCGCGAAAGTCTACCCAGCGGCCTGACATCAAAGGAATGCGGCAATGCGACGCATTGGGCGCAATGCGTGGCCGCGCCACCCATGCAGCGGCCATTTGCCACAGCCTCGCCAATGAATGGAAGCCCGAAGCCCGGCGCGAGCCGCTACATCCCCTCGCTCACCAGCCTGTCCGCCTCCGCCTTCACCGTCTGCCCATGCTGATCCAGCACCGGCGCCGCGAACGGCTCCGGCCCCGGCGTGCGCCCGAACTTGATGGCACGGGTGAAGCYGCGATACCGGCCCACGGTGGGATGCTCGAACGTGGCCACCATGCCTTCCGCCTGCACCTGCGGGAAGTCGAACATGTCTTCCACGGAGCGCGCGGCGGCGCAGGGGACCGCTTCGCCGAAGTGCGCCTCCCATTCCAGCGCGGTGCGGGTTGCCAGCGCGCGGTGCAGCGTGGGGACGATCTCATCCTGATGCAGCGCGCGCTTGCGCACGCTGTCGTAGCGCTCGGTGGCGAGTTCCGCCAGGCCGGTTTTCTCGCAAAGCGCCGCCCAGAAATGCGGCGTGTTGGCGGAGATGTAGAGATAGCCTTCCTTGGTCGGATGAATGCCGGTGATGCCGCCTGAGCGCATGTCGCGGCCAACCTCCCTGGGTTCGTTGTCCGCCCAGACCATGCGGGCCGATTGCATGGTCAGCGCCGCGCGCAAGAGCGAGATGCCGACATACTGGCCTTCGCCGCTTCTCTCACGCTCGTAGAGTGCGGACGCGACGCCGCCGGCGACCAGCGCCGAGCCGTAGTAGTCGACCACCGAGCCATAGAGAATCTCTGGCGCGCCGCCCTGCTTGCCCTGCAGCGTGCACATGCCGGTCATGGTCTGCAAGACCTGGTCGTAGCCAGCCTTGTCCTTGAGCGGGCCGTCTTCCCCATAGCCGGTCACGGCGCAATAGATCAGGCGCGGGTTGACCAGCTTGAGCTGTTCGTAAGCAATGCCCAGCCTGGGCGGCACGGTGGGCCGGAAGTTGTGCACCAGCACGTCGGCGGTGCGCACCAGCGCCATCAGCCGCTGCAGATCGCCGGCTTGCTTGAGGTCGAGCACCACGCCCAGCTTGCTGCGGTTGACGCCCAGGAAGGCGCGGCTCTCGGCCTCCAGCGAGGAAGGGTACTTGCGCAGGTTGTCGCCGGCGGGCGGCTCGATCTTGATGACCTCGGCGCCCTGGTCGGCCAGCAGCGAGCAACCATAGGGGCCAGCGATGTAGGCACTCAGGTCCAGCACGCGCAGGCCGGACAGCGGGCCTGGCTTGCCGGTGCGCGCGCTCAGCGGCGCGGCGCGGTCATCAGAGGGGGAACGCATGGAGATCTCCGGAAACAGGCAGTAGAGGCCATAGAGGCAGTAGGGGCAATAGAGGCAGGGTGGGCTGGCATCAGTCCACGACGATGTTCTGGCGCTTGGCGAGCGTCTTCCACCGTTCCACGTCCTGCGCGATGGTGGCGGCGAACTGGGCCGGCGTGACGGGCCTGGCTTCGGCGCCCTCCTTCAGGAAGGCCGCTTTGATCTCAGGCTTGGACAAGATGGTGTTGACGGCGGTGTTGAGCTGGTTGATGATCGCCGGCGGCGTGCCGGCCGGCGCCAGCAGGCCCCACCAGAGCTCGAACTCATAGCCCGGCACCGCGCTGGACATGGGCGTGAGATCCGGCGCGATCGGGCTCGGCTTGAGGCTGGTGATGCCAACAGCGCGCACCTTGCCGGCGCGCACCATCGGCAGCAACGAGGGGCCGCTGGAGATCAGCAGCTGTGTCTGGTCGCCGATCAGGTCGGTGACGGCGGGACCCATGCCGCGATACGGGATATGCGTGATGAACAGGTTCCCGGCCCTGGCCTTGAGCAGCTCGGTGCCGAACTGGTTGACGCTGCCCGGCCCGCTTGAGGCGTAGTTGTACTTGCCCGGCCTGGCGCGGATTGCCGCGATCAGTTCCTGCGGCGTCCTGGCGGGAAACGCATTGTTGACCGCGACGATGAACGGCCCTTGCGCAAACATCGCCACCGGCACGAAGCTCTTGACCGCATCGAACGGCAGCTTGGCCTGCACCGCGGCGTTGGTCGTCATGCTGGACGACACCGCAACCAGCGTGTACCCGTCCGGGGCGGACTTGGCCACGATGCCCGTACCGGTATTGCCGCTGGCGCCGGGCCGGTTGTCGATGACCACGGGTTGCTTGAGCTCCTCGCCGATCTCCTTGGCGACGATGCGCGCGAAGATGTCGTTGGAGCCGCCCGGCGGATAGGGCACGACGATGGTGATGGGCTTGCTCGGATAGCCGCCCTGCGCGAACGCCGCGCCGGATACCAGACAGGCGCTGGCCGTGGCGGCCAGCGCCACGCTACGGAAAATGGATACGGATACGGATACGGATACGGATGGTGTTTTCAAGATGTCTCCTTCTGTTTTTTGTTTGCCCCATGCGGTGCAGCCCGATCCTGGCTGCGGATCCTGGCTGCGGACCCCGGCGGAATCAGGCAGGCAGCAATCCAAGGCGCCTGGCGGTAGCCACGATGGCTTCCGCCCGCTTCACGAACGGCGGGTCGATCATCTTTCCGTCCACCACGTAGGCGCCCACGCCCCTGGCCATCGCATCGCGCGCGGCCTCCAGTACCCGTGCCGCATGCCCGATCTCCTCGTCGCTCGGGCGGAAGGCCTGGTTGGCCAGCGGGACCTGGCTGGGATGGATGCAGCTCTTGCCAAGAAAGCCCATGCGGCGCGACAGCTCGGCCTCGGCGCGGAACCCGGCTTCATCCTTGATGTTGGCAAACACCGTGTCGTAGGCGAACACGCCGGCCTCGCCGGCTGCCATGCGCACCGCGTACATGGCTTGCTGGATCGCCGCGCTTTCGCACCTAGCAATGCCCAGCGGCTCGAACAGGTCGCCCAGGCCAAGCTGCAAGCCAGCCACGCGCGGGTGGGCCGCGGCCAATTCGCCGGCCAGGCGCAGCGCCTTGGGCGTTTCGATGTTGAGCAGCAGGCGGACCGGGCTGCCCACGCCATGCGCAAACCCGTTGGCGCGTTCCGCCTGCTCGATGGCGGCGGCGGCGCGGCGCACGTCGTCGGCGCTCTCGGGCTTGGGCAGGTTGATCAGGTCCAGGCCGGGCTGCACCACGGCGGCCACGTCGGCCGCAAAGTGAGGGGTGTCCAGCGCGTTGACCCGCACGATCAGCGTCTTGCCGCTGGCGCGGGCCTGGCCCGAGCGCAGCAGCTCGCGCAGTGCCTCGCGCGCTTGCGGCTTGCGCTCCTGCGCCACCGCGTCCTCGAGGTCGAACGAGAGCCCGTCCGCGGCGCTGGCCAAGGCCTTGTCGAACAATTCCGGGCGGGAGCCGGGGACGAACAGTTTGCTTCTCATGGCAACGTGAACCAGTGGCTTTGGAGTACGCCAGTGTGGGTCACGCCAGAACAAAGATAAACTATCTATGTCTTTCTTTAATCGATAGAGAATGTATGGAGACAGCCTACCTCAACGCGTTCCTGGTCGTCATGGATACCGGCTCCCTCGCGCAAGCCGCCCGGCGGCTCAACGTGACGCCCGCCGCCATCGCGCAGCAGATCCACGTCCTGGAGCGGGAGCTGGGCACTGCCTTGCTGGGCCGGGCCGGCCGCACCGTGGCGCCGACCGAGTCGGGCGCACGGCTGGCCGAACGCGCCCGCGCCCTGCTGCGGGACTTCAACCAATTGCGGGATTGGGTGAATGAGGCGCAGGCACCGCGCGAACTGCGCCTGGGCACGATCAACACTGCGCTGCACAGCCTGTTGCCGGAAACGCTCGCCGGATTCGCCGCGGAGCATCCGGGTGTCTCCGTGTTTATCCAGTCGGACAAATCGGCGGCGCTGTACGACGCCGTGAAAAACGCGGAGCTGGATGCGGCCGTCTGCCTGCACCCGCCCTTCGCGCTGCCCAAGACCATCGTGTGGGAGCTGCTGCGCGAGGAACCGCTGGTTGTGCTGGCGCCCGCCCGGCTGGCCCGGCGCGATCCGCATGACCTGCTGCGCACCGAGCCGCTGATCCGCTACGACCGCAGCGTGGGCGGCGGCAAGCAGGCCGACCGGTACCTGCGGCGAGCCGGCATCACCGCGCACGAGCGGTTCGAGCTCAGCTCGCTGGTGGCGATCGCCATGATGGTCGACCGGGGCCTGGGTGTGTCTCTCGTGCCCGACATCGCGTCGCCGCTGACGGCAGGCCTGCGCATCGCCAAGTTGACGCTGCCCCAAGCGACCGAGCCGCGCCGGTTCGGCATCTTGTGGCAACGCGCCTCGCCCCGCACGCCGTTGATCCTCTCGTTGTTGCGGCACGCGCGGCAGGCGGCCGCCTGAGCGCTTGCTGGCGCCGATCCCGCGCCGATCCGCCGATGCTCATACGGAATGGGAATGATCCGCGCCGCCCGGAAACACCCGTTCGCCCAGGAAGTCGATGAACACGCGCAGCTTGGGCGACGGGTGCCGGCTGGCCGGCCACAGCACGCGGAAGGTGCCGCTACGGTCCACGTAGTCGTCCAGCACGGTGCGCAACCGGCCGTCGGCCAGCGCCTCGCGGATGGCAAAGTCCGGCAGGCAGGCGATGCCGAGGCCCTGCAACGCGAAGCTCACGCGGGTCTCGATGTTGTTGCAGATCATCGAGGTGGGCAGGTTCAACTCCGGATCAACGGCTGCGCGGCGCAGCGGCCAGGCTTCCAGCTTGCCGCTGTTCGGGAAGCGGTATTGCAGGCAGGCATGCCCGGCCAGGTCCGCGGGCTGCCGGGGCTCCCCGCGCTGCGCGAGATACGCCGGCGATGCCACCAGCAGGATCCGGAACGCGCCAAGGCGCCGCGCCGATAGCCGGGAGTCGCTTGGCTCGCCTGTGCGCACCACGGCATCGAAACCCTCTTCGATCACGTCCACCATGCGGTCGGTGAAATCCAGGTCCAGCTCGATCTCGGGGTACTGCCGCATGAAGTCGCCCAGCACCGGCAGCACCAGCGAACTCACCAGCGGCAGGCTGACGCGCAAGCGCCCGCGCGGCGCTTCGGCTGCGTGCGACAGCTCCTGCTCCGCCGCCTCGATCTCGGCCAGGATGCGGCGGCTGCGCTCCAGGAACTGCGCGCCTTCCGCCGTCAGGGTGATGCTGCGCGTGCTGCGGTGAAACAGCCGCGCGCCGAGCTTTTCTTCCAGTCTGGCCACGCTCTTGCCCACGGCCGACGCAGACACGCCCATCAGGCGGCCGGCGGCCACGAAGCTGCGGGTCTCGGCGACCTGCACAAACACGGTAAAGCCACTCAGGCTGTCCATCGGCTTTCCCCTCATGCCAGGCACCTCGATCCTCGATTACGGACAACCTTGTCCGGATAACCAGGAACTCTAGCCTACTTTTTCCCGAGTCAAATGTTTCTTATCGTTCGCCTGGTCCCCTCAACATTCTTGCGACGAAGGAAAACACGCATGTCCGCCCTCCTGCCCGCCCGCGTCGACGCGGTCATCGAACAAGCCATTGCCGACCACCGCCTGGTCGGCGCCGTAGTGCTGGTTTCCCGCCATGGCGAAGTGATCCACCGCCGCGCCGCCGGCATGGCCGACCGCGAAGCCGCCCTCCCGATGCACGCCGACACGCTGTTCCGCCTGGCGTCGGTGTCCAAACCCATCGTGTCGGCCGCGGCGATGGCGCTGCTGGCGCAAGGCCGGCTGGGACTCGACGAGGCCGTGACCCGCTGGTTGCCGGATTTCACGCCGCGGCTGGCCGACAGCAGCCCCGCCATCATCACCGTGCGGCAACTGATGACCCATACCGCCGGGCTGGGCTACCGCTTCTTCGAAGCCGACGAGCACGGGCCCTATGCCCGCGCAGGCGTGTCGGACGGCATGGACCAGCCGGGCATTACGCTCGCGGAAAACCTGCGCCGCATCGCCAGCGTGCCCTTGCTCTACAAGCCGGGCACCGCCTGGGGCTATTCGCTGGCCACGGACGTGCTTGGCGCCGTGATCGAACGCGTTTGCGACGCGCCGCTGGCCGACGCGGTGCACGCGCTGGTCACGGGTCCGCTGGGCATGGTCGACACCGGCTTTGCCGCGGCCGATGCCGGGCGCCTGGCCACCGCCTACATCAACGACACGCCGGTGCCGCGCCGCATGCGCGCGCGCGATGTGGTCCCTGTCGTTGACGGCACGGCTGGCATCCACTACGCGCCGGCGCGCGCATTGGATACCAGTGCCTTCCCCTCCGGCGGCGCCGGCATGGTTGGCAGCGCCGGCGATTTCCTTCGCTTGCTGGAAACCCTGCGCCAGGGCGGCGAGCCATTGATGCCCGCTGCCTGGGTCGATGAAATGGGCCGCAACCAGACCGGCGCATGGGGCCCGCCCGATGCGCCGGGCACCGGCTTCGGCCTGGGCTTCTCGGTGCTGTACGATCCGGCTGCGGCCGGCTCGCCGGAGTCGGCCGGCACCTGGCGCTGGGGCGGCGCCTACGGGCACTCCTGGTTCGTCGACCGCGCCCGGGGCCTGAGCGTGGCCGCGTTCACCAACACCCTGTACGAAGGCATGTCCGGCCGCTTCGTGATGGACCTGCGCGACGCCGTCTATGGGCAAGAGGCGGTGGCGCAATGAGCCATGTGGCACCCATGAAGGGCATCGATGCTGGCCGCTCCCTGTTCTTTATCGCGCTCGGCCTGTTTGGCCTTTACGCCATCGAGTTCGGCGTGGTCGGCATCCTGCCCGCCATCGTCGCGCGCTACGGGGTCACGGTGGCCCGGGCAGGCTGGCTGGTCGGCCTGTTCGCGCTGGTGGTGGCCGTGTGCGGGCCATTCATGGTGCTGTGGCTGTCGCGCTATGCCCGGCGCAAGGTGCTGGCGGGCTCGCTGTTCGTGTTCGCCGCTTGCAGCGTGCTGTCGGCGTGGGCGCCGAGCTTTGCCGGGCTGATGGCGCTGCGCATCGTCCCCGCGCTGCTGCACCCGGTGTTCTTCTCGCTGGCATTCGCGGCGGCCGTGTCGCTGTACCCGAAGGAGCGAGCCACGCACGCCACGGCGATGGCCTTCGTGGGCACCAGCATGGGCCTGGTGCTGGGCGTGCCGCTCACCGCGTGGATTGCGGCGCGCTTTTCCTATGAAGCCTCCTTCCTGTTCTGCGCCGCCGTCAACGCGGCGGCGGGAATCGGCCTGCAGGCCATGCTGCCGGATGCGGCGCAGCGGCCCGCACCCGCGCAGGCCGCATCCGCCAGCCGGCCCTCGGCCATCCTGCGCAAACCGACGCTGTGGCTCAACCTGATCGCAACCGTGTTCGTCTTCGCCACGATGTTCTCGGTCTACAGCTATGCGGCCGAGTACCTCGCGCGCGAGGCCGGCATGGGTGGCGAGGCTATCAGCGCGCTGCTGGTGGTGTTCGGTATCGGCGGCGTGGCGGGCAACCTGATCGCCGGCCGGTTGCTGGGCAAGAACCTGGCGCGGACCGCGCTGCTGCACCCGGCGGTTCTGGGTGGTGCCTACCTTGTGCTCTACGCCTGCGGCAATGCCTCGTTTGTCCCGATGATCGCGGTCTGCCTGCTATGGGGCGCCGCGCATACCAGCGGCCTGATCGTCAGCCAGATGTGGCTGGCATCCGCTGCGCCGGAAGCCCCGGAGTTCGCGACCAGCCTCTATATCTCGGCCGCCAACCTGGGCGTGGTGTCCGGCTCGGCGGTGGGCGGCTGGTGCATCACCGCAGCGGGCATGACGGGCGCGTTGTGGGGCGGCTGGCTGTTCGCCGCTTTGGCAACGCTGTGCATGGCGCTGAAGCTGCTGCTGTTCGACCGCAAGCCGGGCCGCGCCAGCGTCATGGCGGCTAAAACCTAAAACCAAAAATGCAAGAAGCAGCAGCAGGTATGCCTTGATCGCGATCGCCTTGGCCGGGTCGATGCGTAAAGGCGCCGACCATGGGCACCGCCAGGAACGCCAGGTGCCGCTACCCAGCCACTCCCCAACCACGACTCAACCACGACTCAACCACTACTCAGCCGATTCGCCCACCCGCAGCATGTTCCACGTCAGGCCAAGCTGGGCATCGGTCTTCAGCGAGAGCAACTGGCGGGAGAGCCGGGCCAGATGTGCCTGTTCCGCCAGGTTCTTGCCGACCACGCCTTTTTCCTCGGCGGCGTTGGCAAGCACGCCCTCCAGGTCGCCGTAGCGCTGCAGGAGCTTGGCCGCGGTCTTGGCCCCGACCTTCTCGACACCGGGGATATCGTCCGTGCTATCCCCCAGCAGCGCGAGATAGTCGGCAAGCTGGTGGCTGCCCACGCCGAACTTATCCATGACGTAGCGTTCATCGAACCAGGACGGCTCCCCGTTCTTCGCGGTGGCAAAGTGGTTGCGCACAATGGCGCCGTCGGCAATCAGCTGCAGCACGTCCTTGTCCGTGCTCACCGGGATCACCTGCCCCTCCTTGCTCGCGGTCCAGCGATAAAAGGCCGTGGCGATGATGTCGTCGGCCTCGTAGCCGTCGATCATGACGGTCTGCAGCCCGAGCACTTCCGTCAGCGTCAGCCGGAAGTCAGGCAGGACCTCCGCCAGTTCCGGGTCCATGGGCTTGCGGTGCTGGCGGTACTGGGGATAGAGCGCGTGCCGCCAGGTCTTGCCGCCCGTATCAAACGCCGCCAGCGCGTGCGTGGGCTTGCAGTCGGTCAAGGCCCGGCGGAACGAGGCCAGCGCCGAAAGCACGGCACCCTCAACCTTGGTCGGGATGTCTTCGGCCGGGTTGGCTTCATAGACCCGGCGCAGGATGTTCAGGCCGTCGATCAGCAGTAGTGTGTGCTTCATTGTTCTTGCGATTCTTGCGATGCGTGCAGTCAGACCCTCTATTCTGACGTGCGACGCCCGTCGCGCAACCTTTTCGGGCGGGGGAATCAGCAAGAATGCGGGGTTGCGCCGGCGGTCCACCTCGTCTAGTCTGAGCAGACTCAACCTACGCCCGGAAATGAACAACAATCACGACACTCGCCAGGCAGTAATCGACGCCCTGCAAAAGACGGGCACCCCGATGGATGCATATCAGGTCGCAAAGGCCACGGGCGTCAGCCCGATCCAGGCAGCGCGGACACTCACGAAGCTCGCCGCGAAAGGCGTCGTGCAGACCGATGCCCAGCTTGGCGCCGAGGCCGACTTGTCCGCGCAGTTCCGCCTGGCTCCGGCGCCGAAGGATGCCGCCGGAGGGTAAGAGCGGGGGTGGTTGCTGCCAGGCCGGCGCCAGGATTTGGTGCATGTGCACCGCCGATCTCACGGGCAATCGTGTCCGTTGATGCTGCGCGTGCGGCGAATACGTGGCTTGACGACGGGATCGGCCACCGCTCGGATGCCCGACAAAGCGCGAATGCCGCGCTCATTCTTGCAGCATCTGCATTGATTCTGGCAATCCGCCGAGACCATTTCTGAAAATAATCCCAATCAGGACTATCCATGACGCACCAACCCGCGTATATTTCGGCCCGCGGGGTGGAGCAGTTGGCAGCTCGTCGGGCTCATAACCCGAAGGTCGCAGGTTCAAGTCCTGCCCCCGCAACCAGATTCTGAAAGCCCGTACGGTTCACGCCGCACGGGCTTTTTTGCGTTGGCACGGCGCTGGAGGCGCGGTGGCATGCCGAGGGGCAAATGGGTCCGGCGGGATGTCGGGCCGCGCCCTGCACTTTCCGGCGCCTATTCAGGCTTGATACTCCCGTCCTTGATGACCTGCGCCCATTGCGCTGTTTCGCTATCGACGAAACGCCTGAACTCTGCCGGGGTGGAGCCGGCCGGCTCAGCGCCGATGGCAAGCAAGCGTTGCCTCACCGCTGGCGACTGGAGGATTTGCCGCACCAGGCCGCTAAGCCGGTCCACGATCGCCGGCGGCGTGCCGGCGGGTGCGAAGAGCCCGTTCCATTCGTAGACCTGGTAGCCCGCCAGCCCGGACTCCGCCACGGTGGGCGTATCTGGCAGCGCGGGAGCGCGCTTGGTCCCCGTGGTGGCAAGCACCTTCAGCTTCTGGCCTTTGACGAGCGGGTACGAGGCCGCCATGTTGCTGAACATCAGGTCCACCTGGCCGCCCATCAGGTCGCTCAGCGCCGGCGCGCCACCCTTGTAAGGCACGTGGAGCAGGTTCAGCCCGGACTGCTGGCTGAACAAGGCCGCCGCGAGATGCTGGGCGGTTCCCGGGCCGGCGGACGCATAGCTCAGCTTGCCGGGTTTTGCCTTGGCGGCGGCAATCAGGTCCTGGGGCTTGTTGAACGGCGAATTCGGCGGCACCACGAGAAGATTCGGCACCAGCACGACGAGCGAAACGGGGACGAAGTCCTTGTTGGTGTCATACGGCAGCCGGGGCTGCAGGCTGGGGTTGACCGAGTGGGCGGTAGCGTCGAGCAGCAGCGTGTAGCCGTCGGCCGCCGCCTTCGCTACCGCGCCTGCGCCAATGACGCCGCTGGCACCCGGACGATTGTCGACCACCACCGTCTGCCCAAGCTTCGCGCCAAGCGGAGCGGCCAGGATCCGCGCCACGGTGTCCGCCGCACCGCCGGCCGGGTAAGGCACCACCAGGCGAATGGGATGGTCCGGATAGCCAGCGGCGTTGGCATTGGCGGTGACCGTAGTCCCGAACAGCGGCAGGACCACTATCAGCCCCTTGGCGACAAACTTCTTGTGCATGTGTTCGACTCCGTCGATTTGCAATGCGTTGAATTCAGTAACGCGGCCGGCTAGACCGTGGCAATCGGCGTCGCCGGCGAGCCAACCGCGCCGGGCAGGCGCAGCGGCGGCGCGGTCAGCAGGAAGCGGCTGCGGCCGTGCGCGCGCAGCCAGCGCGCCAGCGGCGTCAGGTACCACAGCTCGCCGAGATGAATGCCGTTCTTGAACAGGCAATGCGCGTGCAGCGGCAGGCGCGGGCCGCGGATCGGCGACGGCGTCAGCGGCTTCGGCACCACCAGCTCGACCGCCGGGTTGTCCGCCAGCAGGCAAGCCAGCCTGGTGTCGACAATCCAGTTCAGCAGCTTGCTGTCGTAGCCATCGAGGCCGCTGCCACTGTCATGCAGGCGCTTGACGTCCGGGTTGCCGTTCATCGCCAGCAGCATGTCGGCAAAGCCGGTGTGGATACAGACCATGTCGCCGGCCYCCACCTGGATGCTGTCGGCATCGAGGATGCGCATCAGCTCGTCGTACCCGACGGCATGGCGCTTGCGGCCAATATGGTGTTCGAGGTCCAGCATCACGCCACGGCCTTGCGCCCCATGCTCCGCCAGCACGGCGATGCTGAGCGCTTGCGCCACCGGATCCTGGTAGCGCGCCCAGGGCTCGGCGCTGCTGACTTCATGGCCAGGCCGGATGTGCTCTCCCGCCTTGAAGCCGTTGTAGAAAACCGCCTCCGGCACACCGTCGCCATCGGCATCGAAGTGGCTGCCAACGTGCGCCAGGCTGTCCCACTGCGTGGAGTACTGCAGGCTCATGAGCACCACATCGTCGTTGACCACATCGGTGATGCTCGGGTCCTCGGATGCGTACGACCAGCAGAATCCCTGCTGCCCGGCGCTCTTGCCGTCCCGCAGGACCGAGAAGCGGCGCGGCGGCTGCCGGCGCGGATTCATCGCCGAGCCGCCCGGCAGGTCCAGCGGCAAGGACAGGCAGAACGTCCTCCCCTCCTTCACTTCGGCGATGCCTTGCAGCACCTTGGCCTCGTCCACCAGGTTCATCCGGCCGCGTTGGTCGTCATCTCCGAACTCGCCCCAGTGGCTGCCCTCCGGGCTATGCTTCCAGCGTCGCGTCATGCCTTGTCTCCCGCCGCAATCTTGCTTGGGCCAATCGGCAGCCCCGCCACATCCATGTCGATGCGCAGGATGTCACCCGCCGTGGAGTCCGTCACGAACAGCGTCTTGCCGGCCGCGCCGCCAAAGGCGAGATTGGTCAGGGAATGCCCGGCGGGGCCACGCAGCACCTGCAGCGGCTCGGCGCGGTGGTTCAGCACCCAGACGTAGCCCAGCCCCGGGTTCGCCACCAGCAGCCGGCCGCAGGCATCCATGGCCAGCCCGTCCGGGCCGCTCGGGCCGTATGACGTAAAGAACTGGCCCGCCTTGGAGACGCCGCCATCGGCGAGGATCGGCATGCGCCATACGCAATTGCCACGGGTCACCGCCACGAACAGGACTTTCTCGTCGGGGGACAGCACGATGCCGTTGGGGCTGGGCACATTGGACAGCAGCAGCTCCAGACGGCCAGCGGCACTCAGGCGATAGACGCGGCCGGTAGGATCGTGCAGCCCGGTCTGCCCCTGGTCCGTGAAGTAGATGTTCCCTTGCGTATCGATGGTGAGGTCGTTGACGCCCTTGAAGCTCTCGGTATTGCGGCGGCCCAGGTATGGCGCCACGTGTCCGCTGCGCGTGTCGAGCAGCATCAGCCCGTTGCGGTAGTCCGTCACCAGCAGTTCCGTCGGGCTGAGAAACTTCATGCCATTGGGCTCGCCGTCCCATTGCGCCACCAGTTCCCAGTCGCCCTTCGGATCAATACGAAAGACGCGGCCGTAGGGGATGTCGGTGACGTAGAGATTGCCGGCGCCGTCAAACACCGGCCCCTCCAGGAAGGCGTCGATCTCGCGCCCACCCTGATTGGCGTCGGCCCAGACCGTGCGCCTGGGCTGGCGGTATCGCATCGGCATGCGGGTGAAAGTATCCAGCTCACGGACTTCCGGGGGATTCAGCAAGAACATGGCAATGGCGCAGCGCGCGATGAGGTTGACTCGAAATCAATCGGCCTTGAGCCCAAGCTCCTGGGCGATCTGGCTATAAGTGGCGACTTCACGGCGGATCTGCCGGGCAAACTCTTCGCCGCATAGTGCCTCGGGCTCCAGCCCGAGCGCGCGCAGCTTCCCCGTGGTGCCGGGCGCGGCCAGGTAGGCCTGCACCTCGCGCTCGAGCATGCGCACGTGCGCGTCCGGCATGCTTGCCGGCGCGAGGACGCCGTACCACGCGTCGGCGGCATAGCCCTTCACGCCGGCCTGCTCGAAGGTGGGCACGTCCGGCAACTGCGCGGAGCGTGCCGGACTGGCGATCGCCAATGCGGTCAGCCTGCCCGCCTTGATCTGCGGCAAGACGGAGCCGAGCGACGCGAACGAAGCATCCACCTGCCCCGCCATCAGGTCATTGACCACCTGCGCCGCCCCTTTGTATGGGACGGCGGTCATGCGTATCCCTGCCTCGCGCGCGAACAGCTCGCTGGCGAAGTGCACCGAGCTGCCGACGCCAGGTGTGCCATAGGTGACTGACAACGGCTTTGCCTTGGCCTTCTGCAGGAACTCGCCCAACGTCCTGACCTGCAACGAAGGCCCGACCACCAGCACCGTGGGGGCAACAGCGACCACGCAGACCGGCTTGAACGACCTGATCGCGTCGAAGTTGACGCGGGTGCTGTAAAGCGCCGGGATCATGGTGTGGTTGGTGGCTGCCATCAGCAACGTGTGGCCGTCCGTGGCGTTGGCTACGGCTTGCGCCGCGATGATGGTATTGGCACCGGGCTTGTTGTCCACCACCATCGGCTGCCCCAGCCCTTTGCCCGCTTGCGCGGCGAAACCGCGCGCCACCACATCGGTCGGGCCTCCGGCGGAAAAGCCGACCACCAGCCGCAGCGGCCTGGCCGGCCACGCCTGCGCTTGCGCGCTCACCCCGGATGGCAATGCCAGAGCGCCCACGGCCAGCAGCAGGCTGCATGCCGGGATGCGGCGTCGAATGGAAATGTGCTGTAGCGTCATGTCATTGCTTTTCAAACGCAGTGTTGGCCGCTATCTTGCCCCAGAATGCCGTGCGCTCGGCGAGCTGCCTGGAGAACGCCGGCGCATCCCAGTAGCCCGGATTCGCGCCAATGCCTTCGGCGAAGGTCTTCATGTCCTGAGAGGCCATGGCAGCCGCCACTTCTTTTTGAAGGCGCTCCAGCACCTTCGGCGGCGTGCCCTTGGGTGCCCACAGGCCGGTGAAGTTGACGACACCATAGCCCTTGACACCCGCCTCGGCAAAGGTCGGCACATTGGGCAGCGCAGCAAGGCGCTTGTCGCCGCTCACCGCCAGCAGGCGCAGGCTGCCGCCTTTGACCTGCCCGATGACGCCGGGCGTGGAAGCAATCTGATAGTCCACCGTGCCGCCGAGCAGCGCCAGCGTGGCCTCGCCCGCCCCCTTGAACGGCACGTGCATGAAGTGCGCGCCAGTGGCCACGCCCAGGGCTTCGCTGGCAAAGTGCGGCGTGGTGCCGGCGCCGCCCGATCCATAGCTCACCTTGCCATCGCCGGCGCGGGCCGCGGCGATCAGGTCGCTCATCGTCTTGAACTTGCCGTCTGCCTTGACCGCCACGGCCATCGGCGCGAACACGAAGGCGGCCACCGGCTGCAAGTCGTTGGCGTAGTCGAACGGCAACTTCTTGAAAATATGCGGCAACAAGGAATACGTAGTGTCGTTGGCGAGCAGCGTGTAGCCGTCGGCCGGGGCGCGCGCCACTTGCGTGGTGCCGATGGTGCCGGTGGCGCCAGCCTTGTTTTCAACGACGAAGCTCTGGCCGGTTTGCTCGGTGAGGCGCTGGGCCATCTTGCGGGTGACTGCGTCGACGGCGCCGCCCGGGGGGTAAGGGACGACGATCCTGACGGGCTTTTCAGGCCAGGTCTGCGCGTGCGCCGACATGGCGATGAAGGCGATCGCTGCCAGCGCGCAGCGGCACGGAACCGATGCACGGGTTGATCTGGTGTTCATGGTTGTCTCCTGCTGTTTGTTTCCTGGGGCCAATCGCTGTTTCGTGCGTCTTGCCCAGCTGTCGTCGCAGCGCGCGACTTTGGCCCGCTTAGCCGGCTTCGTTCAGCGCGGCCAGCACGCCTAGCGTGTTCTGCGCCGCCGCCACGCCCATGTTCACGTAAGCAGCGCTGGTCACGCCACCAATATGCGGGCTGAGCAGAAAGCCAGGCTGGCCGTGGAAGATATGCGGCACCGTCATCGGCTCGACCGCGAAGCTGTCCAGCCCCGCCACGGCCACCTGCCCGGACCGCACCGCAGCCAGCAACGCAGGTTCGTCGATCAGCCCGCCGCGCGCGGTGTTGACCAGCATCACGCCCGGCTTGCAGCGCGCCAGCGTTTGGGCGTTGATCATCGCCCTGTTCTCGGGGGTCAGCGGGCAGTGCAGCGAGATCGCGTCGGACTCGCGCCAGATCGCGTCCAGGTCCACCGGCTCGATGTAGCCGGGCAGATCGGCAGCGAACGGATCGAAACCGATCACGCGCATGTCCATCGCATCGCACATCCTGGCAAAGCGCCGTCCAATGGCGCCGAGGCCGATCAGGCCAATGGTGCGGCCCGCCAGCTCGACGCTTTTGTGCGTGGCCTTGTCCCAATGGCCGGCATGCATGCGTTCGTTGAGTTGCACCAAGGATTTGGCGCAGCCCAGCAGCAGGGCCAGGGCCTGTTCCGCCACGGCGGCCGCGTTGGCGCCAACCGCGGCCGTGACCTCGATGCCACGCGCGGCGGCAGCGGGCTTGTCGATGGTGTCGGTGCCGCTGCCGTGCTTGGAGATGACCTTCAGGGCCGGCGCGGCGTCCATGATCTCCGGTGTCACGGCGCCGTAGCGCACGATGATGCCGACCGGGTTGTGGCGCTGCGCCAGCGCCACCAGATCGGCGGCCTGGGGCGTCTTGCCGGCGTAGACGATCTCAAAATCGCCGAGCAATGCCTCGGCTTGTGGCGCGAGGTCGGCCGCGGTGACGAGGATGGCTGGCTTGGTGCTCACAGCGTCTCTCCCTCTTTCAGCACGCCGGCGGTAACAAGCGAAGCGAGCAGCCACGGGGCGCTGGTCTTGCCTTCCTTGATCTGCGCGATGCGGCGGGCTTCGGCGGCTTCCTTGTGCTCGGCGAGCGGCAGCAGCGATGCGATCTTTTCACGCTCGACCACCACCAGGCCATCGGCGTCGCCACAGATGAAGTCGCCAGGGTTGACCGTGACGCCGCCGACCGAGACCGGGTGGCCGATGCGCCCGCCCACTTCCTTGGTCGGGCCGTTGGGGTTGGTGCCCACCGAGAACACCGGGTAATCCATTTCGTCGATTTCCAGGCTGTCGCGCACCGCGCCGTCGATCACCACGCCGGCGATGCCGCGCTGGCGGCATGCATTCATCATGATGGTGCCCATCAGCGCGCTGCTCTGGTCACCCTTGCCGTCGATCACCAGCACGTCGCCGGGCTGGGCCAGCGCCATCGCGGCATGGATCATCAGGTTGTCGCCGGGGCGCACCTCCACCGTGAAGGCCGTGCCGGCCAGCTTCATGTGCGGGCGCAACGCCCTGATGCGGCCGTGCAGCGCGCCCCGGCGGCCGGCCACGTCGGCCAGGATCGCAGGCTGGAATTTCGCGGCCTGGGCGACGATGTCGGCGGGTACGCGGTCGAAGGATTTGACGATGTTGGGCAGGCTCATGGCATGGCTCCGTGGATTCGGGGGTGGCAACGGGTAAGGGGGTAACCGGTAAGCGGTAAGCGGTAACGGGTAAGCGGATAGAGAGGGTGGGCGACGGGTGCGGGAATCAGTCGACCTGTGCGCCGGATGCCTTGACGGCGGCCGACCAGCGCACGGTGTCCTTCTTCATCAGGGCGCCGAACTGCTCGGGGGTGCCGCCCAATACGTCGGCGCCCTGGTCGTTCAGTTTCTTCTTCAGGTCGGGCACCTGCAGCGCCTTGTTGAACTCGGCGTTCAGGCGCGCCACGATGTCCTTGGGCGTGGCGGCGGGCGCCACGAAGCCGAACCACGTCACGGCCTCAAACCCGCCGTAGCCGGACTCGGCAATGGTGGGCACGTTGGGCAGGTCGCCCATGCGCTTGGCCGAGGTGACAGCCAGCGCGCGCATCTTGCCGTTGCGGATATGGCCGATCAGCGTCGGCACCGACGACAGGTACAACTGCACCTGCCCGCCGATCAGGTCGTTGACGGCTTGGGCCGCGCCCTTGTATGGCACGTGGGTGAGCTTGATGCCGGCCGTCTTCTGGAACAGCTCGCTGGTCAGGTGCGCCACGGTGCCGTTGCCCGGCGAGGCCACGTTGATGGTGCCCGGACGCGCCTTGCTGGCGGCCACCACATCGGCCAGCGTCTTGTAGGGCGAATCCACGTTGGTCACCAGCACCAGCGGCGCGCTGGCCACCAGGCCCACCGGCGTGAGGTCCTTCGCCACGTCGTAGGGCAGCTTGCGGTAGAGCGTGGGGTTGATGGCCAGGTTGCTGGTCTGGCCGAGCACGATGGTGTAGCCGTCGCCGCTGGCCTTGGCCGCGGCATCCACGCCGAGGTTGCCGCCGGAGCCCGGCTTGTTGTCCACCACGAAGCGCCAGCCCTGGGCCATCGCTACCTTGTTGGTGACCTCGCGGGCAATGATGTCCGTGCCGCCGCCGGCCGGGAACGGCACGATCACGCGGATGGGCTTGGCGGGATAGGCTTGAGCTTGAGCCTGCGCCAGGGCCGGAAAGGCCAGGGCGCAAAGGATGGCGGTGGTCAGGCCGCGGCGCAGCAGCGTCATTGCTTGTCTCCAGATCTCGTTATTTGTTGGAACGGATTCTGGATGGTCGTTGCACGCAGTACAATACGGTTTCACTGTACGCAACCCATTCCACACCATGGACTCCTCCAATTCCCCCATCGCCGGCGAGGCGGCTGACGACGCCGGCGGCGGCGTCATCGCGGTACGGCGGGCGCTGCGCGTCCTGGAAGCCTTCGGTGTCAGCGACGCGCAACTCACACTGGCCGAGCTCAGCCGCCGCACCGGCTTTCACAAGACCACCGTGCTGCGCCTCGCGCGCACGCTGGCAAGCGACGACTACCTGGTCCAGAAGGAGGACGGCAGCTGGCGGCTCGGGCGCGCCGCCGGCTGGCTGGGTGCGTGCTACCAGGCCACCTTCAATGTGCACGAAGTGGTGGAGCCGGTACTGCGGGAACTGACCATCAGGACCGGGGAAAGCGCGTCGTTCTACGTGCGCGAGGGCCAGCAGCGCATGTGCCTGGTGCGCGTGGAAGGGCCGCAAGCCATCCGGCACCATGTGCGCATCGGCTCAGCGCTGCCGCTGGACAGCGGCGCGCCGGGGCGCGTCATCCTGGCATTTTCCGGGGAGCCGGGCGAGCCTTATGAATCGATCCGGCGGCGGGGCTATCACCTGTCGATGGGCGAGCGCGAGCCGGAAGTCTCCAGCGTGTCRGCGCCGGTGTTTGGCCTGCACTGGAAGCTGCTCGGGTCGGCGTGCATCTCCGGCCCGTCCTCTCGCCTGAGCGAGCAAAGGCTGCTCGCGCTGGCACAGACCGTCATGGATGCGGCCAACCAGCTCTCGTATGCGATGGCGGGAAGCCATCGGCCGGCGCCGGAGGCCGCCTCGGGCAGTCCGGCGACCTGGCACCCCTGACCGGGCCTGCCTGCACGTCTGGCTGGCACAAAACGCCGTCTGGCTGGCAATATGCGGATGGCGCGCCGGATGCTCCGGCCATGCCTCTTGCCCGATTTTTTCCGATACCGGGCCTAACCCGACAACGCGATATCCGCTGAAGCAAAGGAGTGAAGCGCATGCCCCCGCTCGAGACACTATTGCCATTCTTTGGCATCGCCGTGGTGCTTGGACTGACGCCGGGCCCGGACAATGTCTTTGTGCTGCTGCAATCCGCCATGCGGGGGCCCCGCGCGGGCATGGTCGTGGTGCTTGGCCTGTGCACCGGGCTGCTGGTGCATACAGCCGCGGTCGCCTTTGGCCTGGCCGCGCTGTTCGCCGCGTCCAAGCTCGCATTCATGGTGCTCAAGATCGCCGGCGCGCTATACCTGGCCTATCTTGCGTGGCAGGCGTTCCGCGCCCCGGTGGGCGCGATGCGCCAGGGCAGCGGCGACAAGGCTGGCGTGGGGCATATGTACCGCCGGGGCGTGGTGATGAACCTGACCAACCCCAAGGTGGTGATCTTCTTCCTTGCGTTCCTGCCGCAGTTCGTCGCGCCGGACCGTGGCCATATCGGGCTGCAGATCATGGTGCTCGGCGTGGTGTTTATCATCGCCACCCTGCTGGTCTTTTCGGTCATCGCCTACTGCTCGGCCATGTTCGGCGCCCTGCTGCTGCGCTCGGCACGCGCGCAGCGCGCGCTGAACTGGTTTGCGGGGGTGGTGTTCCTGGGGCTGGCCGCGCGGCTGGCGTCGTCGAGGATGTAGGGCGGAGCTGGGAGTTCGGAGTTTTGATGCTTCAGTGGGGGGAGTGTGCGATGTGTATTGCTTGTGGCCCGCTGACGCGGGGGGGTGCGTTGTGGGCGGGGTTTTACTACTTCTAGCTGCTGTCGCGGCTGTACGGTGTTGGCCGTTTTGGAACGTGTGAGATGTCACTTCTCTTTACTCGTAAAGAGAAGTAACCAAGAGAAAGCGATCCTTGCAGGAGGCTGGCGTGGCGTCATTGGGAATCCCGATGGTTTCGTCGTACGGCCCCGGGTGCTAATGGACTCGTGCCGTTACCAGTTTAGATCACCACGACCCTGCATATGCCCAGGGATGCGTGGTGCCCCCCCGGTAGCGCCCACCACGAACTTCAAGCCGTCTGTCGCTCGCGGTGCAGGCGGCCACGAAGTTGCAAGCGTCCCGTTTCCGTCGTGGGCGCGGTGGCACCGAATCGAAAGGCCAAAGAATTCTTCCGCCGCGCCCACCCCACCACGAAACCATCACGGCGTGATATATCGTGATAGATGAATGAGCAGGGATGCCGCTACCGAGCAGCCTCACCACGAAACCAGCGCCAYCCGCAGGATCGTGGCCATTCAAAYCGGTAACGGCATGAGGCYATTAAAACCCGGGGCCTGACGACGAAACCACCGGRCTACGCAACCCCGACAAGCCAGCCTCCTGCAAGGATCGCTTTCTTTTGGTCACTTTTCTTTACGAGTAAAGAAAAGTGACATCTCACACGTGTGTAAACGGCCAACCCCGTACAGCCGCGACAGCAGCTAGAAGCATGAAAACCCCGCCCAACAAACGCCTCCCCCCGCGTCAGCGGGGCTACCGACGTCACCCCTAGCCAACTAAACCTACAGCAACGAATCCGCCAACCGGCAAAGATTCTGCCAAGTCCGCGTATGCAGCGGCCGCCGTTGCCAAACCGCCCGCACCACCGTCTCACTATTAGCCAGATACCGCTGCTGGATCCGCCGCATGCGCGCCACCACGTCGCGGTCATAGATCACCAGCGCGGCTTCCGCATTGAGCGCAAACGACCGGATATCCATATTGGTCGATCCCACCATGGCAACTTCATCGTCAATGGTGACGTGCTTGGCATGCAGGAAGGCGGGGCGATACAAGTGGATCTGCACCCCCGAGTCCAGCAGCACGCCGAAGTAAGCCTCCTGCGCGGCCTGCGTAAAGCGCTGGTCGATCCGTTGCGACAGCACCAGGTGCACCGCCACGCCACGGTAGCAGGCCAGGTGCAGCGCTTGCAGGAAGGATTCATCCGGCACGAAGTAGGGCGTGGTGATGACCACTTCGCTGCGCGCGCGGTGGATCATGCTGATCAGCGCCATCTGCGCGTTCTGCGTGCCGTAGCCAGGGCCGCTGGGCAGCATCTGCGCGATGTGCGGGCCTTGCGCCTCCATGGGTGGGAAGCTGTCGAGGTCGAAGTTGCTGTCGCCTGTCTCCAGGTAGCGGTCGGCCAGGAAGACCGCTTGCAACTCCGCCACCACAGGCCCGGTCACGCGCGCCACCAGTTCTTCATTGGGTAGCCCGGGCATCGACTCGGCGTCGATCACGTTTTGCGAGCCGATGTAGCCAATGCTGCCATCCACCACCATGATCTTGCGGTGATTGCGCAGGTCGAAGCGCGCGCTCTTGCCTTTGAGCACCGCCATCAGCGAGCGCATGGGCAGGGCCTGCACCACCTCCACGCCACCGTCGCGCAGCGTATCGGCAAACATGCGCCAGCCGGCGCGCGCGCCCAGCGCATCCACCAGCAGGCGGCAGCGCACGCCCCGCGCGCTCGCCCGCAGCAGGGCGTCGGTAAAGGCGCGGCCGGTTGCGTCCGCGGCGTAGATATAGACCAGCAGATGGACCTGGCGCCGGGCGCCGTCGATATCGGCAATCATCGCGGCTACCGTCGCGTCATAGTCGTCGAGCAGCGCCACGGCATTGCCGCGCATCGGCGAGTAGGAGCCGAGCCGCTCGATCAGGCCGGCCGCATCGGCGGCGACGGCTGCGGGCAGCGGCTGCAATGGCGCGAAGCGCGCCACCCGGTCACGGACGTTTGCGATGCCCTGGTTGATGCGGGCCAGCTTCAGGCGGCGCGACTTGGGATAGTAGATGCGGCCGAACAGCGCATAGAGCACCAGCCCCAGCCATGGCAGGAAGAAGATCAGCAGCAGCCAGGTGCGCGCCGCCGCCGGGGCGCGGCGCTGCGGCACATAGACCAGCATGGCCAGGCGGATCGCCCATTCCGCCAGTGTGAACAGCGACGGCCACCACCAGGAAATACCCGCCGGCATGGCGCTTTGCAGTGCGGCGAACCAGGACGCAGGCAGGGCGGTAGCGAGAAGGGAAGGGGACATGCGGCTCGGCGGCGGTGTGGCGGATCGCCCACCATACCAGAGCCGCGCGTGGAAGCGCCTGTCAGGCAGATGCCGGGCCATGCCGCATCTGCCCGTCACAAGCCGCTGGCTTACTTCTTCGTCACGTCCTTGCGCGCCTTGCTGCCCGTGGCCTCGTTGTACCGCTCCACGTACTCCTCGAACAGCTTGCGGATCGAACGGCCGATTTTCACGTAGTCCGATTCGGCGTCAACGCGGGTTGAGGAGCGCAAGCGCAATGCATTGGTCGAGTGCATCGCACAATCGGGCCGCATCTTTCATCAAAGCACGGCCGATCCGGATCTACAGTGGCGGCATTCCACCATTCCACCATTCCACCATTCCACCAATAGCGAGATGGCAGATGCCCATGATTTCCGCCCTGACTTTCGGCCTTGTGCCCCTGGCCGCCGCGGCGGCGCTTGGCATGGAGCGCGCCGGCCGCAGCATCCTGCTGCAGGCAGCGTGCCTGACCCTTCTGGCCGCCGACTGGGCGCGCGCGGGCCATGCCGTGCTGCCGCATCGCGCGCTGGTGCCTGACCTGGGCGAATTGATGTTCGTGTGGGGCCCGCTGGCGTTCGCCGGCATGCTCGGCTGGGCCTGGCGCACCGCGCGTGCGCTATGATCGCGCATCGCGCTGCGCTTCGATCCAGCCATTCCCAACCGGCGCCAAGCCAGCGGCCGCCCCGCGCACTCCCTTATGAAGCACATCCCGCCGATTCCGCTGCTGCTCGCCTTTGACGCCGTAGCCCGGTTGCGGAGTTTCCACAAGGCTGCCGAGGCGCTTAGCCTCGCCCACAGCACGGTCAGCCACCGCATCCGGGAGCTGGAGCAACTATGCGGGATGGTGCTGTTTGTGCGGACCACCCGCACGGTGACCCCCACGCCAGATGCCGAACGCCTGCTGGTATCCGTGCGCCAAGCGTTGTCCGTGCTGGGCGAAGCCTTTGGCCAGATGGATGGCGCCGCCCGCACAGTGCGCGTCAGCGTCCTCCCCTCCTTTGCCCGTTTCCGAGTCGTGCCTGCGCTGGCGGATTTTCAGCGCTGCCATACGCAGATCGCCATCGAGCTCAACCCCACGAGCCAGATGGTGGTGCCGCGTCACGGCGAGGCGGACATCGCGCTGCGCTTTGCCCGTGCCAAGCCGGTCGAGCCGCATCTGGACCTTGGCCACGACGAATGGTTTCCGGTGGCGGCACCGTCCTATCTGGCCACCCTCAGGCAGCGCGCCCTGCCCAAGTTGTTCGGTGAGGCGATGCTGCTCTCGCACAGCCGCCACGCCTGGGAACCCTGGTTCCAGGAAGCCGGCCTGCCGATGCCGCGTAGCCACCGGGTGACCACCTTCACCGACACCGGCCTGATGCTGGACGCCGCCATGCGCGGGCAGGGCATCGCATACGGACGCCGCTCGCTGCTGCTGCATCTGCTCAAGTCCGGGCAACTGGTGCGGTTGTCGCCGGTCAGCTTGTCATCGGCGCATTCGTACTATCTGATGGTGTCGGAGCGGTTCGAGGCCTCGCCGGAGGTGCGGGTGGTGCATGAGTGGATCAAGGCGCTGGTGGGGGAGGGACAGGGGTAGCGCCCCGGCCACAACTGTTCGCATCGCCACGCAGGTCTGCAGGTCTGCAGGTCTGCAGAGGGTGAACAGAACTGGGCGCTTTCTGTCCGCTCGATGGACGGCGAAGGCGGGCAATGCGCCGGATTGAGCCAGTGTGAGCCGATTGTTCGCCCGCATGCACTACGCTGCAACCAAAGGGAGCCGGAAGGCCAGCACGGGCCGAGCCCCAGGCACGCAGGGGCAGAAGCATCACCAAGGCACGCAAACAGGAGGCCACCATGCAAGCCACGCATCCACCCGCGATCCGCCACATCAATATCGCATTGCAAGGCGGCGGCACCCATGGGGCATTCAGCTGGGGCGTGCTGGACCGGCTGCTGGAAGACAAGCGCATCGGCATCGACGGCATCAGCGGCACCAGCGCCGGTGCCGTCAACGCCACCGTGCTCGCCTACGGCCTGGCAAGCGGTGGGCCGGAGGGCGCGCGGCAGGCCCTGGAGACGTGCTGGCGCAAGGTGTCCGACTGCGCGAAGCTGAGTCCCCTGCAACCTACCTGGCTGGACCGGTTGATGGGTGCCGGCGGCAATATGGAGATGTCGCCGGCGTGGATGGTGTTCGACCATCTCACGCGCTTCTACTCGCCTTACCAGCTCAATCCTTGCAACCTCAACCCGCTGCAGAACATCCTGGATGAGACCATCGATTTCGAGGTGCTGCGCCGCAGCAAGAGCGTCAAGCTGTTCCTGTGCGCAACCAACGTGCTGCGCGGACGCATCCGCGTGTTCAGCACTGGCGAGGTCTGCGCCAAGGCCGTGATGGCTTCGGCCTGCCTGCCGACGCTGTTCCAGGCTGTGGAGATCGACGGCGAGTATTACTGGGACGGCGGTTACATGGGCAACCCGCCGATCTATCCGCTGATCTATGAGACCGACAGCCGCGATGTGCTGATCATCCGCCTCAACCCGATCCACATTCCCCAGGTGCCTGTCACGGCACGCGAAATCCTGGACCGTATCAACACGCTCAGCTTCAACTCCTCGTTGATGCGCGAGATGCGCGCCATCGAGTTCATCACCCGGCTGATCGACGAAGGCGCGCTCGACCCGTCACGCTACCGCCGCATGCTGATCCACAGCATCGATGCCGAAGCCGAGATGGCACGGCTGGGCGCGCCCAGCAAGTTCAACGCGGACTGGGCCTTCCTGCGCGGCCTGTTCACGCTCGGGCGCGAGCGGGCCGACGCCTGGCTCGCGGCAAACTTCGAGGCACTCGGCCAGCGCTCATCGATCGATATCGCTGAAACATTTCTTTGAGCATTCGGCCGCGTACTACCATCAGTGCAGGGCGCCGCGCGAGGCGGGCGGCGAGCGAACAGGTTGAGGTGCATATGGACCGGGAATCGATGCCTGCGATGTCCGACGGTGACGGTTCCGTACTGTTCGCGGATATCAGCAGCAGCACCAAGCTGTATGAAAAGGCAGGCAACGCGGCCGCCTTCGGTGCAATCGGGCAGTGCATCGCCCTGATGAAGTCCTGTTCGTCGGCGCAGCAAGGCCGCGTGGTGAAGACCATCGGCGATGAAGTCATGGCGGTGTTTCCCACTGCCGAAAATGCCATGCAGGCTGCACTCGACATGCAAATGGCGATTGCAGCGCTGCCGCCCGTATCCGGCATCCCCATGTCGATCCATATCGGCTTTCACCACGGCCCGCTCCTGCATGATGCCTCGGGCGACGTGTTCGGCGACACGGTGAACCTTGCCGCGCGCCTCTCCAAGCTCGCATCGCAGGGGCAGATCATTACCAGCAAGGACGCCGTGGCGCATCTGCCGGAAATCCTGCGCCAGGCGATGCGCTACCTCTACCCGATACACGTGCGCGGCAAGGACGTGCCCGTGGAGTTGTTCGAAGCGATATGGCAGCAGAACGCCGACATGACCATTCTCGCCGACGTAAGCCAGCGCGCGATCCGCCCCGCGCTGCTAACGCTGCGGTATCGGGAGATGGAGGTCCGCATGAACGGCGCCTCGCCGCTGGTCACGATAGGGCGCGACGCCGCGATGACGATCGTCGTTGCCGATCCGCAGACATCGCGGTTCCACGCAATGATCGAGTTCCGCGCCGGGAAGTACATGCTGATCGACCGAAGCGCGAACGGTACGCATGTCGCCATCGACGGCGATGGCGAAATCATCCTGCGCCGCGATGAAGTCGCGCTGAGAGGGCACGGCTGGATTACGTTCGGGCAGTCGATGGCTGGCGCCGGGGAGCGGGTCGAGTTCTTTCCGGCTTAGTTTCGGGCCAACACGCTGTACGGAATCTCAACGTGCGGTGAAGCTGCGCTCGCCCTTGGGCGTATCGACTTGTATTTTGGGAAATATAGTGGTGCCCGGGGTCGGACTCGAACCGACACGCCTTGCGGCGGGGGATTTTGAGTCCCCTGCGTCTACCTGTTTCACCACCCGGGCTGAGTGGGTGCTGGCGGATTTGCCGGGAGTCCGGCGTACCAGCACGGTGCTGAGCCGGGAATTATGCCGCAAATCTTGCCAGGCCACAACTGGCTCCGGTAGCGCGGCCCCAACGCGTCCCATCCGCAACCCTGGCGCGCCCGCTTGGCCCGCGTCGCCAGGCTACGATTGCAGGATTCAGGCGGCCTCCGGGCGGTACAGCGGATGAAGCCGGCGAAGGGTGGCGGGCGCTCCCAGGCTTGCCGCAGCGGCCCGACATCCGGGAAGTTGTCGATATCTGGCGCTATGCGAACTCGCTAGCATGCTTGCAGCCGTGGCGCCGCCCGGTTTCTCACATCCACCCCGGAGCCACATGTCAGCCCAGCCCTCCCTCGCCAGTCTTGCACGGCTGCCGTCGCAGGATCCCACCTTCTATGCGCGCGAATACAACAACCGGGCCAACGTGCCCGACAACGCTGCCCACATGGCCCGCTGGGCGGCGCTGTCGCTGCAGGTGCGCAAGCGCGCCGGCTGGCTGGAGGACCTGAGCTACGCCGGTGCCGAGCCCGGCCCGCACGCAGCGGACGAGCGGCTCGATTACTTTCCGGCCGAACCGGCCGAACCGGGCACTGCCGATGGGCCGCCGCCGCTGCTGGTGTTCCTCCACGGCGGCTACTGGCGCGCGCTGGACAAGCGCGACCACAGCCTGGTGGCCAATGCGCTGCCGCACTGCGGCGTGTCGGTGGCGGTGATCAATTACTCGCTGTGCCCGGCGGTGACGGTGGAGACCATCGTGCTGCAGGCCGTGCGCAGCGTGGCCTGGCTGTACCGGGAGTCCGGCCGGCTTGGCCATGACAGGTCGCGCATCTTCGTGGCCGGGCATTCCGTCGGCGGCCACATGGCCGCGATGATGCTCACCACGCTATGGCCGCGCGTAGGCGGCGATCTGCCCGCCGACCTGGTCAAGGGCGTGGTCTCGGTCAGCGGGCTGCATGACCTGGAGCCGCTGCGCCGGGCGGACTTCCTGCAGGTCGACCTGAAGCTATCGGCGCGTGATGTTGAGCGGCTCTCGCCGGCCTTCCTGCCGCCGGCCACGGATGCACCGCTGGTTACCGCGGTGGGCGGGCTGGAGCCGGGCGAATACCATCGGCAGACCGATCTGCTGCGCGCTGGCTGGCCCGCCAACGCGCAGGCGCCCGGTGCGGCGCATGTGCCGATGCCCGCCAGGCACCATTTCAACGTGATGGATGATTTCGCCGACAGGGACAGCCCGTTGCTGCTGGCTGTGCGGCGGATGATGGGGGTGGCTTAGCCCCGCCTTTTTTTTGGGGCCACTCTTCGGCCATTCAGCCCTCCAGCACCCGCAGCAACGACGACGTATCGTCCTTGCCCCAGCCCTTTTCCATCAGCGTGCCGAGCTGGCGCGAGGTGGCTTGCATGGCCGGCAGCTCCAGCCCGAGCTGGCGCGCAATCTCCGCGGCCAGGCCGAAGTCCTTGTCGTGCAGCCGCGCTTCGATACCGGGCGCAAAGTCGTGGGCGACCATCTTCGGTCCCATCATGTCCAGCATGCGGCTGCCGGCCATGCCGGTGGCCATGGCTTGCAGCACGCGGCCGCTGTCTACCTGCTGCGCCTGCGCGAAGCGCATGGCTTCGGCGATGCCTTCGATATTGACCACCTGCGCGATCTGGTTGCACAGCTTGGCGACTTGCCCTGCGCCGTGATCGCCGATGTGGGTGATGGTCTTGCCGAGCAGCGCGAGCAGCGGCCGCACGCGCTCCAGCATCTCGGCCTTGCCGCCCACCATGATGGTGAGGCTGGCGGCCTCGGCGCCAATCGTGCCGCCGGAGACCGGGCAGTCCAGCGCTTCGATGCCGTGCTCGGCCAGCCTGGCGGCAATCTCGCGGGTGACGATGGGCGAGATGGTGCTGTGGTCGATGCAGATGGTGCCCGGCGCCGCACCTTCGATCACGCCGTGCTCGCCCAGCAGCACGGCCTGCACGTCTTCCGATGACGTGACATTGGTAAACACCACCGAGGCGCCGCGCGCGGCTTGCGCCGGCGTGGTGCAGGGCACGGCGCCAAGCGCGCGGGCCGCGTCGGCGGCCTCGGGGCGGCGTACATAGGCGCGCACGGCGTGGCCGCCGGCGAGCAGGTGGCGCACCATCGGCGTGCCCATGGCGCCAAGGCCGATAAAGCCAATCGTTGTATTGCTCATCTCAAATATCCTTGCATATCCTTACTTGTCTGACGCGTAGGCAAACTTGCCGTCGCGGATCACGCCCATCACGCGCGAGCGCTGGTCAAAGCCTTGATGGTCCTTCGCGCTCAGGTTCATCACCCCATTGGGAATGGTCAGGTTGGTGGTCGTCTCCAGTGCATCGCGCATGGCGTGGCGGAACTCGCGCGTGCCCGGCTGCGTGCCGCTCTTGCCGGCACGGCGCGCAGCATCGTCCAGCAGCATCCACGCGCCCCAGGCATCGCCGGCGAATTGCGTGATGCTGTCCACGCCGTACTTCGTCTCATAGCGCGTCACGAAATCCAGCGCCACCTTCTTTACCGGATGGCCATCCGGCAACTGCCGCGCCACCACCACCGGCCCGGTCGGGAACAGCGTGCCTTCCACGTCCTTGCCGCCTACCCGCAGGAAATCCCAGGTGGCGATGCCGTGCGTCTGATACACCTTGCCCTTGTAGCCGCGCTCGGCAAGGGTCTTCTGCGGCAATACCGACGGCGTGCCCGCGCCGGCAATCAGGATCGCATCCGGGGTGGCAGCCATCAGCTTGAGCACCTGCCCGGTTACCGAAGTATCGGTGCGCGAGAAGCGCTCGTTGGCCACCACCTTGAGCTTGCGCATGTCCGCCAGCTTGGAGAACTCGCGCCACCAGCTCTCGCCGTAGGCATCGTTGAAACCGATGAAGCCGACAGTCTTGATGCCGTGGTTGCTCATGTACTCGGTAAGGACCGTAGCCATATGCGAATCGTTTTGCGGCATCTTGAACGCCCAGCGCCGCTTGGGGTCCGACTGCGGCTCGATGATGGCAGCCGACGCAGCCAGGGCCACCATCGGCGTCTCGCCTTCCGCCACGGCGTCCAGCGCAGCAATGGCGGTGGGCGTGATGTTGGGGCCCACCACCACATCCACCTTGTCCTCGGAGATCAGCTTGCGCACATTGCGCACGGCCGCGGCCGGGTCGGAGCCATCGTCCAGGATCACGTACTGCGCGCGCTGGCCGCCCAGGGTCTGCGGCCACATCATGACGGTGTTCTTGGACGGGATGCCGATGGAGGCGGCGGGGCCGGTGGTGGAAACGTCGATGCCCACGCGGATGTCGGCGTGGGCGGGGAGGGCGTTGAGGCAAGCGAGCAGAAGGGCGGCGCACGGCAGGGCGGTGCGCACGAACGGGTGGGGCACGGGTTGTCTCTCCTCTGTGTTTCTTGTTGTGTAAATCGGCAGCGGCCAGCTACCGCTCTCGACTCGCCGATGCGCGCCCGGCGCACTACCGGTCCACGCCTTGAACGCGCTCGGGGATCCATTGTAGGAGCATGGTGACGAGACTGGACGCGGCCATGACTGCCAGCAGGCGATAGCCGTACTTGGCGCCGCCGGACAGAGCCGTGGCCGAGTTGCCAGGATCCATGCAGCCGACCAGCGCCGCCGGCCGCGGCGCAGCGGCTGATACTTGACACTGCGGGCGCGCAGGGCGCCCCGGGATGACTTACCCTGCCAGGCCCTTGTTCGGGTTGATCAGGTACTTCTCGCCCGTCGCGCGCTTGTTGTAGACGGCGATCACGTCCAGGTCCAGCACCTCGGCCAGCGAGATTTCCTTCGAGTAATGGCTGGCGAAGGTGGTTTTCAGCTCCGCCACCACGCGTTGCTTGAGTTCGTTGGCCCGCTCGCGCCCGATCTTCTGCAGGAACGGGAACAGCAGCCAGCCGCCCATGCCCCACGCCATGCCGAAGCTGCGGGTGAACTCGGTCGGGCTGGTGTCCAGGCCGCCGTAGAGGTAGACCTGCTTGTGGGTGGTCGAGCCATAGCGGCTGTATTCGCGCGCGGTCTTGTTCAAGGCCGCTTCCATGCAGGTGAGGATCTGGCCGGCGAGCTTGCCGCCGCCCGTGGCGTCGAACGCGATCGTTGCGCCGGTAGCGACGAGTGCCTCGGTGAGGTCCTGCATGAACGTGGGCGACGCGGCGTTGCAGACGTAGACCGCGCCTTGTGCCTTGAGCAGGTCCGCCTGCTCTTGCTTGCGCACGATGTTCACCAGCTTGATGCCATCCTTGAGGCAGATCTGGTTGAGCATCTGGCCCAGGTTGGAGGCCGCGGCGGTGTGCACCAGGGCGCTATGCCCTTCGCGCCGCATGGTCTCGACCATGCCCAGCGCGGTGAGCGGGTTGACGAATGACGACGCGCCATCGGCGGGCGTGGCGCCTTCGGGCAGGACCAGGCACTGGTCCGCGGGAATGCAGCGGTACTGCGAGTACATCGCGCCGCCGATGGCAGCCACGGTCTTGCCCAGCAACGCTTGCGCCGCAGGGGACGAGCCTGCATCGACGACCACGCCCGCGCCCTCATTGCCAACCGGCATGGACGCATCCATGCGGCCGGCCATGCTGCGCATCGCCCCTTCCGGGACGCGCGCGGTGACCACGGGGCGCTCTGCCGTGCCGCTGGCCTTGGCCGTGCTCATGTCGGCCGCACCGAACAGCAGGCCGAGATCGGACGGGTTGAGGGGAGAGGCTTCAATGCGGATGAGGACTTCATCCGGGCCGGGGTGCGGCGTGTCGATGCTGTCTAGCGACAGCTCGAGTTCACCGCTGCTCTTGATTTGCGAACGAAGTTGAAGGCCGGTGCGCATTCGATGTCTCCTTGATCTGTCGGTGTGCGGTGTGCGGTGTACGGTGTGAGATGGGCCAGGCGGCAATGTGGGGCCGCTCTTGCCGAGCAGTCAGCAATGTAGCAAGTTCCTGTGAAACGCGTACTGGGCCGGATACTCAGGTCATGCGCCTGCCGACAGACCGTCATGCATCGCGCTGATAGAGGCGGATCCATGTGTGCTCGGCCCCGCGCTTCCCCTGCTTGACACCCCGAATCTTTCAACCTAAAGTTTGCCTGCAGATCTAGATAAGAGACCATCTGTAAGATGGTCTCTTCCTGCGTGCAGCTTGCTGCGGCCTCTTACAGAAATAAAACAAGGAGACCGCTGTGCAATCCACGATCAAGATCCGTGGCATCGATGATGTCATCGCATTTATTGATTCCTGCCCAAGCATAAAAGGTAGAGCCGGCCTCATCTGGTGGCTTGCGCTGGGAGGACTGTTCCTCGACGCATTTTCCAATTCGGCATTGAGCGCCGGGCTCGGGCCCATGACGCGCAACCTGCAGCTTGCCGCTTCACAGGTTGCGCTGCTGACATCCTTTGCTTCGTGGGTGGCTATCGCCTTCAATCCCATCGGCGGATGGATGGCGGACCGGTGGGGCCGCATTCGCCCGCTGATCATCGCGAAATTCCTGGCGGTGATTGGCGCGCTGCTGGTGGTGTTCGCGCCTGGCTTCGAAGTGATCCTAGTCGGGCGCTTCTTTGTCGGCGCGGCCTACGGCATCGACTTTGCCATCGCCATGGCCGTGCTGGCCGAGTTCACGCCGGTCAGGCTGAAGAGCCGGCTCAATACCTGGCAGGGCATGTGGTACACCGCGGTCTGCAGCAATTTGCTGCTGGCGTTGCTGTTCCATTCGTGGAATGTGGGCGACGCCATCTGGCGCTACTCCGTGGCCGCCACCGCCATCTTCGGGCTTGGCATCCTGGTGCTGCAGCTTGCGTTCCTGGTGGAGAGCCCGATCTGGCTGGCGCGCAAGGAGCGCCTGGTCGACGCCGCCAAGGCAATGACGCGCATCTATGGCCGGCCCTTCGCCGCCGCGCCGGTGGGAGAGCGCCTGCCCGTGCTGAACCAGGCAAAGCGCGGGCTGGCCAATGTGCTGCTGATCTTTCGCGGTGTGTATCTGCCGCGCACCGTTCTTGCGGCGACGGTGCAGATCGGGCAATCCATCCAGTACTTCGCGGTCGGCTGGTATCTGCCGCTGATCAGCGCGGCGCTGTTCGGCAAGGACTTTGTCTACGCCACGGTGGGTGCGCTGGTCTTCAACGTCTTTGGCATCCTTGGTGGCTTCATGTCGCCGCTGATCGGGCGCAAGCTGGGTTTGCGCCGTGCTTCCGCCTTTGGTTTCGCCGCCGTTTTTGTCATGCTGCTGATCCTCGGCCTGTTCAACGGCAAGATGCCGATCTGGGTGGCGGTGATCGTGCCGTCGCTGTTCATCCTTTTCCATTCAGGCGGTCCCGGCGCCAACGGCAAGAGCCTTTCGTCGCTGTCGTTTCGCAGCGAACTGCGCGCGGGGGCCAACGGCATCATCGGCGCGCTGGGCTCAACCGGCGCCGCACTGGGCCTGTTGATCTTCCCGCTCTTCCGGGAGAAATACGGCCTGGAGACGACCTTTCTCATCCTCTCGATCGTGCCGCTGACGGCCAGCATCATCTGCTTTGCCATCAAGTGGGACCCGACGCGCACCGCCATCCATCCTGACAACGAAGCCGACGCTCCGCAATTCAGCGGCGACGAGGCGCCGGCCCCGGCGTTCCTCAACCCGGCGATAGAGAAATCCCAACGATGAAGACCAACAGCAACGTCATACTCGCCATCGACGAAGGCACGTCCGGCACGCGGGCGGCCGTGGTTGCCGCCGACGGCCATGTCTCGTGCCTCGAATACACGACGCTGCAGGTGGACGCGCCACGGCCCGGCGTGGTCGAGCAAGATGCCAACGCGATACTGGAAAAGACGATCGCCGTCTGCCGCGCCACCATCGCACGCGCGCAGCAAGAGCAGTTGCGCATTGTCGCGCTGGGCATTGCCACGCAGCGTGCCACCGCGGTGCTGTGGGATACCCGCAGCGGGCGGGCGATCGTGCCCGCCATGGTCTGGCAGGACACGCGCTATGTCAGCGAGCTCAGCGCGCTGGCGCCGGCCTGGGACAAGACGCTGCTCGAGCAGGTCGGGCGCCCGGTCGGCGTGCGTTCTCCCTACCTCTGGGCCGCGCGCCATTTGCGGGACACGCCCGAGGTGGCCGAGGCGTTCCGCGCGGGCAGCCTGGCGTTCGGCACCATCGACACCTGGCTGCTCTGGCATCTGTCGACCGAGCGCGCCTGCGTGACCACGCCGACTAACGCCACCTCCGCCAGCGCCTACGTGCTGGCCGGGCACCGCTATCACCTTGGCTGGCTCGATGCGCTGGAATTCCCGCACACGCTGCTGCCCGCGCTGCGCCAGGACGCCGACGATTTCGGGCGCACGCGCGCCGAGCTGCTGGGCATCGACGTGCCGATTCTCGCTTGCGCGGGCGACCAGCTTGCCGGCGCCGCGGGGCTCGGATGCCTGGAGCGCGGGCAGTCGATGTGCGTGCACGGCACCGGCAGCTTCGTGGACCTGGTGATCGGGCCGCAGCCGCCGGCCAAGGCCGGCCTGTACGACGGCACCCTGACCATGACCGCGCGCCGGCAGCACGATGTGTCGCATCTTTCCGTGGAGACCTTCGTCGCCACCACGGGCTCCGCACTGAATTGGGTTTGCGAGAAGCTGCGCTGGTTCGAGAGCGCGAAGCAGATCAGCGCGCTGGCCGCCACCGTCGGCTCCGCGCGCGGCGTGACCTTCCTGCCCGCGCTCACCGGGCTGCGCGTCCCGCAGATGCAGCCCGAAGCCCGCGCGTCGCTGACGGGCATCTCCATCGCAAGCACGCAGGCCGAGGTGGCCTACGCCATCCTGGAAGGCATCGCGCATGCGGTGTCGTCCTGCATGGAGGCCAACGAGGAAGTCGCCGGCGTGCCCGTGGCCGAACTCATCGTCGGTGGCGGCCTCTCCGGCAGCGACGCGCTGCTGCAGATCCAGGCGGACCTGACCGGCATGCCGATCCGGCGCATGCGCGAGACCGATCGCGCCAGCTTGCGCGGCATCGCCTTCTTCGCGGGCTCGTCGGGGCTGCTGTGGGACTCGCTGCAGGACGCCCGCGCGACCAATGAAACCGATGCCGTGTTCGAGCCACGCCTGGGTGCCGACCAGCGTGGCGAGCGCCGCGCGCTCTGGCACGCACGGGTGGCGTCCGAGCTGCGCCACGCGCAATCCTTCCATCACCACTGACCTGCCAGGAGATCGCCGAAACATGATGGTTTTTCCATCCAGAAGTCCCAGCCGGGACCGCGCCCGGATGACATCCACCGAACCGCTGCGCCTGGTGCGCCAGGCGCAGCTCGATCGCCTCGGCAGCGAGACCTTCGACATCCTCATCGTCGGCGGCGGCGTGACCGGCGCCTATGCCGCGCTGGATGCCAGCCTGCGCGGCTATCGCGTTGCCTTGGTGGAGAAGAACGATTTCGCCTCCGGTACGTCGTCCAAGTCCTCCAAGATGGTGCATGGCGGGTTGCGTTACATCGAGCAGGGCAATCTCGGCCTGGTGCGCCATTCCCTGCTGGAGCGCCAACGCCTGCGCAGGAATGCGCGGCATCTGGTGCAGCGCCTGCCGTTCCTGTTTCCCGTGATGGAGAAGGACGGCGTGTTCGACAAGCGCCTGGCCAAGGCATTCGAGAGCCTACTCTGGACCTACGACCTGGCCGGCGGCTGGCGCGAAGGCATCCTGCATCAAAAGCTCACCAAGGCCGAGGTGCTGTCGCATTGCCCGACCTTCAACGAGGAGAACCTGCTCGGCGGCTTCATGTACTTCGATGCGCGCGTGGACGATGCCCGGCTCACGCTGAACATCGCCCGCACTGCGGCCTTTCACGGCGCGGCAGTGGCCAACCACGCGAAGGTGGTGGAGATCACGCGCAACGGTCACGGCAAGGTCGACGGCGCCATCATTCATGCCGGGGATCGAGAGATCCGCGCCAGGGCCGGCGTCGTCGTCATGGCCACTGGCGTGTGGCTGCGTGACTGGACCGGCCGCAAGAAGGGCGAGGAAAAGACGCTGCATATCCGCCCTGCCAAGGGCGTGCATGTGGCCATTCCCTGGCTCAAGGTCCGCAACGACTGCACCGTGACCATCCCCGTGCCGGGGCGCAACCGCCGCGCCACCATCACGCGCTGGGGCAACGTCTCCTACCTGGGCACCACGGACGAAGATTACGAGGGCGATCTCGACAACGTTTGCTGCACCCGCGAGGAACTCGACTTCCTGCTGGACGGCGCGCGCTGGGCGCTGAAGACGGACCTGCAGGCCGAAGACGTGCTGGGCAGCATCGCGGGCTGCAGGCCGCTGGTGGCGCCGCCGGGGGGCAAGACGCTGGAGATCAAGCGCAACCATGAGATCCACACCGCCGCCGATGGCCTCGTCACCATCGTCGGGGGCAAGCTGACCACCTCCCGGCACATGGCGGAGCAAACCGTCGACGCGGCCCAGAAAGTGATTGGCCAGCGCAACCGATGCCAAACCAAATCCGCGTACCTGCTGGGTGCCGCGGGATACGACGCGCAGGCCATCGTGGCTTCCGGCGGCTTGTCCGCCCACCTGGGCGAGCGTTATGGCACGGAAGCCCGTTTCGTCAGCGACATCCTGCAAGCCGATGCGCGCCTGCAGGCACCGATTGTCGAAGGGCTTCCCTATACCGAAGCCGAGATCGTCTACGCCGCGCGCCACGAGCTGGCGGGGAGCGTGGACGACGTGCTCTCGCGCCGCATCCGCGCCCGCCTAATGGCGCGCGATGCCTCGGCGCGCGCCGCGTCCCGCGTGGGCGCAATCCTGCAGGCCGAGCTCGGCCTGTCCGAATCCGAGGTGGCGCAGCAGGTCAATGATTACCTGGCTGCCGTCGCACATGAAAAATCCGTTCTACTGGGAGATGCACAATGATCAGCAAGGAAGCCATCAAGCGCGGCTACAACCGTGGCAACTACGTCGTCGGCGCGCACACGCCGCCGGCCTATGCGGCCACCATCAAGGAACCCTCCTCCATGCCCGGCGGGCCCGGCCTGCAGCGCAATGCCGTCGCCGTGGATGCCGCGCACATCGATGCGCTGCGCGGCGTGGCCGATGAGGTGCTGACCGATACCGCCAGCGTGGTGGCCAGGACGCGCGACTGGTGGGCCGGCTCCATGATGACCGAGACCGCCGGCCGGCCGGCCACGCCGCAGGCCGTCATCGTGCGCGTGTCCACGATCGGGCAGATCCAGGCCGTCATGCGGATCGCGCACGCGGCGGCGATCCCGTTGACGGTGTCGGCGGGCCGCAGCAACGTCACCGGCGCCGCGCTGCCGGTACGCGGTGGCATCGTGCTGGACGTGTGCGCGCTGAACAAGGTGCTGGACTTCGACAGGGAAAGCCAGATCGTCGAGGTGGAAGCCGGCCTGTTCGGCGACGTGTTCGAGCAGACCATCCAGAAGGACTATGGCATGACCATGGGCCACTGGCCGTCGTCCTTCGCCATCAGCACCGTGGGCGGCTGGGTGGCGTGCCGCGGCGCCGGGCAGCTTTCGACGCGCTACGGCAAGATCGAGGACATGGTCTTCGGCATGGATGTGGTGCTGGCCGACGGCAGCCTGATCAGCGTGGGCGGCTACTCGCGCGCGGCGCTCGGCTCGGACCTGCAGCAACTGTTCATCGGCTCGGAAGGCACGCTCGGCGTGATCGTGCGCGTGCGCCTCAAGCTGCATCGGCTGCCGGACTACGGCCGCGCCATCGCCTATGGCTTCAAGACCTTCGCCATCGGCCTGCAAGCCTGCCGCGAGATCATGCAGCGCGGCGCCAATCCCGCAGCCCTGCGCCTGTACGACGAGCTCGAGAGCCGCGTGCAGTTCAACCTGCCCGACACCAACGTGCTGCTGATCGCCGACGAAGGCGCGCGCGAGATGGTCGATGCCGTGATGGCCATCAGCGAAGGCGTGTGCAAGGCGCTCGGTAGTGCGCTGGACAGCGAAGCGATCTTCGAGCGCTGGCTGGATACGCGCTACCTGACCGGCAAGAGCGCGGAAGGCTTCAAGCGCAGCCCCGGCTTTGTCGCCGACACGCTGGAGATGTCCGGCCCCTGGAGCGACCTGCCCGCCATCTACACGGACGTGGTCAACGCCATCAACGCCGTGCCTGGCACGCTCGCTGGCTCGGCGCACCAGTCGCATGCCTATGTGGACGGCGCCTGCTTGTACTTCTCGCTGCGCGGCGAGGTCGAGGTGGAGAACCGGGCGAAGTGGTATCGCCAGGCCTGGGATGCCGCCAACGCGGTGTTGATCAAATACAATGCCGCGTTGAGCCACCACCACGGCATCGGGCTGCTGCGCGCGCCTTATATGCGCGAATCGCTGGGCAGCGCCTTTGCGGTGCTGATGGCGGTCAAACAAGCGCTGGATCCCAAGAACATCCTCAACCCCGGAAAGCTCGGCCTGACGGACGCGCTGCCCTACGACCCGGATCGGTAAGCATCATGGATAAGTCACTCGGGGCACGCCTGACGCGGCACCCGGTCATCGCGACGCTCTTCGGTGTCGAGCAGGCCGATATCCTGATCGAGAGCCACGCCGAGGTCTGCATCGTTGCCAACGTGGAGCTGCGCAAGCTGCAGCCCGTGGTGGCCACGCTGACCAAGGCCGGCAAGTACGTCATCGTCAATATCGACAGCTGCGAAGGGCTGTCGCAGGACAAGGGCGGCGTCGAATATCTCGCCGATATCGGGGTGACCAGTCTCGTTTCGACCCGGGTGGCCACCATCCAGCGCGCCAACCGGGCCGGCCTGATCACCATGCAGAAGGTGTTCGTGACCGACCGTTCGACCTGGCCGCGCAGCGTCAAGGCGCTGGAGCAGAGCGATCCCAACCTGGTGCAGCTGATGCCCGCGCCCATGCTCGCGCATCTTTCCACCCAGGACCGCAAGGCGCTGCCGCCCATCGTCACTTCGGGGTTCGTCTGCAACAAGGACGACATCCGCAGTGCGATCCGGGAAGGCGCCGTGGCGGTGTCCACCAGCGACAGCAAGCTGTGGAACCTGAAGCCTTCTGAGCTGAAGTCCTGAAGCCTGATCGAGCGAAAGCACGCCTGTGCGTGCTTTCGCTCGCCGGGCGCCACTCAGCCCCGGCCGCCGTCGGTGTACGGGTCAACCTGGCGAGCGCCTTCGCCGAACGCGTCGAACTTGCCGGCGCGGCCACCGTCGGTGTAGGGGTCCACTTTGCCGGCCCGGAAGTTGTAGCCGTAGCGGTCACCGTAGAGGGTATGGTCCTGTGGGCTCGCGGCCTGGGCGGCGCCGGCGAGCAAAGCCGCTGCAAGCGCGGCGGCGGTGAGGGTGGCAATGGCAAATTTGTTGTGCATGGCGTGCTCCTTGAAAGCAAGGTTCGGCCTCTTGCGTGCCGTTGGATCTCGTGACGTTCGTGACGAAAAAGGGGCGGGGTCAGAGTGGAAAGATCTTCGGCTCGCCGGAGCCGGGTCCTATTGCCGGCCCGTGATAGATCGGCGAGCCGCACGGGAACGAGTTCGGGATCGCGGGCATTTCCGGCAATTCCGGCAATTCCGGCATGCCGGGCAGCTTCGGAAACTCGCCATAGCCGGGATCCCTGCGGATGATCATGGGCATGGGGTAGACACCGGTGCCGCCGGTCATGGCAATCCGGGTGGCCTGCTCAAGCTCGCTGAGGCGAGGCAGGTTTCCGATGGATAGGGTGGACATGGTCTTCTCCTGAGTGGGGTGTGATGGAGGAGCGCCGGGCTCGACGCTCCCCCTTCACCACGCACACGGCATGCCATGGCCCGGTGCCGCGCAGTGTGCGCGGGCGGGCATAAATCCGGTAGAAAACGATGGTGCCGCGCCAACACGCCGGGCAAGCGTCGGCGGCGCGCAGACACCTGCGCAGGATTGTTGCCCGTGACTTGCGCGACACCGTGGCGCCTACATCCCCTTGAACGCGTCCGCATAAAGCCGGCTGACCCCCAGCTTTTCCGGCCGGTCGCGCAAGGTCAGGGTGAGCTTGCCGCTGTCATCGCGCAGCGCGCTGGCAATGGCCGTGCAGCGTACGATGGTGCTGCGGTGGACCTGCCAGAAGCACGCCGGGTCGATCCGCATCTGCAGCTCCCGCAGCGACATGCGAATCAGGTGCTCGCGCTGCGCGGTGACCACCCGCACATACTTGTCCGCGGCCTCGAAATACAGCACCTCGTCAATCGGCACCATCGTGATGGTATTGCCGGCGCTGGCCTGGATCACCTGCAATGGGCTGGCCGCCGGCGCGGCTGGCGGCGCGGACATGCCGACGGCAAGCAGCGCGCGCAACTGATCCATGGCGGCGTCCAGCGATGGCGGGGCGGCCTGCGGGGCCGCACGCTGTTGCAACGTGGCTTGCAGGCGCGCGCAGGTCTTTGCCAGGCGGTCGGCCTGCACGGGCTTTAGCACGTAGTCGACGGCCGCATGCTCGAATGCGTGCAAGGCGTAATTGTCGTAAGCCGTCACGAAGACGATCAGCGGGAACGGCTTGGCCGAGTCGGGCCAGTCCTCGGCCAGGGTCTGCGCTGCCTCCAGTCCGCTCATGCCCGGCATGCGGATATCCAGGAACAGCAGATCGGGCTGCAACGCGAGCGCCTGTGCCACGGCGGCCTCGCCGTCGCCTACCGTCGCGACGATGTTCAGCGCCGGCCACAAGCGGGCCAGCTCCGCCTGGAGGTCCGCGGCCAGCAGCGCTTCGTCTTCGGCGATCAGGGCAGTGGTTCGCATGGAGGCGATATGGGGAGGGGGCGGCAGTGAATCAGGATAGCGGAAGGCGCACGACGGCCAGCGTGCCGCCGCCGCTGTCATCGCCGTCATCGCCAGCACGCAGCAGCTCGAAGCTTGCCGCTTTGCCGTAGAGCTGGGCGAGCCGTTCGCGCACCTGCGATGTGCCAAAGCAATCCGAGCCGGGCGGCAGCTCGCTCAAGCCCGCGCCGGTGTCGCGCACGCCAAGCACCAGCGTGCTGCCTTCGCGGCGGGCTGTCACCTTGATCCAGCCGCCCGCGACGATGGGCTCCAGCCCGTGCTTGATGGCGTTCTCAACCAGTGGCTGCAGCAGCAGCGGCGGCACGGGCAGGTTGGCCAGGCCGGCGGGCAGGTCCAGCTCGACCTGCAGCCGCGCGCCCATGCGCACCTGCATCAGCGCCAGGTAGTCGGCGATGCGATCGAACTCGCATGACAGCGGATGCGAGCCGGAGCGCGACGCCTGCAGCGTGGCGCGCAAGAACGAGATCACCTGGTTCAGCATCTCTTGCGCGCGCTGCGGATCCTGCCCGATCATCACGCGCAGGTTGCCCAGCGTATTGAACAGCATGTGCGGCTCCAGCTGCGACTCCAGCAAGCGCAGCTGATTCTCCGCGGCGCTGCGCATGGCCGCCTGCGCCCGCGCGTCCGCAGCCGCCATGCGCCCGCGTGCATAGTGGAAGTAAGAGATGCCGAGCGCCAGCACCAGCGCCACCGTCATGCTAAGCAGCAGGGCGCGCGGATTGCGCATCAGATCCGACGGCGTGCCGTGGCTACCGGTGAGCAGGTCGGCAATCGCATGCCCGCCAAAATAGCCCGCTACGCCGGACACGACGATCCACGGAAACATCCACTTCCAGTCCGGCCAGCGCCGCTGCGTGGTGGAAGCGCCCGGCGAGCCATCGGGCAGCCGGCGCGTGAGGCCATAGCGGCCCAGCTTCACCAGCGCCTGTATCAACATCGTGATGCACAGGGCATAGGCCAGGTTCATGCCAAACGGCTCGCGGAACACGACGGAGAAGAAGCCGGCGGCACCGAGCGCCACGGGCACGCCAATCCGCAGTTCGCGAAACAGCCAGGCCAGTGCCTTGGCGGGATGGCGCATGATGGGCTGTGGCCGGATTTCAGCCACCAGCAACGCCCCGGGACATCTCAGCCTGCGGGCGCCGCGCGCGCAGTTCCGCCGTGGTGCTGCCCTCGCCATGCGGCGTCCAGCCCGGCGGCATGAGCAAGTACCCAAGGAACGCGCGCAAGCTGCGCGCCCCCGCCAGGTCGCGCAGCAGATGCATCCACTGCGTGAACTCGATCCGCAACGGGTTCGCGCTCTCGATCGGATGCACAAGGCCATACCGGCAGGGCAGGTCCTCGCGCTCCTTCACGTAGGTGCCAAACAAGCGATCGAACACCACCAGCACACCGCCATAGTTCGCATCCAGGTACTCAAGGTTGGACGCGTGATGCACCCGGTGCGCCGAAGGCGTATTGAAGATCCCCTCCAGCCAGCCCAAGCGCGGAATCCACGTCGCATGAATCCAGAACTGATAGAGCAGGTTCAGCGACAACACGGCAAACACGATTTGCGGCTCAAAGCCAATCCAGGCCAGCGGCAAGAAGAACAGTGCCGTGCCGGTCAGCTTGCCGAGAACCCCGATGCGAAACGCCGCCGACAGGTTCAGCTGGTTCGGCGAGTGGTGCACCGCGTGGTTGCTCCAGAACCACCGCACCCTGTGCGCCGCGCGGTGATACCAGTAGTAGCAGAACTCCTGCCCTATAAACAGCAGCGGCAACGCGATCCAGCCGGTGGGATGAATCGTCATCCAGCGGTGCTCGAACGCAAGCCGCACCAGCGGCGCCGCGATCGACAGCGGCAAGGCAATGCCCACCGCGATGCGCGCCACCAGATCCAGCGCCGACACCCCGAACGCCCGCCAGTCGTAGCGCTGGCGGCGCGACAAGACGATGGCCTCGATCAAGGCGAATGCCAGTACCGACGGGGCCGCGATAAACAGCTGAAATTTCTCGAATGCGTTCATGACGGCAGGCCTGGACGTGGTTCGGGACAGGGGGGTGCTGGCTTCGGTTGCTGGCATCAGCGGCGGCCTGAGTGATCAGCCCGGCACGCTGTCAAGCATTGCCTGCCGGGTCAGCCTCCAGGTCACCAGGCTACGTGAGAGGAAGATACCGCTAACGGCACCATAGATAAAGCCGATCGGCGTTGCCACCCCGGCATGCCACAGCAAACCGGGGTTTACCGCCATGGCTGCGCTCACGCCGTAGCGGGTGATGAACAGGCAGAGGATCAACGCCAGCGGCACCCAGCTTGCGGGCACCAGCAGGCGGCGATCGGCCTCCAGCCAGCGAATGCCGCTCCAGGCGCCGATGGTGTGGGCCAGCGCCAGCGCGCAAGCCACGCCGATGCCCCATCCAAGCAGCGCGAGCGGCTGCGCGGAGAAGGCCGAGATGACGCCGCCCAGCGAGACCACCGCCATGGCCACGGGCACGGCCGTGGCGCGGGCCGGTGTCATTCGTCTGGGGACGGCTTGCGAGAGGCCGAGCGCGATCAGGCCCGCGAGCACGATCCAGACCCATCGGGGCGTGTGGAGGAGGATTTCAGTGAGCATGGGGGGCATCCAGTCTGGTCGGGGGAAACGCGATGGTGCTCATATTCGGCTGACACCGGCGCGGTGTGCAGGTCGCTGCGACGAAACGCCGGATGGTGTCGCGAAGCGCAGGCGGTGCGGGTCGGGTCGCCAGTGCGTGACTGCCGGTCAAAGCCAAAACGCGCATAGAGAACGCGAGCTCGCCTATTGGTCTCGCGCACGCGCAGTTCGATCTTTTCGACGGCCGGTGTGCGATCCGCCCACGCCACCAGTGCCGCAAACGCGCGCAGCCAGAAATGCACCACGGCTTGAGAAGCTCCCCCGCACCGGGAATACCCGTATTGGAAGAATCATCCAGCCGATCATAATCATGATAATTATGATCATAAATAGGCTGTAAGCGATGTCCAAGGACCCCAAGCCCAAGATCTCTGGCACCAGGCGCGTGAAGCGCTCGGACCAGGTGGTCACCGACATCAAGCGCTGGATCGTCCAGACCCACCAGAAGGTCGGCGATAAGCTGCCGCAGGAGGCGGCCCTCATCGAGCAGATGGGCGTGGCGCGCGGGACCGTGCGCGAGGCGCTGGCCGCCCTGCAGGTGCAGGGCCTGGTCACCGTCAGCACCGGGCCCAACGGCGGCGCCACGCTGGCGCAGCCCTCGTACGATCGTTGCCTGGAGGCTGTCTCCAACTTCCTGTACTTCCAGCCGGTCGACATCGCCACGCTGTACGCCTTGCGCCGCGCGGTAGAGCCCGAACTGGCTGCCAACGTGGCACTGCGCCTGACCGACGCCGACCTGGCCGAGCTCGATGCGCTGATCGGCCTGAGCCATCCGGCGCACGGAGGCAGCGCGGACTGGAACGAGCGGCGCGAAGCGGACCTGCTGTTTCACGACCGGCTGACCGATGCGTGCAGCAGCCCCATGCTGGCGCTGTTCTGCCGCCTGCTCAACGACATCATTCGCCGCGTGATCGTCGTGCGCAATGCGCAGGACAGTTTCGCGCGTTTCGACGATGAAATCATCCACAGCCACGCCGGCCTGATGGACGCCTTCCGCGCGCGCGATGCCGACCGTGCACGCGCGCTCATGCACGAGCATATGGAGCACGCCGAAGCCCTGGCCCTTGAGGCCGAATCACGCGTCGACCGGGGAAGCCTGCTGATGAGCCCTAGCGACTAAACCACCGCCGCGCGGGCCCGCTCGCCGGCATCCACCATCCGCCTCGCCAAACTCCCACTTTGCACTGGGGGCGGGATCGCTTTTGCCCGACATTCCTGGAGTCTCAACGTGAATACCCCCGAAACGCTGTGGCGCTGGAGCGCCGTCGACATTGCCGCCGCCGTGCGCCGCCGCGACATTTCCTGCCGCGAGGCCACCGCCAGCGCGCTCGCACGCATCGAACAGCTCAACCCGCGCATCAACGCGCTGGCAGAGGTGCTGGCCGGGCAAGCGCTGGCGAGTGCCGATGCGGCCGACCAGCTAGTCGCCAGCGGCGCGCAACTTGGCCCGCTTCATGGTGTGCCGGTCACGATCAAGATCAATGTGGATCAGGCCGGGCACGCCACCACCAACGGCGTGATCCCGCTCAAAGACAACATCGCGCGTGAAGACGCGCCCGTGGTGGCGCACTGGCGCAATGCCGGCGCCATCATTGTCGGGCGCAGCAACACCGCCACCTACTCGTCGCGCTGGTTCACGGACAACGGCCTGCACGGCCGCACGCTCAACCCCTGGGATCCGGATATCACGCCCGGAGGCTCCAGTGGCGGCGCCGCCGCCGCGGTGGCTTGCGGCATGGGCGCGCTAGCCCATGGCAACGACATCGGCGGCTCCATCCGCTATCCGGCCTATGCCTGCGGCGTGCCCGGCTTGCGGCCAACGGTCGGCCGCGTGCCCGCGTACAACCCCAGCGCCAGCGCCGAGCGCGGCATCACGCCGCAACTGATGTCGGTGCAGGGCGTCATGGCCCGCAGCATGGCTGACCTGCAGCTTGGCTATCACGCCATGGCGCGCTACGACGCGCGCGATCCGGCGTGGGTGCCGGCGCCGTTGGAGTTGCCGCCACCAGTGGGCCCGATCCGCGTGGCGCTTTTCAAGCACTGCCCGGGCATTCCCATCGATCCGGCGGTGAGCTGCGCCCTGGACAGCGCCGCCGATTGGCTGCGGCAAGCCGGCTACACGGTGGAAGAAGCCGCTTTGCCGGATTTCCTCGAAGCCGCCGCGCTATGGCGCACGCTGATCACGGACGACAGCCGCCGCAACATCATCGCCGGGGTGGACCAACACGGCGACGAAGCCATGCGGCGCAGCCAGCGCAACATGATCGAGGGCATGGCACAGACCAGCCGCGATGGCTTTCTCGATGCATTGGCGCGCCGCCAGACACTGGCGCGCAACTGGTCGGTCTTCCTGGATACCTATCCGTTGGTGTTGATGCCGGTGTCATGGCAGCGGCCCTGCGCGCAGGACGCGGATATCGGCACGCTTGAACAAACGCACGCCCTGCTCGACGCCCAGAGCCCGCTGCTCGCCACCGCCATGCTTGGCATGCCGGGCCTCTCCGTACCCACGGGCATGGCCGGCGCCATCCCCGTTGGCGTGCAACTGATGGCCTGGCGCTTCAGGGAAGACCTGCTGCTGCGAGCAGGGCAGGTCATCGAAGACGCAGCGCACTTCACACCATTCGCCGCCCGGTAATCCCCCCCCCCGCAAGCCAACCAGGAGCATCCAATGAACGACCGCAACCATAACGCCGCTGTGCGGCTCTCGCGCCGCGCCATGCTGGCCGGCACCGCCGCCGTCCTGTGTGCGGGCAGCGTGATCTCGCGTGCCGCGTGGGGCCAGGCCGTCTCGCGCATCATCGTGCCGTTCCCGGCGGGTGGGCCAGCCGATTTCATGGGGCGCTTGCTGGCGGAGAAGTTGAAGGATGCGATGGGCCGCATCGTGATCGTCGACAACCGTCCCGGCGCCGGCACCCGCGTGGCGGCCGAAGTCCTGAAGAACGCGCCCGCAGACGGCAACGCCGTGCTGCTGGCGCCAGTGGACCCGATGTTTATCGGCCCGCTGATCTACAACAACATGCGCTTTAATCCCGCTACCGATTTCAAGGCCGTCACCGACGTGGCCGGCGTCCAGTTCGGGCTGGCGGTGAGCGCCAGCTCGCCGATCAAGACGCTGGCAGATTTTGTCCAGGCGGCCAAGGCCCGTCCCGCCGAGCACGCCATCGGCATCAGCACCGTTGGCACGTTGCTTCATTTCCTGGCGGTGGAATTCGTTGCCCAATCCCATACGGGCAGCACCCTGGTGCCCTATCGCGGGGGCGGTGCCCTTGTCACGGACCTGATGGGCAACCAGATATCCGCCGGCATGGACGCAACCACCACCTTCATGGAATATCACCGCGCCGGCAAGCTCCGCGTGTTGGCGGTGGCCGGCGACAAGCGCGCCGATGCGCTGCCCAATGTGCCCACGTTCGCGGAGTCCGGATTTCCAAACCTGGTGACCTCGTCGCGCTATCTGCTGTATGTGCGCGCGGGCACCGCACCCGACGTGGCCGCGCAGTGGGGCGACGCCGTGCGCAAGATTCTCGCTATGCCGGACGTTCGCGAGAAGCTGGGGCGCACTGGATACGACCTGCTCTCCGGCGGTGCGCCGGATGAGGTCGCAAGGTATGCGAACGCCCTTGCCGCGCGCTGGACGCCGGTGATCAAGGCTTCGGGTTTCAAGGGGGACTGAGGGGGCGCCGATTCTCGACAAGCGGACGCAGCCCTCACGTCCGCTTGTTCAAGAAGCGACCTTCCCAAGAAAATCCCGCACGGCCCCGTTGAACAACGCCGGCCTCTGCAGCGGCGCGAAATGGCTCACGCCCGGCAGCAGGACCAACTCCGCCCCGGGAATGCTTCGCGCAAGGTATTCGGCATGTTCGTGTTTGATGAACTCATCATGTTCGCTCTGCACGATGGCTACCGGCACACGGATATCGGCCAGCGCGCGCGCCGCGTAGTTGGGCTGGGTCCTCATCATCTCGCTGACCGCACCCACGAAGGCATCGAACGCGTCTGGCGTTGCTGACAGTTGCGCATAGTCCATGGCGTGCCGGGCAAGGCATCGGTTGATGATCGCACCAGGCGAGATCGTCTTTGTGCCGCTGGGGTCCATGTTGCAGCCAAAGAAGAACACCCCCGCGACGCGCTCAGCGGCTGTCATGCCGAGGATCAAGGCGATGCATGCACCGTCGCTCCAACCCACAATGGCGGCCTTATCGATGTGCAAGGCGTCCATCACGGCGAGTACGTCGGACGCCATCAACGCATAGGTGAAGGGGCGGCCATCGCGCGTGCTGCGACCGTGTCCGCGGCTGTCGATGAGCACGGCGCGATGGCCGGCGCTGACCAGCGCCGGAACCTGATAGCCCCAATTGCCGCTATGGCCTAGACCCCCATGCAGCAGGATCACGGGAGTGCCGGCTGCCCCGTACGTGGCATACCAGATTCGGGCACCGTCATTGTCCACGTAGCCCGCATCGCCGGCGGCCGGCAGCGGCGCGGCGCCGTGCGCCTCGAAGTGGGTAAGGTCGTCATCGAAGGATTCCATTTTGAAATGACTCCTGGTGCAAACATGCGGCCAACGACATGACGATCGAGTGACGGCGACTACCGCGGGTCCCCGTTGCCATTTGCGAATTCTACTTAGCGGCAAACTATTGGCTCAGAAACGGCGTAGTCCAGGCGGCGCGCAACGCCGGCATCCAGGTGTTTTATGTGCCACATCATCGTGCCCGGCCGGACGCCGTCTCCAGCGATTTCGCCTATAACGGTACGGTGGTACTTCGGGCACACCAATGCAAGGGAGTCTTTCCATGGGCAAGCGCATCACCATCGACGTGGCCGACGGCAGCTTTGCTGCCTATCTGGCCACGCCATCCGCCAACGCGCGCGGTACCGCCATCGTCGTGATCCAGGAGATCTTCGGCATCAACGCGGACATGCGGCAGACCTGCGACGACTTTGCCAGCCAGGGCTTCGTCGCCCTCTGCCCCGACCTGTACTGGCGGCAAGAACCCAATGTGGAGCTGACCGACAAGTCCGAGGCCGAATGGAAGAAGGCGCTGGCGCTCTACACCGCGTTCGACGTGGATAAAGGCGTGGCAGACCTCGATGCCACCATCCAGGCCGCGCGCAAACAGCCGGGCGTGGGCGGCGGCGTAGGCACGGTCGGCTATTGTCTCGGCGGCCTGCTGGCTTTCCTGACGGCGATGCGCACCGACGCAGATGCCGCGGTGTCTTACTACGGCGTTGGCATCGACAAGCATTTGGCCGAAGCCAGCAAGCTGTCAGCGCCGCTGCTGATGCATATCGCCGAAGAAGACGAGTTCGTGCCCCCGCAGGCGCGCGCAACAATCATCGAAGCCCTGCGCAACCGCCCCAAGGTGGAAATCCACACCTACCCCGGCTGCATGCACGCCTTCGCGCGCAACGCCGGCGTGCACTACAACGCCGAAGCAGCCAAGGCCGCCAACGCGCGGACGCTGTCTTTCTTCCAGGCGATGCAGTAATCCGGCAGGTCCCGCAGCAACCCACAAGGAGGTCACTTCATGAGTGAGATCACTACCAAGGACGGCACGCACATCTTCTACAAAGACTGGGGCACGGGCCAGCCCATCGTGTTCCATCACGGCTGGCCACTCAGCGCGGACGACTGGGACGCGCAGATGCTCTTCTTCCTCTCCAAGGGCTTCCGGGTGATCGCACACGACCGCCGCGGCCACGGGCGCTCCACGCAGACCGACACCGGCAACGAGATGGACACCTACGCCGCGGATGTCGCTGCGTTGGCCGCCCATCTGAATCTGAAAAACGCCGTGCACATCGGCCACTCCACCGGCGGCGGCGAGGTGGCGCGCTACGTCGCGCGGCACGGCGCTGGCCGCGTAGCCAAGGCGGCGCTGATCGGCGCGGTGCCGCCGATCATGGTCAAGAGCGCCACCAACCCGGGCGGCCTGCCGCTGGAGGTGTTCGACGGTTTCCGCGCGCAGCTGGCCGCCAACCGGGCACAGTTCTACAAGGACGTGCCATTCCCGTTCTACGGCTACAACCGCGAGGGGGTAAAGCCATCCGAAGGCATCATGGCGAACTGGTGGCGCCAGGGCATGATGGGCGGGATCAAGGCGCACTACGATTGCATCAAGGCGTTCTCGGAAACGGACTTTACGGAAGACCTCAAGAAGATCGATGTGCCGGTGCTGATCCTGCATGGAGACGATGACCAGATCGTGCCGATTGCGGATTCGGCTTTGCTGTCTGCCGAGTTGGTGAAGCACGGCACGCTGAAGGTCTACAAGGGGCTGCCGCACGGGATGTGTACGACCCATCCTGATTTGATCAATCGGGATTTGCTTGAGTTTATTCAGAGGTAGGGAGAGGACAAGGGGAATGTAGCAATTTCTGGCGTTCCCCTTGGCGAGCGGCGTGCGGGTTTGGCGTAGCCCGTGATGTGCGAGGTTTCTAGCCCCGCTGACGCGGGGGTGTCTCTTGGGGGTGGGGTTTTACTGCTTCTAGCTGCTGGCGCGGCTGTGCGGTGTTGGCCGTTTTRGAACGTGTGAGATGTCACTTTTCTTTACTCGTAAAGAAAAGATGGTATGAACGCGCCCCGTCCCCGCAGTGGAGCGCGAGGTGGCGAGACGGTAGTGTGGGTCAGGCAGAAAAGAGTCTGATGAGAGGGGGGGGCC
>NZ_JBFRDD010000075.1:0-32507 GCF_052113425.1 Cupriavidus sp. YAF13
ATCTCCAGCGTCACCCACGCCTTCTGCGGCGACTGCAGCCGCATCCGCCTGTCGACCGAAGGCCGGCTCTACCTGTGCCTGTTCGCCACCGAAGGCTACGACCTGCGCGCGCTGCTGCGCGGCGAGCATAGCGACCTGGAAATCTCCAAYGCCATTGCCGSGGTCTGGCAAGGGCGCACCGATCACTACTCGGAACARCGCAGCGACCCCGCGGTGCGGCAGGYGCGTRCCGAGAACAAGATCGAGATGTCSTATATYGGCGGCTGACGGCATCTAAGCACCTAAGCAACGAAGCAACGAAGCGCCTCGGGCGCCGCAGTACCGCAGCCAATCCTGCCTATATCAAAACCGCTCCATGCCATCACTACAATCCGTCATTTCCTGCCTGTCCGACTACGATCCCGGTGCGTTGCCGGTGGCGCAGGCCAACCAGATCATCGGCGAGGTGGTCGAGCCCGTGAGGGGCACCGAGCAGGTCGCCCTGCGCACAGCGTTCGACCGCGTGCTGGCCGAAGACGTCATCTCCAGGCTGGACGTGCCCGCGCACGACAACGCCGCCATGGACGGCTATGCGTTCGCCAGCAGCGAGTTGGCCGCGGGCGGCAACGTGACCCTGACGGTGGTCGGCAGCGCCTTTGCCGGTGCTGCCTGCGAGCAAGCGGTCGCGCGCGGCCAGGCTGCGCGCATCATGACGGGCGCCATCATGCCGGCCGGCTGCGACACGGTGATTCCCCAGGAATTCGTCGACGTCGACGTCGAAGGCGAGCGGATTCGCTTTGACGCCAAGGCGGTACGGGCCGGCGACAACCGCCGCCTGCGCGGCGAAGACCTCGCCATCGGCCAGCCGGCACTGGCCGCCGGACGCATCCTGCAGCCGGCCGACCTTGGCCTGCTGGCGTCGCTGGGCGTGGCCGAAGTCAAGGTGCGGCGCCGCCTGCGCGTGGCGTTCTTCTCCACYGGCGAYGAACTGCGCTCCATTGGCGAGCCRCTCGATGCGGGCTGCGTCTACGACTCGAACCGCTACACGCTGCACGGCATGCTGCGGCGGCTGAACGTCGACCTGATCGACATGGGCGTGGTGCCCGACGATCCCGCCGCGCTYGAAGCGGCATTGCGCAGCGCGTGCGAAAACGCCGACGCGGTCATCACCTCGGGCGGCGTCTCGGTGGGAGAAGCCGACTACACCAAGCAGATCATGGCCCAGCTTGGCGATGTGACCTTCTGGAAGATCGCCATGCGCCCCGGGCGGCCCATGGCCTTCGGCCGCATYGCTTCCCACGGCCGCGAAGCGCTGCTGTTCGGCCTGCCAGGCAACCCAGTGGCRGTGATGGTGACSTTCTATCACTTCGTGCGGGCCGCCCTGCACCGCCAGATGGGCGCCAAGGTGGCGCCCCTGCCGCTGATGCGCGTGCGCAGCGCCCAGGCGATCCGCAAGAAACCTGGCCGCACCGAATACCAGCGCGGCATCCTGGCGCCGGCCCCGGARGGCGGCTGGCAGGTGAGCATCACCGGGCAGCAGGGCTCGGGCGTGCTGCGCTCGATGAGCGAGGCCAATTGCTTCATCGTGCTGGGGCACGAACAGGGCATGGTCGCCGCCGGCGACGAGGTCGAAGTCATGCTGTTCGACGGGCTGATGTAAGCGCTGGCAGAAAGCCCGCCACGGTACGCTGGCTGCACCTTTGTGTCGTTTTTGTGCAGCAGTTTTGCCGGGGTTTAGCAAGCATATTGGCGGTTTTCCGTACCCCGCGAGTGCCGGACTATGCGCCGCCCCCCCCATTGGATACACTTGCGCAACATTACTTTGCTTACTGCCCAAGCTGTCATGAATCAGGAGATTGCGTACCTCCACCCGGTCAAAACCGCCCGCGCGCTCGTGCTCGTGTACCTGTGTTTTTCGGTACCCATCGTCTCGCTGGGCCTGTTCGTGGCCTTTATCCGCTATGGCGACCTGCCCGGCATCACCGTCTTCACCGCACTGATTCTCAATGCGCTGATCGGTTTCGGCCTGCTCTGGCTCGCCTGCAAGGCCTACAACTGGGTGGCAGCGCGTTTCGGCGGCATCGAGGTGACAATCCGCGACTTGTCCTGAACCGGCCAGCCGCCGAAACGTAAAAAGCGCATCGAATCGATGCGCTTTTTTTTGCCCGGCGCCAGCGTTCTTTGCCCCTCAACCGCCTGCGGCCTCGTCATCCGCCACGGCGGCCAGGCCGAGCAGTTCCTGCGCGTTCTCGCCCGGCAACGCTTCCACGGTGCGCAGCTTGCGCTCCATCTGGCGCGTACGCACCTCGGCCTGCTCGATGTTGCGGGCAGCGCGTTCCAACGTGTCGCGGGTCTTGGCCAGCACATCGCCGAACTTGCCGAACTCGGTCTTGACCGCGCCCAGCACCTCCCAGACTTCGCTTGAGCGGCGCTCCAGCGCCAGGGTGCGGAACCCCATCTGCAAACTGTTGAGCAACGCGGCCAGCGTGGTCRGCCCGGCTACTGTCACGCGGAAATTGCGCTGCAGCAGGTCGGCCAGCCCCGGGCGCCGCAAGACTTCGGCATATAAGCCCTCGGTGGGCAGGAAGAGGATGGCGAAGTCCGTGGTGGCCGGCGGCGACACGTATTTCTCGGAGATCGTCTGGGCCTCGCGCTTGATCGCGGCTTCCAGTTCGCGCCCGGCCAGCGCCACGCCATCGACATCGCCGCGTTCCTGCGCGTCGAGCAGGCGCTCGTACTGATCCTTTGGGAACTTGGCATCGATCGGCAGCCACACCTGCCCACCGGCAGCGTCCTTGCCCGGCAGGCGAATCGCAAACTCCACGCGCGCACCGGTATTGCGCACCGTCTCCACGTTCTTGGCGTACTGCTCGGCGGTTAGCACCTGCTCAAGCAACATCTCCAGCTGCACTTCGCCCCATGTCCCGCGCGACTTGACGTTGGTCAGCACCCGCTTGAGGTCGCCCACGCCCTGAGCCAGCGCCTGCATTTCGCCAAGGCCCCGGTGCACCTGCTCGAGCCGGTCCGAGACCAGCTTGAAGGACTCGCCCAGCCGCTGCTCCAGCGTGGCGTGCAGCTTCTCATCGACGGTGCGGCGCATCTCCTCGAGCTTGGCCGCGTTGTTGACCTCGATCTCCTTGAGCCGCTGCTCCAGCGTGGCGCGCACTTCGCCCAGGCGGCGCTCGTTGCCCTCGGACATCTGCGCCAGCTGCTGCTGCAGCCCGTCACCAAATCGGCGCAGCGCGCTGCCTTGCTCGTCGCGCGCCTGCTGGCCCTGTTGCAGCAGGTTCTGCCGGACCTGCTCGAGCTGCTGGGCGTTGGACTCGGTCAGCTTGGCAAGCTGCTGCGCGAACATGTCGATCTGGTTGTTCTGCAGCGTGGCGATACTGGTGAGCTGCGAGGACAGAGCCTGCTGGAAACGCACCATCTGCTGGCCGGCTTCGCCACGGCCGACGCGCGCGCTCTCAGTCACCTCGGTGCGCAGCTCGCGCTCCAGGCGCTCATTGCCGCGCGCGCCTTCGGCGCGCAGATCGGCGAGCTGGCGCAACAGCTCCGGGCCGGCACCGTCCTGTGCCACGCGGGGTCGCAGCAGCAACACCACCAGCAGCAGCACGGCGGCCAGTGCAAGGGCCAGGGTCAACAGAGAAATCAAGGTCATGAACAGGTTGGCAGGTGTTGGCAGCGAGAGGATCAGCGGCGGTGCGCCATCACTTCGGGATTGATCACGGAAGGCGGCTGCCCTGCCTGCGGTCCCACGCCGAGCGCGGCGATCAGGTTGTCAGCGGCCAGATCCGCCATAGCGCGGCGAGTCTTCTCCGAGGCGCTGGCGATATGCGGGGTCAGCACCACGTTGGGCACCGTCAGCAGGTCGGGATGGACCTGCGGCTCGCCCTCGAACACGTCGAGCCCGGCAGCGAAGATGCGCCGTTCGCGCAGCGCCTGGGCCAGCGCGGCATCGTCGACGACACCGCCGCGCGCCAGGTTGACCAGCGTGGCCGACGGCTTCATCTGCGCCAGCTCGGCCGCGCCGATGCTGTGATGGCTCTGCGCGCTATACGGCAGCACCAGCAGCAAATGATCGGACTGTGCCAGCAGCTCGGCCTTGCTGACGTAGCGCGCGTTGAGCGCATGCTCGGTGTCACGGGCCAAGCGGCTGCGGTTGTGATAGAGCACCGACATGCCAAACCCCGCAGCACGGCGTGCCAGGGCCTGGCCGATGCGGCCCATGCCAAGGATGCCGAGCGTGCTGCGATACAGGTCCATGCCGAGGAACATGTCATAGCTCCACCGCTCCCACTTGCCAGCACGCAGCCAGTGCTCGGACTCGGTCACGCGGCGCGCGGTCGCCATCAGCAAGGCCCAGCCGAAATCGGCCGTGGTCTCGGTCAGCACATCGGGCGTATTGGTGGCCACGATCCCGGCGGCGGTCAGCGCCGGCACATCAAGGTTGTTGTACCCCACCGCCATGTTGCAGACCGCGCGCAAGGCCGGCAGCCCGGCCACCAGCCCGGCATCGATGCGGTCCGCGGCATTGGCCAGCACACCGGACTTGCCGGCGAGGCGCGCCTTGAGCGCGGCGCCATCCAGCGTCACGTCCGGCTGGTTGTCGTCGACGTCGAAGTACTGCGCGAGCCGGTCGATCACTTCGGGAAAGACGGCGCGGGTCACGAGAACGGAAGGCTTGGTCATGCTCACACTCACACGCGAAAGAAGATAAAGGTCATCACCAGGAACAGCGGCACCAGCACGCAGATCGACCACAGCATGTAGCCGAAGAAGCTGGGCATGCGCACGCCGCGGCTTTCGGCAATTGCCTTGACCATCAGGTTGGGCGCGTTGCCGATATAGGTATTGGCGCCCATGAACACGGCGCCGGCCGAGATAGCCGCGAGCGTTGAGGCGTCGCGCGTCATCAGCGTGGCGGGGTCGCCGCCCGCGGTATTGAAGAACACCAGGTAGGTCGGCGCATTGTCCAGGAAGGACGAAAGAATGCCCGTGGCCCAGAAATACATGCTGTCGATGGGCTGGCCGCCGCTATCGCTGACCATGCGGATCACGCTGGCGAAGGCGCCGTCGGTGCCGGCCTTGAGCATGGCGATCACGGGAATGATGGTGAGGAAGATGCCGGCGAACAGCTTGCCGACTTCGAGGATCGGTTCCCAGTTGAATTCGTTGCCCGTGCGCGCCGTGGTCGGCGTGATCAGCAGGGACAGGAGCGCCACTACCACCAGCAACACATCGCGCACCGCTGCCGGCAGGCCGACCATGGTGCCCATCACGTTGAATTCAATGCCGGGCTTCCACAGCCCGCTCATCAACACCAGGCCCACCACCGCCAGCAGCAGCACGAAATTGCGCTTGCCCTCGATGCGGATGCCCGCGGAATCGGGCGTGGGGTCCGCTGCCTGCGGCAACTCCTCTTCCTTGTTCAGGTAGTAGTGGCGATCGACGAAATAAAAAATCACCAGCAGTGCGATGCAGATGAACAGCGTCTCAGGCAGGATGTTGCGCAGGGTCCAGAAGAAATCCACGCCTTTCAGGAAACCCAGGAACAGCGGCGGATCGCCCAGTGGCGTCAGCGCGCCGCCCGCATTGGCCGCCAGGAAAATAAAGAACACCACTACGTGCGCCACATGCCTGCGGTTGTCGTTGGCGCGCAGCAGCGGCCGGATCAGCAGCATGGCGGCGCCGGTGGTGCCCATCAGGCTGGCCAGCACCGTGCCGAGCGCCAGCAGGCCGGTATTCAGGCGCGGCGTGCCGTGCAGGTTGCCACGCACGCAGATGCCGCCGGCCACGATATAGAGCGCGGCGATCAGCGCGATAAAGGGGATGTACTCCGACAGCAGCGCGTGCACGGCATTGGCGGCGGCGGCATGCATGCCGAAAGCCTGCGCGAACGGTACCAGGAACAGYACTGCCCAGGCTGCGATGATCTTGCCGTAGTGGTGATGCCAGAAGCGCGGCGCGATCAGCGGGAACAGCGCGATCGACAGCAAGGTGCCGGCGAAGGGCAACGCCCACATTGGCGACAGCGTGGCGCCGTCGAGATCGGCGGCATGGACCAGGCTCGGGGCCAGCGTGAACAGCAGGGGTAGCAGTGCGGCGGCACGTCGCATCGGGCGGGATCTCCTTGTATCGGATTGCGTCACCCAGGGCCTGATGGCGGCCGCGAGCGGAGAAAGCGCACGAGCCCGAATGGCCCGGCAAGCGGGCCGCAGGCGCGCGGCGAGACCCTCAAGTGTAAAGCAATCGCCGCACGGCTCCGCCGATTCCGGACGCCCTGGACTGCCGCGCTCAGTCCTGCTCGACGAGGATCACGTGCACGCGGTACGGGCCGTGCGCGCCAAGCACGATGGTCTGCTCGATGTCGCCGGTGCGCGAAGGCCCGCTGATGGTATTGGTGGCACGGGGCAGCTCCCCGCGCTCGCTGCGCACCAGCGCGAAGGCGTCCTCCAGGCCATCGACGATGCGCGAGACCGGCACCACCGCGATATGCGTCTCCGGCAGCAGCGCCGCCGAAGCGAAGGTCTGCGGGCCGGACAGCAGCATCAGCGAGCCGGTCTCGGCAATCGCGCAAAAGCAGCCCGTGATGCCGACCATGTCGCCATGGTCGTGATCGGCCTGCGCATCGCGGACGGGCGGGCGGCACTCCACGGCCAAGCCCTGCCCTTGCCAGTCCAGTGCCGCCAGGGTGTCCCAGGCCACGGCGCGGCGGGCCAGGCCAAGGCTGTCCAGGTAGCGCGCGGCTGCGGCCGGCACATCGGCCATCGTGGCCACCCGCTCCACCGTGGAGGCCATTTTCTGCGCCTGCTCGTGGAAGGCCTGGATCCGGTCCACCGGCGCCGGCGGACGGGGGCCGGCGGGATGGCGCGCGAGATAGTCGGCCACCGCCGCGCGCTCGCCGTTGCTCACCCCTGGCGCGCGGCCCTGGGCGGCGCGGATGCGGGCAAAGATGCGATCGCGGGCGGAGGTGGTGTCCATGAGTTCGATTTCCGGAGGTTGGCGGCTTGGAGGCTTGGTGGCCTATTGGCTTAGTGGATCTGGAGGCTGCGGCGACGGCGCGCTTGCATCGAACGCGAACGCTACGCCGGCGCCTTGATGCCGAACACCTGCCGCAGGTACGCCAGGTAGGCGGGATCGTCGCACATGGTCTTCTCGGGCGTGTCCGACAGCTTGGCCACGGGCTGTCCATTGCAGCGGGTCATCTTGATGACGATCTGCAGCGGCGTGTAGCCAAGATCGTTGGTCAGGTTGGTGCCCACGCCGAAGGCAAGCCGGCAGCGCCCGCCAAAGCGTTCGTACAGCTCGATCACGCGCGGGATGTCGAGGCTGTCGCTAAATATCAGCGTCTTGCCCAGCGGGTCGACGCGGCTGGCGGCGTAGTGTGCCAGCATGCGTTCGCCCCAGGCGATCGGGTCGCCGGAATCGTGCCGCACGCCGTCGAACAGCTTGCAGAAGTACAGGTCGAAATCGCGCAGGAAGGCGTCAAAGCCATAGGTATCGGACAAGGCAATGCCGAGATCGCCGCGGTATTCCTTGGCCCAGACTTCCAGCGCGAACACCTGCGAGTCGCGCAGCCGCGGCCCCAGGGCCTGGCAGGCCTGCAGGTATTCATGCGCCATGGTGCCGAGCGGAACCAGGTTATGCGTGCGCGCGAAATGCACATTGCTGGTGCCGGCCAGTTGCGGGCCGAGTACCCGGCGCATGGTATGCAACACCTCTTCCTGCCAGTCGCGCGAAAAGCGGCGACGCGAGCCATAGTCGGCGATCACGCAGTCCGCATGGGCAGGCATCTTCAGCAAGGCCAGTTTGTCTTCCAGGCGCTTGCGCCCTTCGTTCCAGTCGGGCCGCGGCTGGGTGCGGCGGAAATAGACCTCGTTGACAATGGCCAGCAACGGCACCTCGAAGAGGATGGTATGCAGCCACGGCCCGCGAATGGTGATCTCGATCTCGCCGCTGCCGGGGGCGGCGGGCGCGATCGTCACGTATTTCTCGTTGAGGTGGAACAAGCCGAGGAAGTCGACGAAATCGCTCTTGATAAAGCGTAGCTCGCGCAGGTATTGCAGCTCGTCCGGCGTAAAGCGGACCTGGCAGAGCTGCGCCACCTCTTCACGGATCTCGTCCACGTAGGGCGTCAGGTCGACCCCCGCGTTGCGGCATTTGAAGCGGTACTCAACCTGTGCCGCCGGGAAGTGATGCAGCACCACCTGCATCATGGTGAACTTGTACAGGTCGGTGTCGAGCAATGAGGTAATGATCATGTCGGGCCAAACGGCAGTGCCGGGTCAGAGCGCCATGCTACCCGAAAGCGCGGCGCTCTGGCCTCATGCGCCATCGAGGAAAGGATCAGGCTGGCGCCCCCGCGCGCTGCCGCGCAGGCACCACAGGAGCTGCCCGCGATAGCCCGGGCAGCCAACCAGCGTGGCCTGCGCCCGGGGCACTTCGGCGGGCAGCGGTTCGGCGAAGATTGCCGAACGGGCCGTGATGCGCTCCTGGTAGACCCGCTGCGTGCCGCGACGGAACACCAGCACCTGCACCGGCGTGCCGCGCTCGGGCTGCAGGCTGGCGTCGCATGGCAGAAAGCCGGCCTGGCCGCAGTTGGCCATGCCCTCCCCCGCCGCCTCGACCACCACGCCGAAATCATCCCAGTCAAAGAGCGCCAGCGCACTCAGGGATACCGGCCTGTCGCTCATCGTGCGCCAGGCCATCAGGCGGGCCACCACGCTGTCCGGCGGTCCGGCCTTGGCCAGCGTCTGCGCATGCGCGGCTGGCAGGGCCAGCGCCGCCAGGCATAGCAAGGCGCTCACCGCCTGGCTGAAACGGCAGCTGCGCGGCGACTCCCGGACTGGTCTTGGCATGGCGCACTCCTCACTCGGTTGGGCACGCGGCAATACCGCGCAGGCAAGCTCAGGCAGCATACAACGGCAACGCCGCACCGGCCAGAGAAGCACATCGGCAGGCGTGACGCCAACTGTCTTGGATCAAATGCACATAAAGAAATAAGAAAACTATCTGATCTGGCTATATAGAGCGACTACCCTAGCGTTATGGCTCAGCTACAATATCGGTCTTTGATAGGCCACGGCCTTCGCTCGCGCTGCGTATGGTGAACCCGGTGAACGCTGGGTTGGACCCGCACCGGCGTGATGAGCAAGGCACAACAGGCCAAATCCATTCCCATCGAAGCCGATCCCGTTTTTCTGGAACCGAAATGACTCACGTTGTCACCGAATCCTGCATCCGTTGCCGCTATACCGACTGCGTTGACGTGTGTCCGGTCGATTGTTTCCGCGAAGGCCCCAACTTCCTCGCCATCGACCCGGATGAGTGTATCGACTGCGCGGTGTGCGTGGCGGAATGCCCGGTCAACGCGATTTACGCCGAGGAAGACGTGCCGGGCGACCAGCAACAGTTCATCGACCTGAACGCCGAACTGGCACGCAACTGGCCCTCCATCACCAAGACCAAGGCCCCGCTGGCCGAAGCCGAGGAATGGAAGGACACGGCCGAGAAGCTGCAGTACCTGCAACGCTGATACCTGCAACACCAAAAGACAGGTCAGAAAGCCGTCCCCACCCACGCGCTTTCCCGTAATGCCGGGCACGCCTGTGCCCACAACGTATCAGGACGAATATGGACTTGAGCATCCCTAATCCCGTCGCCGACGCCACCAACCACGTTGCCGTCGGCAACGCTGGCGGCGGTCACCCGCTGGAAATCGACGCGCTGATCGTCGGTGCCGGTCCGGTCGGGCTCTTCCAGGTCTTCGAACTGGGCCTGCTCGAAATCAAGGCGCACGTGATCGACTCCCTCAAGGTGGTCGGCGGCCAGTGCGTGGAGCTCTATCCGGACAAGCCTATCTACGACATCCCGGCCGTGCCTATCTGCACCGGCCAGGAACTGACGGACAACCTGCTCAAGCAGATCGAGCCGTTCGAGCCGACCTTCCACCTGGGCCAGGAAGTGGCTGTGGTGGAGCGCCGCGAAGACGGCCGCTTCTTCGTCGAAACCTCGCTCGGTACCCGCTTCATCACCAAGACCATCTTCATCGCCGCCGGCGTGGGTTCATTCCAGCCGCGCACGGTCAAGGTGGATGGCATCGACAAGTTCGACGGCAAGCAGCTGTTCTACCGCGTCAAGGATCCGAGCCGCTTCCACGGCCGCAACCTGGTCGTGGTCGGCGGTGGCGACTCCGCGCTCGACTGGACGCTGGACCTGGTCGGCAAGGCCGAATCCGTGGTGATGATCCATCGCCGCGACGGCTTCCGCGCCGCGCCGGCATCGGTCGCCAAGATGAAGGACTTGTGCGAGCAGATGGAGATGCAGTTCTTGGTGGGCCAAATCAGCGGCTACGAGGAAAAGGACGGCCTGCTCACAGAGATCAAGGTGACGGGCGCCGACGGCGTGACCCGCCGCCTGCCGCTCGACGACCTGCTGGTGTTCTTCGGCCTGTCGCCCAAACTGGGCCCGATCGCCGAATGGGGCCTGGACCTGGAGCGCAAGCAGATCAAGGTGGACACGGAGAAGTTCGAGACCAACATCCCGGGCATCTTCGCGGTGGGCGACATCAATACCTACCCCGGCAAGAAGAAACTGATCCTCTCGGGCTTCCATGAAGCCGCGCTGGCCGCCTTCGGCGCCGCGCCCTACATCTTCCCCGAGAAGAAGATCCACATGCAGTACACGACCACTTCGCCGAAGCTGCACAAGATCCTCGGCGTCGATTCGCCGGTGTTCGACTGAGCCTGGCGCGCCTGGCTCAGTGCTTGATGCAAAAAATCGCCCTTCGGGGCGATTTTTTTATGGCACAGATCTAAAAGACCTTCTATAATGCGGCCCTGCCTCGGAACATCGGGGCGGAACCAGAAGTTCCGCAGCACCGGCAGTAAGAAATTACGGCGCAGGTGTTGACGGATAAACGAGAAACTGGTTAAAATCCTTTTCTCAGCTGTTCCCTGATAGCTCAGTTGGTAGAGCGACGGACTGTTAATCCGCAGGTCGCTGGTTCGAGCCCAGCTCGGGGAGCCAAAGAATGTGAAAGGCCCGCAAGAAATTGCGGGCCTTTTCCATTTGTGCGTCGGACTTGCCCGATGCATCATGCTTCGGCGCCGCAGCTCCGCACCCAGCCGCGGAACCGCTGCGGGTCCAAGCCCCGCAGCCACATCCCGCCCAGCCAAGCTCCCCCTACTCGATCGCAATGCCGTTCTGCTTGACCAGCCGCGCCCATCGCGTCAGTTCGGTTTGCAGGAATTGCCCGAAGGCCTGCGGACCGCTGCCGACCGGCACCACGCCGAGATCCAGCAGCCGGGCATGGACCTTGGGATCGTTGACCGCGGCCTGCACGGCCGCTGCCAGCCGCTCCACCACCTGCGGCGGCGTGCCCTTGGGCACGAAGAAGCCATTCCACTCCAGCACGTCGAAGCCCGCCAGCCCGCTTTCCACCAGCGTCGGCACGTCAGGCAATGCCGGCATGCGCTTGGCGGAAGTCACCGCCAGCGCCCGCAGCTTGCCGGCCTTCACATAGGGCAAGCCCGACGCCGCGTTGGCGAAGTAGGCATCGACCTGCCCGCCCATCACGTCGGTCAGCGCCGGCGCGCCGCCTTTGTACGGCACATGCAGCAGGTCGACCTTGGCCTGGCTCTTTAGCAGCTCCCCAACCATGTGCGCGGGGCTGCCGGGACCGTACGACGCGTAGGTTGTCTTGCCGGGATGCAGACGTGCGTAGCCAAGGAACTCGCCAACCGTCTTGTAGGGGGCGTTGGGCGGCACCACCAGGATATTGGGCGCCGAGACCGCCAGCGAGACCGGCAGAAAATCCTTGGCCGCATCGAACGGCAGCTTGCGCAGCGCCGGATTGACAACGAAGGTGGACGCGTCGTATAGCACCACATAGCCGTCGGCCGGCGCCTGGGCGACCGCCGCGGCGCCGATGGTGCCGCTGGCGCCGGGCTTGTTGTCGATCACCACCTGCTGCTTGAGCAGCACGCTCATCTGGGCGGTGATGACGCGCGCCGCATTGTCCGCGCCGCCGCCCGCCGAATAAGGCACCACGACGCGAATCGGCTTGGAGGGATAGCTATCCACAGCCTGCGCCGCGACCAACGCCGGCAGGCCAAGGAACGCGGTGGCGAGCCACGCGGCAGGTTGCCGGCGCCGGCGGGCATGCACGGCCGGGGACGATGAGGCAAAACCCAACGGAAAGGCAGACGCAAAAGATGACCAGAAGGAACGCACAAGCGCTGACACGCTAGCCGGCAAACCCTGCTGCATATATTGTCTCCGAACGATTTTTGTGGCGCGGCACGATGCCGCGCCGATGTAATTGCAAAAGCGTACAGGATGATGCCTAAGCGTGCCGAGGGGCGTGGGTTCTAGACTGGCGCCTGCCCTGAAGGCCGCCCGAACAGGCCGCATTCGAGATCGCTCTCGAACTCCTCGATCCAGCCGGACCCTTCGCTCGCGTCATAGGCGCTCTGCGCATCCATCGCGGGGCGCCGCACGCTGACCTGGCGTTGCGCCGGGTCGCCGTCATCGGGCTGGAAGCCTTCGTCAGTGATCTCGAAGTCCTCCGGCACAAAGCCGAGCCGCGTGCACAGGGTCACGACGTCTCGTTGCTCGTCCTGGGGGAATTGGGAAAACGGATGCTTGGCCATTGCACTCTCCCATCAAGTCGATGTGGCGCCGCATGGCGAGCGGCGCCATTTCCCTGCCCGGCCACTCCATGCACGCTAGCGCGTGTGCCGGCTGTTGATGACCGCCTCGGCCACGCTCGCCGGGGCTTCCGTGTAGTGCTTGAACTCCATGGTGTAGGTGGCGCGGCCCTGGGTCAGGGACCGCAGCGAGGTCGAGTAACCGAACATGGTGGCCAGCGGCACTTCTGCGCGCACCGACTTGCCGCCACCGCCCGCGATGTCCTCCATGCCGTGCACGATACCCCTGCGCGACGACAGGTCGCCCATCACGTTGCCAGTGAATTCCTCGGGCGTTTCGACCTCCACTGCCATCATCGGCTCGAGCAAGATCGGCTTGGCGCGGCGCATGCCCTCCTTGAACGCCATCGAGCCGGCCATGCGGAAGGCGTTTTCGTTGGAGTCGACATCGTGATAGGAGCCGAATACCAGCGTGGCCTTGACGTCCACCACCGGGTAGCCGGCCAGCACGCCCGACGCCAGCGTTTCGCGGATGCCCTTGTCCACGGCGGGAATGAACTCGCGCGGCACCACGCCGCCCTTGATGGCGTCGACGAACTCATAGCCCTTGCCCGGCGCCTGCGGCTCCAGATCGAGCACCACGTGGCCATACTGGCCGCGCCCACCGGACTGCTTGACGAACTTGCCTTCGATGTCCTTCACCCCCTGCTTGATGGTCTCGCGGTAAGCCACCTGCGGCTTGCCGACCGAGGCCTCCACGCCAAACTCACGGCGCATGCGATCCACCAGGATTTCCAGGTGAAGCTCGCCCATGCCGGAGATAATGGTCTGGCCCGATTCCTCGTCGGTATGCACGCGGAACGAGGGGTCTTCCTGCGCCAGGCGATTCAGCGCCAGGCCCATCTTCTCCTGGTCTGCCTTGGTCTTGGGCTCGACCGCCTGCGAGATCACCGGGTCCGGGAAGCTCATGCGTTCGAGGATGATCACATGATCGGGATCGCATAGCGTGTCACCGGTGGTGGCCTCTTTCAGCCCGACCGCCGCGGCAATGTCGCCAGCGCGCACTTCCTTGATTTCGCTGCGCACATTGGCGTGCATCTGCAGGATCCGCCCCAGCCGCTCCTTCTTTTCCTTGACCGGGTTGTAGACCGTGTCGCCGGAGTTCACCACGCCCGAGTAGACGCGGAAGAAGATCAACTGCCCGACGAAGGGATCGGTCATGATCTTGAAGGCCAGCGCGGAGAACGGCTCATCGTCATTGGGATGGCGCTCAGCCTCCTTGTCGTCCTCGGTATGGCCAAGAATCGCGGGCACGTCCGCCGGCGACGGCAGGTAGTCGATCACCGCATCGAGCAGCGTCTGCACGCCCTTGTTCTTGAACGCGCTGCCGCACAGCATCGGCACGATCTCGTTGGCAACGGTGCGCTTGCGCAGCGCGGCCCTGATCTCGTCCTCCGTCAGCGGCTCGCCGCCGAGGTACTTGTGCAGCAGCTCATCGCTGGCTTCCGCCGCGGCCTCGACCATCTTCTCGCGCCACTCCTTGGCCAGTTCCAGCAGTTCGGGCGGCACCTCGCGATATTCGAAGTGCAGGCCCTGGCTGGTGTCGTCCCAGACGGTCGCCTTCATCTTGACCAGGTCGATCACGCCCTGGAAGCCTTCCTCGGCGCCGATCGGTATCTGGACCGGCACCGGCGCGCCCTTGAGGCGCTCGGCAATCTGCGAGCGCACCCGGAAGAAGTCCGCACCGACACGGTCCATCTTGTTGACAAAGGCGATGCGCGGCACCTTGTATTTGTTGGCCTGCCGCCAGACCGTTTCCGACTGCGGCTGCACCCCGCCCACCGCGTCGTAGACCATGCAGGCACCATCGAGCACGCGCATCGAGCGCTCTACCTCGATCGTGAAATCCACGTGCCCGGGGGTGTCGATGATATTGATGCGATGTTCAGGATAATTGCCGGCCATCCCCTTCCAGAACGCCGTGGTGGCGGCCGAGGTGATGGTGATGCCGCGCTCCTGCTCTTGCTCCATCCAGTCCATGGTGGCCGCGCCGTCGTGGACTTCGCCGATCTTGTGGTTGACCCCGGTGTAGAAGAGGATGCGTTCGGTGGTGGTGGTCTTGCCGGCGTCGATATGCGCGCTGATACCGATGTTCCGATAGCGCTCGATGGGGGTTTTGCGGCTCACGGTGATCTCCTGGTAGGCATCACTCAAAAGAGTAACACTTCTACAGGCGCCGCACCGTAAGGCACGCCCCGGGCGGCTCGCCGGGCCGGCAGGGCCATTGCCCGCCCACGCGCCCTAGCTCGTGCGCCGGCGGCAAGTACCGCCGGCATCACGTTCACGCCAGCACCAGGCGGGCAAGCGCGCCGCGTGCGGGGGCTCCCTTCATTGCGCGATCTGCCTCTCGCTGAAACCAGGGTCGGCGTTGATCTCGGCATCGGTGAATGGCAGGGCGATCCAGCGCTTGCCGGAAAAACGCTCGGTCTGGTCGGCGGCATGCGGCGACGCCGGGTCCGACGACTGCGAATAGGCAAGGAACGCTTCGGCATGCGGCCCCGCAACGCTGAATGACACCACTTGCAGGTAACTGGTGCCATGCACGACCTCGCGCTTGCCATCGGGCAGATCCCGGGTTTCCATCATGTTGTAGACACCCAGCGCATCGGCGCCACCATGGATCGGAACCCTGCGCGCGCCGCGCTGTGCGCCCTGCACCTCACCCCAGGTGATATCGGGGCGCATGCCAGTGCTATCCACCGCATGCACCGCGTCGGCCAGCGCCCGCAGCAGCAGCCCCGCGGCGGCGGCATCGCCCAGCTTCAGGCCACGCGGCGTGCGGGCCGGGTCGCGCGCATCGAACGGCACGGCCCAGACCGAGGGTTGCATGCTGATGGCGGCGAAGAACTTCTCGAAATAGAGATAGCCAATGTTGCTGCCCAGCTCGGCCCGTCGATCCCATTGCGCCAGGCGTTCGCAGGCGGCGCCCAGCCTGACCGGCACGCCAGCGCGCGTCTGCGCCACCGGCGTGGTGCGGCACAGCGCGAGCACGTCGTCCATCACCTGCTCCGCGAAGTACACACGATTGCTGAGGGTCATGTCCTTGAGTTGCGCCAGCGTCATGCGGCGCCCCGGCAGGCCATCGCTGCCCGCGAGCCGGGCTTCCAGCTGCGCGATGCCAATGCGCGTGCGCCCGCCTTGCGGATAGCCGGACTGGCTCACCAGGGGCGAGTACCCGGTGATCGGCGCGGCCGGCTGGGTCAGCCAGGCGCTGTCGTTCGCGTTCTGCACGTAGTCGTGGCGCTCGATGGCCGGCAGATGCGCGGCGTCAACGATGCCGCGTTGCGGCGTGTCTGGATAATCGCCCCAATGGCATAACTGCGTGCCGCGCAGCACAAACCTGCCTGCCGCCGTGCCGCGCCCGCATTGGGCAAGCTGAGCCTCGCTGACATTGGGCACCGGCGTTGCCGCCATGAACAATGCCGTGCCGCCGCTGTCCACCGCGATGGTGTTGTTCCAAGGATTGCCAAGGACACGCTCGACCGACTCCCTGAGCTGCCGCAGCGAACGCGCACTGTTTATCGCGTGCCACTGGGCCAGCATCCGGTGGTTCTCGGTATTGGCATCGCGCAAGGCGTAGGCCTTGGCCGCGCTCCAGCCGTAGCCTGGCACGCTGTCCGGCAGCGCCAGCACCATGCCGAAATCGCTTAAGTAAAACGTGTGCGACTCTTGCACGATGGTGCCGTCGGCGCGCCGCACGTCGATCGTCACCAGCTGGCGCCGCATCGGCCGGTAAGCGCCGCCCACGCGGTAGCGCGTGGGATCGGCCGGATCGAGCTCCAGCTCGAACAAGGTTTCGTGCGCGGAGGACGTCGTGGTATGGGTCCAGGCAAACTCGCGCGTGAAGCCGATGCCAACCAGCGGTATGCCCGGCAGCGTGGCGCCCATCACATCCATGCGGCCCGGCAGCGTGAGATGCAATTGCACCATGCGCGTAATGCCCTGCCAGGGAAAGTGGGGATTGCCCAGCAGCATGCCCTGGCCATTCTCGGTAGCATCGCGGCCCAGGGCCACGCCGTTGCTGCCGGTCCGATAGGCGCTCGCGCGTCCTGCCACCGCCGCTTGCGCTAGCGCGGCCCGCGCGCGTCGCGCCGGCTCGGGCGCCGCATCGGCATGCGGCGGCTCGGCAGCCACCAGCCATGGGGCGAAAGCCACCGCGCCGTCCAGCGAGGTGTAGAAGCGCATCAGGCGCAACAGGTCGCGCTCGGTGATATCCCGCACCCACGGTGCGTTGCGGCAGGCCTGAGGCAAAGCCAGCCGGCCGGTTTCCTTCAGGAAGCGGTTGTAGCCCGCCACATAGCCCTTGAGCAGCTGGCGCACTTCGAGCGGCTGCGCGCGCCACGCGTCGTCAAGCGCGCTGGCCTGGTTGAGCTGCGCGTAGAAGAAATCGGAGCCGCGGTTGTCGAAGAGCCGGTCCGGGTCAGCCATTGCGCTGCCGCCCAGGTAGCGCGCGCGCTCGCCCGCCACCGTCAGGAACTGGTCGGCCAGCACGCACACGCTATCCTCCGCCTGCGCATAGCCCACGCCGAAACCCAGGCTCGCTTCATCGTTGGCCATCACATGCGGCACGCCGTAGCTCGTGCGGCGAATCTGCGCGCGGTAGCGCTCGCCCTGTGCCTGCCCGCCCTCATCCCCGCCGCTGCCGCAGGCGGCCAGCACGGCACAGAGCCCGCCCGCCAGCACCGTGCCACGGCCAATGCCGACGCAGGCGGCCACGGCGCAACGCATGCCCATCATGACTTGAAATCCCAGCTCATCTGCTCGAGGATGCCGACGCCGCGCGACGTGCGCATGCATTCGCTGACATAGTCCGTGATCGACAAGGGCTCGAAATCGATCTCCTCCCGGATGCGCCCGTTGTCGAAGACATAGCCAAGCTCGGCAAAGCCAGAGTACAGCCGCAGTGCGCGCTCGATCAGGCGGCGGTTGCTGATGCGCTCCTTGCGCGCCACGTCACTCGCCAGCGCAGGTAGCTCGCTGGCCGGGCACCTGCGATAGGCAGGCTCGCCATCGCTCGCGACCGCCTCGTCCATGGCCGCGATCACCTGCGCGATGGTGGGCGCGCGCGCGCCGGCCGAGAGATGGTAGGCATCGAAGGCTAGCTCGGGCTTGACCGCGAGCCGCAGCAGCGCCCGCGCGCAGTCGTCCACCGCGATCACGTCGATGCGGGTATGCGGGCCCGCGGTGTAGCGGCGCGATTGGTGGATGATCCGGAAGAGCCAGAAGATGCTGGCCGAGGGCTGCGTGCCCAGCACGGTATGCCCCACCACGATGGAGGGACGCGCCACCACCAGCGGCAGGCCGGGAAAACTGTTGCGCAGCAGCACCTCCACTTCCTGCTTGCTGCGCGTGTAAGGCACCAGGTGGCTGAGATCGCTGGTGCCGCCATGGCCGGCATCCCGCTCGGCAATGCGCGGCCCGCGCTGCGTGCCGCAAGCCATGGCGGTGCCGACATGAATGAAGCGCCGCAGGGCTGCGCTGCCCGCGAAGCGCGAGGCAAAGCGCAACGTATCTTGCACGTTGATGCGCGTGACCTGCGCATCGGCGGAGAACGAGGCCATCGCGGCGCAGTTGATGACATGGGTGACACCGGCAAGGCGCGCCTGCGCGGCAGGCGCAAAATCGCTGTCCAGCGCGCCAAGCAACACGTTGTCCTCGGTGAGCCAGTCCACTCGGCTGCGCAACAGGCCGCATTGGATGGCGTTCTCGCGCAGGCGAGCCAGTGCATCTTCGGCATCCACGCCGCGCACCAGGCAGAGCAAGCGCCGGGCCAGGCCGGCGTTGATGGCGGCCACCATTACATTGCCGCCGATAAAGCCGGTGGCGCCGGTCAGCAGCAGCGAATCGACGCCGGGCAGGCGTGTGTCGCAGGCACCCGCACGGGCGGCAAGATCCTGCGCGGGCAGGCTGGCGTGCCAATCCCACATCATGGCGTTCTCCTCAGAACGTATAGTTGATCGAGCTCATGCCGAAGTACGACTGCTTGCTCTGCACAATCGGGCTTTTCGCGGCGTCCCCCAGCAGGCGTGTCGCCGCCACCAGGGTGCGCACCGACCATTCCTTGGAAAGGGCGTAGTTCCATGTGAGCGACAGCGTCGCGGCATCGGAGCCCGCCTTGGGGGCATACGCACTGAAGGCACTGTTGGCGGCCTGCGCATCGGTCACGCCGAACAGGGTCTGCATGTAGCGGCCCGAGCCGTAGTGCACGCTCGGACCGAGCGTCACGATGTGCGCGCCAGACTGGATCACCGGCATGACCAACCTTGCCACGCCCCCCTGAATTCTTGTTTGCTCTTGCACGGATGCTCCGCCTTGATGTCGAAGCACGCAGATTAAGGATGGCGCGCCGGGCTGTCTGTCCCGAAATCGCGCGAAATCTTGTTCAATTGTGCAAATTTGTCCTGAAGCGTCTCCGGCACCCAATACAAGTCGTTCGCCGGATAGAATCGGCACTTTTCTGCCCCAGGGAGCCCTGTCATGAGCGATACCATGGCCAAGTACAAGGTATTACTGGTCGAGGACGACGATCGCCTCGCGCAGCTTGTCAGCGAATATCTGGGCAACTATGAATTCGTGGTGGAGGTGGTGCGGCGCGGCGATATCGCGGTGGCCGCCGTCCAGGCCCTGCGGCCAGCACTGGTCATCCTCGACCTGATGCTGCCCCATATGGACGGCATGGAGGTGTGCCGCGGCATTCGCGCGTTCTCGCGCGTGCCCGTGCTGATCCTGACCGCGCGCGTCGATACGTATGACCAGGTGGCGGGGCTGGAGATCGGCGCCGACGACTATGTGGTCAAGCCCATCGAGCCAAGGCTGCTGGTGGCGCGCGCCCGCGCCCTACTGCGGCGAGCCGCCGCAGAGCGGGTTGCCGAGACCGCCACGCCCGCGCAACGGGACCATGAACTGGTATTCGGCGCGCTGGTGATCTCGCCACCGAACCGGCAGGTGACATGGCGCGGACAGGAGGTGGACCTGAAAACCACCGAGTTCAACCTGCTGCTGATCCTGGCGCGCGCCGCCGGCACCGTGCTGAGCCGCGACGACATCCTCAAGGCGTTGCGCGGCATCGAGTTCGATGGCATCGACCGCACCGTCGACTCCGGCATCTCGCGGCTGCGCCGCCGCTTCGAGGATGCCTCGCCCGAGCCGCACAAGATCAAGACCATCTGGGGCCGCGGCTACCTGTTCAGCCCGTCGGCATGGGAGGAATGAATGGTCCGCTCGCTACTCAAGCTCTATCTGCTGGTGATCCTGGCCGCAGCCGGCGCGGTGACCGTCATCGACAACACGTTTATCCCGCTGTTCCATGAGCATTTCACCGAGACCGAACGGGAAAGCCGCAAGGGTTATGCCTTTACGCTCTCCCAATTCCTCGGGCCGCAACGGGGCCCCGAGCGCGAAGCCGCGCTTTCCATCCTGCAAAAGCACGCACGCGAGGCGTTTGACCTGGTCGACGCCGCCGCCCTGACGCATCTCGATGCGCAGCAGCGCAGCGACCTTGCAGCCGGCAAACTGGTGCTAAGCCAGGACGCAAAGAACTACTACCTGCCGCTGCGCGATGGCCAGATCCTGCACGCGTACAGCGTGGAAGACGACCACACCAACATCTCGGTGCTGGCCTATGGCTTGATCGCCCTCGCCACCTTGCTGTCGATCATCGCCTGGGTGTGGTACCACTGGCGCGATCTGGACAAGCTGCAGCAGKCGGCAAGGGATTTCGGCAACGGCAAGCTGTCGACCCGGGCCAACCTGCCCCGGCGCTCCAACATCTCCGCGCTCGCCAGGCAATTCAATGAGATGGCCGAACAGATCGAAGCCTCGATCGTGCACCAGCGCGAAATGATGCACGGCATCTCGCACGAGCTGAAGACGCCAATCGCGCGGCTGGAGTTCGGCATCGCGCTGCTGCAGTCGGCCGGCACCGGCGAAGCGGAGCAGGCGCGCCAGGTGCTGCGGCTGGAAGACCTGCGCCGCGACGTGCACGAGCTCGACGAGCTGGTCACCGAGCTGCTGACGCTAGGCCAGCTCGAGCAAGGCGCGGCGCCGATGATGCTGATGCGCGTGTCGGTGAGTGAGCTGATCGACAGTGTCGCGGCCAGCGTGGCCGACGAGGTGGCGGATAACAAGCTCACGCTGTCGGCCTATGCCAGCGGCCCTGCGGCCCACCACGTCTGCGATCCGCGGCTGGTGGCGCGGGCGCTGCTTAACCTCTGCCGCAACGCTGCCCGCTACGCGCACAACGCCATCCACCTGCACGCCGAGACCGACGCGGCAGGCACCTTGACCCTGACGGTGGAGGACGATGGCCCCGGTATTGCGCCGGAGGAGCGCGCCCGCATTTTCGAGCCCTTCCACAGGCCCGATTCCAGCCGCAACCGTCATACCGGGGGGTTCGGACTGGGACTGGCCATTGTGCGGCGCATCGCGCTGCTGCATGGCGGCCAGGTCAGGCTGGACAGCAGCCGCAAAGGCGGCGCGCGCTTCGTGATCAGCTTGCCAGCCATGGACGAGCCCGCCATGCCCGGCAAGCCGGCGAGTTGAGGAGCCGCCCCCCATGAAATGGTCGACGATTGTTACCGTGCTGCTCGCGTGGATGGGCGCCTGCGCCGCCGCCGGCTGGCTGGCGATGGCGTTTTCCGGCCTGACGGCGCAGTAGTAGCGCGGTAGTGACGGAATCTGCCCGCGCAACAAAACAAAAAGCCTGCCGGGACTCCGGGCAGGCTTTTTAGTAGAATACGGTCTGGTTGCGGAGGCAGGACTTGAACCTGCGACCTTCGGGTTATGAGCCCGACGAGCTGCCAACTGCTCCACCCCGCGTCAGAGGGGCGTACTATACGCCACCCTGGCGGATTTGCATAGCTTTTCCGGCACGCTTTCTTGACAGCGTTTACGTAAACGTGTAAAAGCAAGTGGGCGCATTCTTTGCGCTCAAAAAAGGATTTTTCCATGGAAACTGGTACCGTCAAGTTCTTCAACGCCCAGAAGGGTTTTGGCTTCATCACCCCGGACGCTGGTGGCAAGGACTTGTTCGTCCACATCTCTCAGGTTCGCGGGGGTGCTCCGCTGCAAGATAACCAGCGAGTGCAATACCAGTCGCAACAGGGCAAGAAGGGTCCTGAAGCGGCCAATGTTTCCCCCGTTTGAACCCGCCGCTTTGCGGCAATGCTAAAGGACAGAATTGACTAAGATCGTCTTGAAACCAGGTGAGCCCGTTGAAGTTGCAATGCGGCGTTTCCGTCGGGCCATCCTCCAGACCGGCCTGATCGTTGAACTCAAGAGCCGTACCGCTTACGAGAAGCCCACGACCGAGCGCAAGCGCAAGAAGAAAGCCGCGGAATCGCGCCTTCGCAAACGCCTGCGCATGCAGATGTTGCCGAAGAAGATGTACTGATTCGGCACAGCAAGCGGCGAGCGCGCTTCGACGCGTTTCTGCCGCAGGCCGCATAAATCCGCCAGTCATTGCCTGGCGGATTTTTCTTGTTTTAGCGGCACCGTCGGATGTCCGGCCCTTCGTGGCCTGACAACCGCCGACCGGCCCTGATACCGCCCTGCCCATCGCTCCAATCGGATCGAGCGCGGCCGGCGCCATGCTTGCATTCGCCCTTTGCGTGCGACACGGCCAGCACTTTTACTCCCCTCTTCATTTTTTTACTGCGCCAGACGCACGTACGTCTTGCTGCCGCCTTGCTTCGCGCTAAAGCGACGACACTTGCCGCTGCGACAGGCAAAGAAACAGGCCGCACAATGCATGGCGGCCCGCTTGGCTGGCTACTTCCCCTGCTTCAACTGCGCGCCGCAATCAGCGCACCCGCGCCAATCAGCGTGATGCCGCCCGCGCGCTGCACATTGGCCTGGGCGCGCTGGGTGGTGAGGCGCTTGGCCAGCGCACGCGCCAGCAGCGCATAGACAGCGGCGTTGGCGGTCGCCATCACCACGAAGGTGGGAATCAGCACCACGGCCTGCGGCCAGAAGGCCAGGCGCGCATCAAGGAACTGCGGCACGAAGGCCACGAAGAACACGATGCTCTTGGGATTCAGCGCGGTGACCAGCCACGCCTTGGCAAAGCGCTGGCGGCTGCTCCCGGACTGTGCCGTGACCGCCATGGCGCCGGCACGCGAGGCACCGCGCAAGGCCTGGATGCCGAGGTAGACGAGGTAAGCCGCACCGGCCCACTTCAACGCCGTGAACAAGGCCGCCGAGGTGGCCAGCACTGCGCCGAGGCCGGCCATCGACAGCGTGAACGCCGTCAGGTCGCCCGCGGCAACGCCAGCCACGGTGGCGTAGGCGGATCGGCCACGATGGGCCAGCGCATCGCCGATCACCAGCAGGATGGTCGGGCCGGGAATGATCAGTACGACGATGCTTGTCAACACAAAGGCCAGCCAGTGCTCGAAGGACATTGCGACTCCAGGTTTCGTTGATGGGCACCCGCGGGTGACTCACCAGTATAAGCAACGCGGCCTGCCGCTGACAGCGGCGCCGGCCCGGCCACGCATCAGCCAGCCGGCATCGCAAAGACCAGGCAGGTGGTAGTGGCGTAGGCGTAGAGCTTGCCCTGCGTGTCGACGATACGGCCCTCGGCAATCCCGATCTGCGTGGTCAGGCTGATGACCTTGCCCTCTGCGCGAATCGGGCCGGTCTTGGCAGTCAGCGGGCGCACATAGTTCACCTTCAGCTCCAGGGTGGTGTAGCCCTTGCCGGCCGGCAGCATGGTGTGGACAGCGCAACCCACGCAGGAATCGAGCAAGGTCGCGGCATAGCCACCATGCACGCTGCCGATCGGGTTGTAGTGCTGTGGGCCGGGTGTGCCCTGGAAGACGAAGCGCCCCGCCTCGAACTCCACCGGAAAGAAATCCATCAGTTGCGCAATCGGCGCACCCGGCAGCTTGCCGGCCAGCATGTCCTCGAAGAACTGCAGCCCGGCACGTTCGCTTAACTGCGCGAGCGTTGCCACGCCCGGCCCTGCCAGCCTGGCGCGCGCCAGCCGTTCGGCTTCCTGCCACTGTGCCAGCGTGTCTTGCGCACTCATCTGCTTTGCCTCCATGATCCGCTTGGATCTGTTTTTGTGTCCCGTGCACGCGGCAGCTCTTGCTAGCATGCGCGCCCCGGCGCGAACCAGCAAGATAACCGCAACCGCGAATTCTTGCTGCAGCGCGCCACAAAGCATTCGCGCAGCTGCCTGCATAATGATGGATATTGCGCCCGCGGCGCGCCCAACTCCCGCTCCTGCCTTGACTGCCATTCTTGAACTACGCAATGTAAGCAAGCAATACGGCGACACCGTCGTGGTCGACGATCTCAGCCTGAGCGTGCAGCGCGGCCAGTGCTTCGGCCTGCTGGGCCCGAACGGCGCCGGCAAGACCACCACGCTACGCTTGCTGCTGGGACTGACCACACCGGCTTGCGGCACGCTCACCCTGTGCGGCGAGCCGATTCCACAGCGCGCGCCGCAGGCCCGCATGCGGGTGGGCGTGGTGCCGCAATTCGATAACCTCGATCCCGATTTCACTGTGGTGGAGAACCTGCGCATCTTTGGCCGTTACTTCGGCCTGGAGCGTGCCGTGATCGAAGCGCGCGTGCCGGCGCTGCTGGAATTCGCGCGGCTGGAGAGCCGTGCCAAGGCGCAGGTAAGAGACCTGTCGGGCGGCATGCGCCGGCGCCTGACGGTGGCACGCGCCTTGATCAACGACCCCGACCTGCTGGTGATGGACGAGCCCACCACAGGGCTGGACCCGCAGGCGCGCCACCTGATCTGGGAGCGCCTGAAATCGCTGCTGGCCAACGGCAAGACCATCCTGCTGACCACGCATTTCATGGAAGAAGCCGAGCGCTTGTGCAACTACCTGTGCGTGATCGACAGCGGCCGCAAGATCGCCGAAGGCAAGCCGCATGAACTGATCGACAGCCAGATCGGCTGCGACGTGGTGGAAGTGTATRGCGACAACCTGGAGCCCCTGCGCGGCGAGCTGCACCCGCTTTCGATGCGCACCGAGATGAGCGGCGAGACACTGTTTTGCTACGTCAAGGAGCCCGCGCCATTGCTGGCGGCGCTGCACGGCCGCAGCGGCGTGCGCTACCTGCACCGCCCCGCCAACCTGGAAGACGTCTTCCTCAAGCTGACCGGCCGCGAAATGCGGGACTGAGGCCAGACTGACAACGGAATGAACATGAGCGAACAAGACCCCCGCCCCGCCGTCGCGCCGGCCGCCGCCACCGCTGCGCACCCTGGCGCCGCGCCGCGGCAGCACTACCCGCAGCCGCTGCTGCCGATGAACATGCGCAACTGGACCATGGTCTGGTACCGCAACTTCATGGTGTGGAAGAAGCTGGCGATTCCCTCGATGATCGGCAACCTGGCCGATCCGATGATCTACCTGTTCGGGCTTGGCCTCGGGCTTGGCCTGCTGGTGGGGCAGGTCGACGGCGTGTCCTACATCGCCTTCCTCGCGGCCGGCACCACGGCGTCCAGCGTGATGATGTCGGCGAGCTTCGAGTCGATGTATTCCGCCTTCTCGCGCATGCATGTGCAGCGCACCTGGGAAGCCATCATGCATGCGCCGCTAACGCTCGGCGACGTGGTGCTGGGCGAGATCATGTGGGCCGCCAGCAAGGCGGTGCTGTCGGGCCTGGCCATCATGCTGGTGGCCGGCGTGCTGGGTTATGCGCAGTTGCCGGGCGCGCTGCTGGCGCTGCCCGTGATCGTGCTGGCGGGCATCGCGTTTGCCAGCCTGGCCATGATCGTCACGGCGCTGGCACCCAGCTACGACTTCTTCATGTTCTACCAGACACTGGTGATGACGCCGATGCTGCTGCTCTCCGGCGTGTTCTTCCCGCTGGAGCAATTGCCCGCGGGCGCGCAGGCCGCCACCCAGGTGCTGCCACTTGCGCATGCGGTGGCGTTGATCCGCCCCATCATGCTGGGGCGCCCGGTCGACAACCTGGCGCTGCACCTGATCGTGCTCGGCGCTTACGCGGCCGTGGCGCTGGTGGTGGCGCTGATACTCCTGCGCAGGCGCTTGCTGCGCTGAGGGCGCGGTAAAGGCAACCGTGCGCCGCGGCAACGCTGACCACCAGCTCTATGTGTTCGCCGCCAGAGAGTATGATGCCGGGCACGGCGCAAGATGTCCGGTGTACCTGGATACCTGAGGCCGGCCGCCCACATCACCTCCACCGTCCCGCGAGCGCGAGCTGTGTCCATGCCATTTCCAATGTCCGTCCGCGTCGCGCCAGCGAAGAAAGAGCCGCAGCAGAGCCGCGTCATGCGCGCTGCCGCAACGTTGGCCGCTTTGGGCCTGTGCGGCGCAATGGCCGCTTGCAGCGTGGTTGGCGCCACCGTGGCGGTGGGCAGTGCTGCGGTCTCTACCGCGGCCACGGTTGGCTCCGCGGCAGTGAGCGTGGGATCGACCGTAGTCGAGACGACCTACGACGTGACCAAGGCCGGGGTCAAGGCCGTGGCCGGCAGCAGCGACGACGCCGTGCCGGCGCACTGACGCTTTAGCCCTGCAGTCCGCGCAGCAAGTCCGCCTTCAGGTCCGCCACCGATTCAAGGCCAACAGCCAGGCGGATCAGCCCTTCGCCGATGCCCGCGGCCGCCTTGGCTTCCGGGCTGACGCGTCCATGCGTGGTCGTGTAGGGATGGGTCACGGTGGTGCGCGTATCGCCCAGGTTGCCGGTGATCGAGCACACGCGCGTGTTGTCGATCACGCGCCAGGCATTGGCGCGCTGCTGCTCCGGTGACTCCCCCTTGAGTTCGAAGGACACGATGGCGCCGCCGCCGCTTTGCTGGCGCTGCGCCACCTCGTACTGCGGGTGGGACTTCAGCGCCGGGTGATATACGCGCGCAACCGCCGGATGCGACTCCAGGAACTCGGCCAGTGCCAGCGCGCTCTGGCTGTGGCGCTCCATGCGGATCGCCAGCGTTTCCATGCCCTTGAGCAGCACCCAGGCGTTGAATGCCGACAGCGTCGGCCCGGCCGTGCGCACGAAGGGGAACACCTTGCCCATGATGAAATCGTGCGAGCCCAGCACCGCGCCGCCCAGCACGCGGCCCTGCCCGTCGATATGCTTGGTGGCCGAGTGGACCACGATGTCGGCGCCGAATTTCATCGGCTGCTGCAACGCCGGCGAACAGAAGCAGTTATCCACCACCAGCAGCGCGCCAGCGTTGTGGGCGATGTCCGCTACCGCGGCGATGTCGGCCACCTCGGTGAGCGGGTTGGACGGCGTTTCCAGGAAGAACAGCTTGGTGTTCGGCTTGACCGCCGCGCGCCACGCCGCCAGGTCGGTGCCATCGACAAAGGTGGTTTCCACGCCGAATTTGGCGAAGATGTTCGAGAACAGCGTCATGGTGGAGCCGAAGATGGCGCGCGAACTGACCAGGTGATCGCCCGCTTGCATCGACGACATCACGATCGACATGATCGCGCTCATCCCGGATGCGGTTGCCATGCACGCCTCGGCGCCTTCCAGCGCGGCCAGGCGGCTCTGGAACATCGCCACCGTGGGGTTGGTGAAGCGCGAGTAGGTGAAGCCCGACTCCGAATTGGCGAAGCGCTCCGCGGCCTCGGCAGCGCTGTTGAAGCAGAAGCTGGAGGTCAGGTACATCGCCTCCGAGTGCTCCATGAACTCGCTGCGCATGGTGCCGGCGCGCACGCCTAGCGTATCGATGTCGAGGGAGTCGAGGGGAAGCGGTTCGTTCATGATGGGGAGGCGGTGGTACCCGCGCGGTTATCCGTGTAAGTGGTGGTAGCCTGGCTGCCCCGGCTGCGCGCCGGCGGCAGCAATAAAAAAGCCCGTGCGATCTTTGGCCGGGGGCCGAATCGACGGGCTGCTTGTGTTCGTTGGGATAGGCCCCGCGCTGCGGCGGGAATCCGGCTTGCCAATGTGCCAGTGGTGCGCACAACCGGGAAGCCGGCGTTCCGCTTTAGCTGTTTCGGGCATTTCCCTGTGACGGGCAATTTCCTGTTCCGGGAGCCATGATAATGATCAACAACAACGATCAACCTATCGCTCCAGCAGTACCCGCGTCCGCAAGCTGACAATCAAATCGACGCCCGGCAATGTTACGGCCGGGCCTCGCTTCTCGTCAACTCCGCGCCGGTCATCACGGCGATTGCGGGCGTGCGCCGCCCTACTCGTTGCCGCCGGAGCGTTGCAAGTGCAGTTGCGAGCGCTCGCTATCGCCAAGGCCACCGGTGCCATCGCGATCGGCCTGGCTGCGCGCGGTTTCCAGGCGCTCCAGGTAGGCTTCGTCGATATCACCCGTGACGTAACGGCCATCGAAGCATGAGGCATCGAAGTCGTTCAGCTTGGGGTTGATGTCGCGCACGGCCTGCTTCATGGCTTCGACGTCCTGGTAAACCAGCTTGTCGGCGCCGATGATGCGGGCGATTTCCTCATCCGTGCGGCCGTAGGCAACCAGCTCGCTGCGGGTGGGCATATCGATGCCGTACACGTTGGGGAACTTCACCGGCGGCGCGGCCGACGCAAAGATCACCTTGTTGGCGCCGGCTTCGCGCGCCATCTGCACGATCTCGAAGGACGTGGTGCCGCGCACGATGGAATCGTCCACGATCAGCACGTTCTTGCCCTTGAACTCCACGCCCATGGCGTTGAGCTTCTGGCGCACCGACTTCTTGCGCACCGCCTGGCCGGGCATGATGAAGGTGCGGCCGATATAACGGTTCTTGAAGAAGCCCTCACGGTAGTTCACGCCCAGCTTGTTGGCCACCTGCATCGCGGCCGGACGGCTGGAGTCGGGAATCGGCATCACCACGTCGATGTCACCCGCGGAGACTTCGCGGCGGATCTTCTCGGCCAGGTAGTCACCCATGCGCAGGCGCGCATCGTAGACGGGCACGCCATCGATGCACGAATCCGGGCGGGCCAGGTAGACGTACTCGAAGATGCACGGCGTAAGCACGGGATTATCCGCGCACTGCTGGGTGTAGAGCTTGCCGTCCAGGTCGATGAAGATGGCCTCGCCGGGCGCCACGTCGCGCTCGAGCTTGTAGCCGATGCCTTCGAGCGCCACTGACTCCGACGCCACCATCCACTCCTTGCCGGTCGGCGTTTCCACGCTGCCCAGGCACAACGGACGGATGCCGAACGGATCGCGCACGGCCAGCATGCCGTAGCCAGCGATCTGCGCGGCGATGGCGTACGAGCCACGCACGCGGCGGTGCATGCCCGCCACGGCCCTGAAGATCGTGGGCGGATCCAGCGCCAGGCCGCTGCTGGCGCGCTGCAGCTCGTCGGCCAGCACGTTGAGCAGCACTTCGGTGTCGGAGTGCGTGTTGATGTGGCGGCGGTCGCGGCTGAACAGCTCCTCGTGCAACTGTTTCCAGTTGGTCAGGTTGCCGTTGTGGGCCAGGATCACGCCGTAGGGCGCGTTGACGTAGAACGGTTGGGCTTCTTCCTCGCTCGAGGCCGAACCGGCGGTGGGGTAACGCACCTGGCCGATGCCGGCGGCACCCGGCAGGCCGCGCATATTGCGCGTGCGAAACACGTCGCGCACCAGGCCGTTGGCCTTGTGCATGTGGAAGGTGCTGCCGTTTGCGGTAGCGATGCCGGCTGCATCCTGTCCGCGGTGTTGCAACAGCAGCAGGCTGTCGTAAATCAATTGGTTAACGGGCGTGGATGAAACCACACCGACGATACCGCACATGCCAAGCTCCCAGGAAAGGCGTTTGAATCAGGGGGCGGCCCCGCCCTTCAGGGAGGAGCCCGCGTACTACCAGCCGGGCGAGTCCGCCCGGCCTCATGTCATGTCTTGACGTATTTGGCGACTTCGGGAGGCAGCCAGGGCCGCAGCGACTCCATCGCCTGCATCACGTAGGGCCGGGACAACGCATCGCGCCAGAATGCTTCCTCAGGCAGCTTGGTGAACCCAGCCACGGTCACCACGAACATCACCACCAACGCGCCGCGCAGCAGCCCGAACACCAGCCCTAGGCCACGGTCGGCGGGCTTGAGCCCGGTGCTCTCCAGCAACTGGCCCAGCACCGTGCCGGCCAGTGCCGCGGCGATCACGGTGCCGATGAAGACCACTGCGAAGCCCAGTGCGCTACGCGCCAGCTGCCCGCCGGGCACCGATTCGGGGATCCAGCCCGCCGCGGTGCCCGCGAAGTGGTAGGCCACCAGGAACGCCACCACCCAGCCGATCAGCGATAGCACTTCCCGCACCAGCCCGCGCAGCACGCCGATCAGGCCCGAGGCGATGAGGATGAAAACAACGCTGTAATCGAAAAAAGTCGGCTGCATGCGTAATACGGTGTCCCGGTGCGGCGGCCGGGTAATGAGGATAGTGGGGCTCATGGGGCAACCAGCCCGCGCCGGGCTTTACTGTTCGATCACCTTGGCGGTCAGGCCCGCGGCGCGCACCCGCTTCTCGGCGGCGTCAGCCGCGTCGCGATCCGAAAAAGGGCCGGCACGCAGCAGCACACGCTCGCCGTCGGCCAACACCTTCTTCTCAATATAGGCGGGCACCTTGCCTGCCTTGAGCTTGCTCAGCCAGAGCTTGGCCTTCTCCTCCGAGGAGAACGCGCCGATCAGCACCAGGAACTTGCCGCTGCCCGGCTTGGCTGCGGGGGTGGCCGGCTTATCGGCGATTTTCTCGGCAGGCGCTGCCGCGGCCGCAGCGGCCGGCTTGGCCGCAGCCGAATCGGCAACCAGTTCCTCGCCGGCATCGAGCGCCTGGCTATCGAGCTTGGATTGCGGGGCGGGCGGCAACGGATCCGCCTTGCGGGCATCAGTCTTCACCTTGCCCGCGGCGCCCCCCGCGCCACCCTCGATCTTGACCGCAATATTGTCGACGACCGGCCTTGGCTGGGTCTCGAAGACGATCGGCAGCACGATCACGGCAGCCGCCATCAGTACCACCGCGCCGATCAGGCGCCGGCGCGCCCGCTGCTTTTGCGGAAACTCCGGGTCGAGCGTGTCGTCCGCGTACTCCTCGGCCAGGCGTCGCGACGAAGCGATGCCTGCACCCGGGTCCGAACGCGAGCGGCGCCCGCGCTCCGGTGCCGGGGCGTTGCCCTTGCGGGAAGAAAACAGCGAAAGCAGGCCCATAGATTGGTTCGGTGCGACGGCCGTAAAGCCGGCCGTTGAAATTGTCGCTCAGATTGCGCGGCGATTTGCCCCGGTGTTAGCCCCGGAAAACTGCCCGGCGGCCGCGCGACTCAATTTGCCCGGGTGGCGCGATATGCCATCACGCCCGCCACGGTGTAGAACGATCCGAAGACCAGAATTCTATCATCCTCGGTCGCTCTGCCGAGGGCATCCCGGTAAGCCGCCTCCGGGCTGGCAAAGCAGGCCGCCGTGGCATCTGGCCCCGGATGGAAACCACCCTCTTCCAGCTTCTCCAGCAAGTCCGCCGCGCTGGCCGCGCGCGGCGTCGGCAGGTCGGCCAGGCACCAGTGGTCGACCTTGTCGGCCAGATGGCGCAGCACGCCGGCGATGTCCTTGTCCTCCATCGCGCCGAACACCGCGTAGGTGTAGCGGAAGAAGCCCATGTTGTCGAGGTTCTGGGCAAGCGTGGCCGCCGCATGCGGGTTATGCGCCACATCCAGGATCACCACCGGACGCCCCGGCATCACTTGGAAACGCCCCGGCAACTCCACGAAGGCGAGCCCGTTGCGCACTTCCTGCGCACTCACCGGCAGCCGCGGGCGCATCGCCTGTAGCGCAGCCAGCGCGGCCGAAGCATTGAGCAACTGGTTGGCGCCGCGCAGCGCGGGATAGCCCAGCCCGTTGAGCTTGCGCTCGCGGCTGCTCCAATCCCACTGTTGACGCTCCTGCCCCTTGGAAGCCTGCTGATGGAAATCCCGGCCCACCAGCCAGAGATCCGCGCCGATCGCCTCGGCATGATCGATCACCGACTGCGGCGGCACCGGATCCCCCACGATGGCCGGCACGCCGGGACGGAAGATCCCCGCCTTCTCGTAGCCGATCTTCTCGCGCGTATCGCCCAGGTAACTTGTGTGGTCGATGTCCACGCTGGTCACGATGGCGCAATCGGTATCGATCACGTTCACCGCATCCAGCCGGCCGCCCAGCCCCACCTCCAGGATCATGGCATCCAAGCCCGCCGCGGCAAAAGCATGGATGATGGCCAGCGTGGTGAACTCGAAATACGTCAGGCTCACCGGATCCGCAAAGCTCGTGCGCGCCCGCTCCACCGCCTCGAAATGCGGCAACAACTGCGCGTCTGTGGCGAACTCGCCATTGATGCGCGCACGCTCGTTGAACGCCATCAGGTGCGGCGACGTATGGCAACCCACCTTGTAGCCCGCCTCAAGCAGGATGCGCTCCAGCATGGCGCAGGTGGACCCCTTGCCGTTGGTGCCGCCGACGGTGAACACCACCGCATCGATGCGCAGCCCCAGGGCCTCCTTGACGCGGGTGATGCGCGCCAGCCCCATGTCGATGCCCACCGGGTGGGCGGATTCGAGATGGGTTAGCCATTCGGGGAGGGAGGGGAAGATAGGCATGATGGGGAGACGGCGTTAATCGGGGGGGTGGCTTATTGGAGCCGGTTTTGGGGTAAGTGGTTCTTTGCTTGGGGTTGGTTTTGCGTTGGGGTGGTGTTGGGGCGTGTTGGGGTAGGTCAAAGGTCTAACGGCAAGGGCAACTTCAACTGCAACTTCAACTGCAGTTTCACCACCCCTGCGGGGCGGCGACCTACTTTTTTGTCTTGCCAAAAAAGTAGGCAAAAAAGGCGCGCCGGATGGGGCGACACCCCCTCGGGATTCGACGAAAAGAGCGGCCGGGACCCAAACTCGCATCGCCTTAAGGCGATACTCAGACATGGGTCCCTCT
>NZ_JBFRDD010000076.1:0-31849 GCF_052113425.1 Cupriavidus sp. YAF13
CAAGTCGGCCGGCTGTTGCGCTTCGAGCAGGAAGGTCAGGTGACTGGAAAGCATCGCGCCCGAAAGTTAACACTTCGGCGCAGCGTTTACAACTTCCTCTGACGCTACATACAAAAATGCCGTTCAGCTCTTAACTGAACGGCATTACAGCTTCGGCTGCCCTTTTCTTTTCCCTGCGACTTACCGGCCCTCGGCGAATGCAGCGTCAGGCTATCAGGCCGTGGCGCTTGAGCACGCCCATGGCGGCGGCGTACTCCGCCTCTTGCATCAGCTTGTTCCAGTCCAGCGGCTTGCGGCGCCCGAACAGTCGGCGGATACGGCGTTGCGAGGTCTTGCCGATACGCACATCGAGCTCATCCAGCAACTGGTCGGCCCGCTCCGGATGGTTGCAGATCAGCACCATGTCGCATCCGGCGCCCAAGGCAGCACGCGCGGCCTCGGTCACCGTGCCTGCCACGCTGGCCCCTTCCATGCTCAGGTCATCGCTGAAGATCACGCCCTCAAAGCCCAACTGGGTACGCAGCACGTCCTGCAGCCAGTAGCGCGAGAAGCCGGCCGGGTGCGGGTCGACCTTGGGGTAGATCACGTGCGCCGGCATCACCGACGACAGCGTCATCCCCATCCACTCGTAGGGGCGCGCATCCTGCGAGAGGATCTCGTCGAGGCCGCGCTCGTCCACCGGCACGGCCACGTGCGAGTCCGCGGCCACAAAGCCGTGCCCCGGGAAGTGCTTGCCGCAATTGGCCATGCCGGCAAGCAGCAGGCCGTGGGTCAGGTGGTTGGCGAGCATGGTCACCACACGCGGGTCTGCGTGGAAGGCACGGTCGCCGATCACGGCGCTGAGCCCGTAGTCCAGATCGAGCACGGGGGTGAAGCTCAGGTCGATATCGCAGGCGCGCAACTCGGCCGCCAGCACGTAGCCGCAGGCAACGGCCGCCTTGGTTGCCGCCAGCACGTCCTGGTCCCACAACGCGCCAAGCCGGGCCATCGCCGGCAGGTGCGTGAAGCCATCGGTCTTGGCGCGCTGCACCCGGCCACCCTCGTGATCGATGCAGATCAGCACATCGTCGCGCACGGTGCGGATTTCGTGCGTCAGTGCCTGCAGTTGCGCGCGCGACTCGAAGTTGCGCGCGAACAGGATCACGCCGCCGGTCAGCGGGTGAGAGATGCGGCGGATATCGTCCGCATCGAGCTGCTTGCCTTTGACATCGAGTACAACCGGACCCGGCCGTTTACCGGAAATCTTCTTGATCATTTGGATTCTTCACTAGGCTGGGAGGCGAGCGGCGGGCTGACGCCACCGCCGCCCGGCTCGGCAATCGCAAAAGCGACCGCATAATCGTGTTCGTCGCTGACACTGACCCGCACCACGAGGCCGCGCTCCCGCAGCCAGGCGTCGAGCTCGCCGTGGCAATGCGGATACGGCTCGCCGGAGGGCAGGTTCAGCAGCTCCATCGCGCGCCAGGTCATCGGCCAGCGCATGCCCAGGCCGATCGCCTTGGAGAAGGCCTCCTTGGCAGCGAAACGCGTGGCCAGGAAAGCGAGCCCGCGTTTTTCCGAGCGCGCCTTGCGGGCGTGGTATTTCTGGAGTTCCTGCGGGCCGAGCACCTTCTCGGCAAACCGGCCGCGCGTGCGCTCCATCACGCCCTGCACGCGATCGATCTGGATGATGTCGGTGCCGATGCCGTAGATCACGCTGCGGCGTCCGGGCGCGGATAGGTGGTGCCCAGACGCGCGGCGACCATGATGGCCTTCATCTCGCGAACGGCGTTCTGCCAGCCGACAAAGACCGCATGCGCGACGATGGCGTGGCCGATATTCAGTTCCTTGATGCCATGCAGCGCGGCCACCGGCTGCACATTGGTGTAGTGCAGGCCGTGGCCGGCGTTGACCACCAGGCCAAGCCGCACGCCGGCATCGACGCCTTCGGCGACGCGGCGCAGCTCGGTGGCCTGCTCCTCGGCCGAATGCGCATCGGCGTAGCGCCCGGTGTGCAGTTCCACCACCGGCGCGCCGCAAGCGGCAGCGGCTTCGATCTGCTCGACCTGCGCATCGATGAACAGCGAGACGCGAATGCCCGCGTCGGCCAGTTGGCGGCAGGCGGCCTTGACCTGCTCGAAGCGCCCGGCTACGTCCAGGCCGCCTTCGGTGGTGACTTCCTCGCGCCGCTCGGGCACCAGGCAGACATCCTGCGGACGGATCCCGCAGGCGATGTCGAGCATTTCCTGGGTGATCGCGCACTCCAGGTTCATGCGCGTGGCCAGCAGCGGGCGCAGCGCGTGCACGTCGGCGTCGCGGATATGACGGCGGTCTTCGCGCAGGTGCAGCGTGATCAGGTCGGCGCCGGCCTGCTCGGCCTGCAGCGCTGCCTGGATCGGATCGGGATAGGCCGTGCCGCGCGCATTGCGCAGCGTGGCCACGTGGTCGATATTGACGCCAAGGTCGATGACGCCGGGATGCGCGTGGAAGATCATGCGGGTGGGCTCTAAAGGCTCAGAAATAAATCAGAGATAGTGCAGGTCGATCAAGATCTGGCGCGTCTTCAGCGGCGCGCCTTGCAAATAATAATGCAGCAGGAAGCGCATCAGGGCGCGACTTTGCGTGACAGTTTGTGTACGGCTATAGTCGTCCTGCGACATGTCGAGCAGCGTCTGCCCCGAAACCACAGGCCAGGATGATGGATCGCTGGCCTGCGCGCGACGCACGCCCCGCTCGGGCTGGTAGACATAGTCCAGCGCCGGCTCGACCGCCTCGCCGGAATTGGCGCACTCATCGAAAGCCACCGCAAAGCCGGTTTCCTGCAGCAGCACACGCTCGAAGCCGCGCAGCACCAGTCCGGCCGGCTCGCCGTGCGAGAGCTGGGTCAGCGTGGCCATGTACTGGCGAAACAGGGTAACGTGGGCGTCTTCGCGGGCGCAAAAGCGCAGCAGCAATTCGTTGAGATAAAAACCCGAGAGCAACGCGTCGCTTGCCAGCGGCAGCATGCCGCCAACCCACTCCGCGCGCGTCAGCGTCTTGACCTCGCCGCGGCCGCTCCATGAGAGGGAAATCGGCTGGAAATGCTGGAGTACCGGTCGCAGCGCCGAATGCGGCCGCTTGGCACCCTTGGCCACCATGGCGACGCGCCCGTGGTCACGCGTGAACACGTCGAGGATCAGGCTGGTTTCGCGGTAAGGCCAGGCGTGCAGCACGAAGCCGGGCTGGTTGGCGACGCGCAGCTCGGTGCGCGCCGGCACAATGCGCAACGCGCGATCCATCATCGCGCGTTGCTCCGCCACTGCCATGCCAGGCACGGCATGGCTGCCCAGCAGTTCGGCGGCTTCTTCCACTACCGGGTCAATGCGGCGGGCCTTCAGGGCAGGCCCGCCCGCTCTATCACTCATAGCCGTAGGCGCGCAATCCAGCTTCGTTGTCGGCCCAGCCGCTCTTGACCTTGATGAACATCTCCAGGTAGACCTTGCCGTCGAACAGCTTCTCCATGTCGATGCGGGCTTCCGTGGAAATGGTCTTGAGCTTGGCGCCCTTGTTGCCGATGATCATGGCCTTGTGCCCGTCACGCTCGACCAGGATGGTGGCAAAGATGCGCCGCAGCCGGCCTTCGGTCTCGAATTTCTCGATGATGACCGTGCTGGTGTAGGGCAACTCGTCGCCGGTCCAGCGGAACACCTTCTCGCGGATGATCTCCGAGGCCATGAAGCGCTCGCTGCGATCGGTCATGGAGTCGGCGTCGTACATCGGCTCGCCTTCCGGCAGGTAAGGCCGGATGATGGCGAGCAGGCGTTCGATGTGATCGTGCGTCTTGGCCGACATCGGCACCACTTCCGCGAACTGGAACTGGTGCCCCATCTTTTCCAGGAAGGGCATCATCACCTCAGCCCGGTCCGCGCCAAGGCGATCCAGCTTGTTGGTGACGAGCAGCACCGGCACTTTCTTGGGCAGCAGCGACAGCACCTTCTCGTCGTCGGCGCCGTAGTAGCCGGCCTCGACCACGAACAGCACCAGGTCCACCGACGACAGGGTCGAGGTGACGGCACGGTTCAGCGAGCGGTTCAGCGCGCTGGCATGGCGGGTCTGGAAACCCGGCGTATCGACGAAGACGAACTGGGCGTCCCCGGTGGTCTGGATGCCAACGATGCGGTGGCGCGTGGTCTGCGCCTTGCGGGAGGTAATGCTGACCTTCTGGCCAACCAGCGCGTTCATCAGCGTGGACTTGCCGACGTTGGGACGCCCGACAATAGCCACGGTGCCGCAACGAAAGGCTGCGCTTGGGGTACCCGCGGCGTCTTGCTGCGGATTGGTAGATTCGGTCATTCCTTCAACCTGAGAGACAACTGGGGATCGGGCGGCACCGGCTGCTTGCGCGTCTTGCCGGTGCGCTCGGCCCGGCTGCGCTTGAGCAACTGGGGCACGAGCTTTTGCACCTCGTCGAGCGCCAGCTTGGCAGCGGCTTGCTCGGCGGCACGGCGCGACGCGCCGGTACCGAACACCCGCACTTCCAGTTTAGGCACGGTGCACTCGACTTCAAACTGCTGATTATGCGCGGCGCCATGGGTGGCGATCACGTTATATTGCGGCAGGGCTATCTTGTGGCCTTGCAGGTACTCCTGCAACAGCGTCTTGGCATCCTTGCCCAGCGTGCGCGGATCCACCTGCTCGAGAATGGGGATGTAGAGCTTGCGGATCAGTGTGCGCGCACCTTCGAAGCCGGCATCGAGGAATACGGCGCCGACGATGGCTTCCAGCGCATCGGCAAGAATCGAAGGGCGGCGGAAACCGCCGCTCTTCAGTTCGCCCTCGCCCAGGCGCAGCGCCTCGGACAACTGCAGCATCTGGGCGATTTCATACAGCGCCTGCTGCTTGACCAGGTTGGCGCGCACGCGGGAGAGATCGCCTTCGTCGAGTTTGCTGAACATGCCGTACAGCATATCGGCCACGGCGCAGTTCAGCACCGAATCGCCCAGGAATTCCAGGCGCTCGTTGTGCAAGGCACTGTGGCTGCGGTGCGTCAGCGCCTGCTGCAGCAATTCTGGCTTGCTGAAGCGGTAGCCGAGGCGTTGCTGCAAGGCATCGAGGTTCATGTCAGTACTGCGTTCCCGAATAGGTAATCATAAGGCTCAGAGGGCCGTATAACGGCACCTCGTTACGGTAGGAAAAGCCCACCGAGCGGATCGTGCCGTTGTCGTCCTCGCGAATGTCCAGATCGTCGCTGCGCACAGCGGTGATACGGTCAATCTGTGCCTGCTTGGCGAAATAATCGGCCACTTCGCGCTTGTTGGATGCCTGTTGCTTGGCATAACTGATGGCGCGCTTGACCGAAAAGTACTCCAGCAAGCTTGGGATCGCCCTGACCGCCGGGATCACGATGCCTCCGACAATCAAGATGACGATCAGCAAGCTGCCAAGGGAGAATCCGCGCACCTTGTACCGCCCCGCCAGACGCGCCCCCCCCCTCTTTGAACCAACCTCCCGGCGCGATTGATCCGATTGCTCTGCTTGTTCTGCCAGTGCCGTTTGACCAGCCTGGCCCTTCTGACCTTTCTGACCCTGTTGACCCATGTTGCGCTTTCCCTCGCTTGACTGGAGTGATTTATTCGCGCCGCGGAAGGCTTACTTGAACGCCCCCACGCGTCCGATATTGCCGAGGTTCATCCAGATCAGGAATGCCCGGCCGACAATATTCTGATCAGGCACGAAGCCCCAATAACGTGAATCCAGGCTGTTGTCGCGGTTGTCGCCCATCACAAAATAGTGACCTTGCGGCACCTTGCAGGTCAGCCCTTGCTGATTGTAAGTGCAGTTTTCGCGGAACGGAAAATCGGGGTCCGCGCCGGAGACAAACGGCGGCCGGTCGGCGTCGTTGAGGATGCCGTGCTCCGGGCCGTCGGGCAGCTTCTCGCGGAAGTGCTTCGAGTACGAAAGCCGCTCTTCATCCAGGTAATCGGGCAGCGGGCTGTAATCGGCGGCCTTGCCATTGATGGTCAGGCGCTTGTTCTGGTAGCTCACCACATCGCCCGGCACTCCGATCACACGCTTGATGTAGTCGAGGGACTGATCCTTCGGGTAGCGGAACACCATCACGTCGCCGCGCTTCGGGTCGCCGACCGAGAGGATCTTCTTGTTCACCACCGGCAGCCTGATGCCGTAGTCGTACTTGTTGACCAGGATGAAGTCACCGATCAGCAGCGTCGGGATCATCGAGCCGGACGGGATCTTGAACGGCTCGACCACGAAGGAGCGCAGCACGAACACGGCCAGGATCACCGGGAAGAAGCTTGCCGAATACTCCAGCCACCAAGGCTGGCGCAGCTTTTCCTCGGCGAGGCGGCTACGCGACGTGTCGATCTCGCCGACGCCGTAGCGTCCCTGGAGATCAGCCTTGCGCGCATCGAACTCGGCCAGCGCGGACTGGGCGGAAAGCCGCCGCTGCTTCTCGAACACCAGTTTGTCGGCCACCCAGGCAATGCCCGTAATAACCACAAGCACAAAAAGGATCAGTGCAAAATTCATGTCGGCTAGATCGTCGTGTTGTTTTGATAGAGTCCGCGTCAACCACTGCCAGAAGCCTGCCGGCAGTGCCGGCGCGGGCCAGCCGGCTTACTTGTCGCCCACCTGCAGGATCGCGAGGAAGGCCTCCTGGGGAATCTCGACCGAACCCACTTGCTTCATGCGCTTCTTGCCCGCCTTCTGCTTCTCCAGCAGCTTCTTCTTGCGCGAGATATCGCCGCCGTAGCACTTGGCAAGCACGTTCTTGCGCAGCGCCTTAACGTTCTCGCGCGCGATGATGTTGACGCCGATGGTGGCCTGGATGGCTACGTCGTACATCTGGCGCGGGATGATCTCGCGCATCTTGGACACGACTTCGCGGCCACGGTACTGCGAGTTGGAACGGTGCACGATCACGGACAAGGCATCGACCTTGTCGCCGTTGATCAGGATGTCCACCTTGACCACGTCGGCAGCGCGATACTCCTTGAACTCATAGTCCATCGAGGCGTAGCCGCGCGACACGGACTTCAGCCGGTCGAAGAAATCCATGACGATTTCCGCCATCGGAATCTCATACGTAAGCTGCACCTGCTTGCCGTGATAGCTCATGTTGATCTGCGTGCCGCGCTTCTGCGTGCACAGCGTGATCACCGAGCCGACGTAGGCCTGCGGCATGTACAGGTTGACCGTGACGATGGGCTCGAGGATGTTCTCGATGCGGCTCGGGTCCGGCATCTTGGCCGGGTTCTCCACGATCAGCTTGGTCTTGTCGCGCATGTCGACCTCGTACACCACCGTCGGTGCGGTGGTGATGAGGTCCATGTCGAATTCGCGTTCCAGGCGCTCCTGCACGATCTCCATGTGCAGCAGGCCCAGGAAGCCGCAACGGAAGCCGAAGCCAAGCGCCTGCGACACCTCGGGCTCGTACTGCAATGACGCGTCGTTGAGCTTGAGCTTTTCCAGCGATTCGCGCAGCGCTTCGTACTGGTTGGCTTCCACCGGGTACAGGCCGGCGAACACCTGCGGTTTGACTTCCTTGAACCCAGGCAGCGGCTCGGCTGCCTTGCGCGCCATGGTGGTGATGGTGTCACCCACCTTGGCGGCCTTCAGTTCCTTGATGCCGGCGATCACGAAGCCCACCTGCCCTGCCTGCAGCGACTCGCGCGGCAGCGACTTGGGCGAGAACACGCCGACCTGTTCGACCAGGTGCTGCGAGCCCGTGGCCATCAGCAGGACCTTGTCCTTGGGCTTGAGGGTGCCGTTGACCACGCGCACCAGCATCACCACGCCCACGTAGTTGTCGAACCACGAGTCGATGATCAGGGCCTGCAGCGGGGCGGCGGGATCGCCCTTGGGCGGCGGCACGCGTGCGATCATCGCCTCAATGACGTCCTGCACGCCGAGGCCGGTCTTGGCCGAGCAAGGCGTGGCGTCATGCGCGTCGATGCCGATCACTTCCTCGATCTCGCGGATCGCGTTTTCGGGATCGGCCGMCGGCAGATCGATCTTGTTCAATACCGGCACCACTTCCACACCGAGCTCGATCGCGGTGTAGCAGTTGGCGACGGTCTGCGCTTCCACGCCCTGCGATGCATCGACCACCAGCAGCGCGCCTTCGCAGGCGGACAACGAGCGGCTCACTTCATAGCTGAAGTCGACGTGTCCCGGGGTGTCGATGAGGTTGAGGTTGTAGATCTTGCCGTCACGCGCCTTGTAGCTCAGCGCGGCGGTCTGCGCCTTGATGGTAATGCCGCGCTCCTTCTCGATGTCCATCGAGTCAAGCACCTGCGCTTCCATCTCGCGATCGGACAGGCCTCCGCAAAGTTGGATGATGCGGTCGGCCAGGGTCGATTTACCGTGGTCGATGTGGGCGATGATCGAGAAATTGCGGATATGGTCCATCTGATGCTCAGGGGTGCGCCGTTTCAGGCCACGAAGTGCCCGCGTGGGCACGCCGGGCGGCGCAGCAATTATGAACGGCCTGGAACTGGCGCCCTGCGGGGCGCACGCCGATCCCGGCCGCAGGTTGGTGACGCAGACTTTGCGCCAAACTGCGATTTTACCGTATTTTCAAGGACTTCCGTATTGCGAAATGGACCACGACGCTAGCCCCGCAGCCAAACCAGGCTTCGCCGGGCGCACTTATGCGCCATCTAGCGCCCCATGGCCCACCCGTTCGCGCGCCCGCGGCCCCGCATGTGCGGCCAACCACGCCCTCACCCGCTTTTCGTCAAGAAAGTAATGACAAAGCTCCGCGTCCGGGGTGGCCGGAGAACTGGCCATCAGCACGGGCACCAGCTCGTCGAAACGGGCCATGGCCGCCGGATCGGCATCCACGTCCACCTCGTGCAGGACAAAGGAAAAATCGCGCCGGAGCGGCTCCAGCGCGATTTTCATGTCCTCGCACAGATGGCAGTAGCTCCTGCCATACAGTGTGAGATCGGCCATGATGGCAGCGCCGGTCAGCGCGAGGACATCGTGCCTGGCCGCAGGGTCAGCACCTGGGTGGCATCCCCGCGGCGCACGAACACCGCGGCGATCTTGGCTTTGTCGAGTGCCTTGACCAGTTCGTTGAACTGCTTTGGGCTGGTCACATCGCTGTCGCCCAACCGCAGGATGATGTCGCCCTGCCGAATGCCGGCGCGCATCGCCGGACCATCCGCCTGCTCGACCTCGACCCCCGACTTGATCTTGAGCTCCTTGAGCTTTGCGTCGGGAATCTCATTGACGATCAATCCAAGCGCATTGGGCTTGGCCGCCGGCGGGGCGTTATCGTCGCGCGGGCCAGTGCCGCGGGCCTTCACCTTCGCATCCGCATCCAGCTCGGCCACGGTGATGGACACCTCGCGCGTCGCGCCCTTGCGCCAGAGCTGCAGCGGAACACGCGTGCCCGGCTTGATGTCGCCAACCATGCGCGGCAGATCCGACGCCTTCTCGATGTCGCGGCCGTTGAACTTGAGGATGATGTCACCGGCCTCGATCCCCGCCTTCTCGGCAGGGCCACCGGGCTCGACGCTGCCGACCAGTGCGCCCCGGGCACGGCCCAGGCCGAGAGAATCGGCAACTTCCTTGGTCACATCCCCGATTGCCACCGCGATGCGTCCGCGCGTGACCTTGCCGGTTGCCTTGAGCTGCTCGGTGACCCGCAAGGCTTCGTCGATCGGGATGGCGAAGGAAATACCCATATAGCCGCCGCTGCGGCTGTAGATCTGCGAGTTGATGCCGATCACCTCGCCACGCAGGTTGATCAGCGGACCGCCGGAATTGCCAGGGTTGACCGCCACATCGGTCTGGATGAACGGCAGGTAGTCACCGGTATCGCGCCCCTTGGCGGAGACGATGCCTGCGGTCACGGTGTTATCGAGGCCAAAGGGAGAACCGATGGCCAGCACCCATTCGCCAGCGCGAACCTTGTCCGAATCGCCGAGCGTCAGCTTTGGCAGGCCGGTCGCGTCGACCTTGAGCAAGGCGACATCGGTGCGCTTGTCCGAGCCGATCAGCTTGGCCTTGAATTCACGCTTGTCGGGCAGCGTGACGTAGATGGTTTCCGCATCGGCAACCACGTGGGCATTGGTCATCACATAGCCATCCTGGCTAATGACGAAACCCGATCCCACGCCACGACTCTGCTCCTCGCCTTGCGGCGGCTGGCCACGGCGCGGGGCACCCGGCGGCGTGGGTGCACCTGGCATGGGCACGCCAAAGAAACGGCGGAAGAACTCTGCCATTTCGTCATCTTCCGTCCCCCCCGGCGTGCCGCGCGCGCGCACGCGCTCGGTGGTGCGGATGTTCACGACAGCCGGACCGGCCTTCTCCACCAGTTCGGTGAAGTCGGGCAGGTTATAGGACGGCGCGGCGGCCTGGGCGTGACTCAGCTCAGCGGCAAAGGGTGCAAAGGCGAGAATGGCAGCCATGAGCACGGTCCGAGCCAAGGCTGGAGATCTTGGTGACATCGTCGACTCCCGGGAAATCAGCGAAAAGAGGAAGAAAGCACAGGCAGCAGGGTTGCCGATCGGCGGCGGCCCGCAGGCGATGTTCACGCCCGCGGCGACGCCGCGATCCGGCCTAGTGAGCCTTCGGTGGTTTGTATTCTACCGCCGAGGCAAACTGCCTCACTGTGGCCGGCGGGACTTCACCCACCACGGTGATCCAGAAATCGGCTACGCGGCGTACCACGACCTGCGTGGCACCCAGCGAGGCGACGCCTTCGCGGCGCACGCGCTGCTCGGAAACCGGCTCGATAAACACCGACAGGCCGGTCAAGCCATCGCTGTAGACGATCTGGAGCACTTCGAAGACATTGCCGCGCGGGTTGGCCTGCGGTGCGCGCAGTTCTCCCAGCGGGCGGCGAACCTCACGGATCTTCAGGAACCCCTTGACCGGAACCGCGATGCTCCAGCCTTCATCGGCAATATTGGCCGGATGGTTGGTCACTTCATAGTGAGTCCAGGAGCCGGAGTTCTTGATGGCCGTGAGAATGCGCTGCTTTTCCGATGGCACGCCAATATCGACTTGCGAGAAAGCAACCTGTTCCAGCACCTTGCCGGCCTCGCCCAGGGTCTGTGCACGCATCAGCAAGCCGGAATTCTTCTCCGCCCACAGCCGCACGGCGTAGCGCGCTGCGTCATGCGGCTCGAGCGAAAAGACCTCGCACTCGACACCGGCCACGCGCTCGCCCGGAAGCTTGCGCATATCGTAGATATCGAGCACATCGCTCTTGTTGGTGGCCAGCAGCGCCGGGAAACGATCCTTGGCCTCCTGCTTCTCCACCACCACCAGCTTGGCCTCGGGAATCAGGCTGTGGACGATGTCGTTCTGGCGCAGCACCTCGCGCGGCTTGCCGTCGAGGGTCTCAAGCCGTTCATACTCGTTGTTGACGAGATCACTGTAGTGCTGGATACGTGATGCATGCATCACGCTGCCACGCTGATAAATCAGCGTACCGACATAATTCTCGCGCTGGGCCGCGCGATGGATCTTGTTGAGCCAGGCCGTTGCGTCGCGACGGGCCAGCGTATTGTCCGGCGGCTGCGCAGTTGCCGCAGCCGCAGTCAGACACAAGGCCAGAAAAAAGGACCTGCGAAGGGCCCTAATTCTGTGTGCGCCCGCTACGTTGGCGGGCGACCATCCTTTATGCATGTCCGGCATTATTCCTGCGAATTGTCCTGAGAGAAGTTTGCGCTGTTAGCCACTTGGCGCATGGTCGGCACTACCGCATCGGTGGCAACCGAGACGCGGTGAGCGCGGAGATATTCATCCAGACGGGGATCGCGGATCATCTGCGCGTTATCGGCGGAGACAGTCACGATGCCGCCAGCCTTGGGCGCTGCAGGTTGCTCGACACGCGCCACTACCGCATCCGGCGTGCCGAGGTCGGCGGCGCCGCGCATTTGCGGCACGGCCACCCAGCTGACGGCGGCCACTGCGGCGGCAATCGCGGTGCTTGGCATGACGCGGCGCACCCACGACGGCTTGAACAGCAGGCGATGAGCCGACGACGCCTTGGCGACGGCAGGCACCAGCACATGCGGCTCACTGTCCAGACGAGTGGAAAACCGGGAAAGAAAATCATCGGTCGAGCCGGCATGCGTCAGTTCTTCCGAACGCAGGGCATCGCCAATCAATTGATAAGAGGCCCAACTCGCCATGCCTGCCTCGCTTTTCGCGAGATCCAGCACTGCGTTTACTTCGTGCGGCGCCAGCTCGCCATCCATCAGCACGGAGATTTGCTCCGCTGCTTCCACTTCATGAACCGACTGCTTATGAGCCTGACCCATTTCCCACCCCTAGAAAAACCATTGAACAACCGACAATCCCGTCTACTGCTTTGTCGTTTTTCGATGCAGGAATAGGCTGCAACGCTGGCCGCACGACATTTTATTTACTGCTTACCACCAAGTATCACTACCTGCTACCACCGCTTGCCCTCTGCTGTTCCCAGCAGCGGGCGCAATTTATCGGCAATCGCCTCGCGCGCCCGGAAGATGCGTGACCGGACCGTGCCGATCGGGCAACCCATGGCTTCCGCGATCTCCTCATAACTGAGGCCCTCGATCTCGCGAAGGGTGATGGCGGTGCGCAATTCCTCGGGCAGTGCTTCCATCGCGCGGTTGACCGTCTCGGCCACCTGGCGGGTATGAAGCATCGACTCCGGTGTATTGATATCTCTTAGTTGCTCACCGTCCGCAAAAGTTTCAGCCTCTTCGGCATCGATATCACTGGAGGCTTCCGGCCGGCGTCCCTGGGTCGCCAGGTAGTTCTTCGCCGTGTTCACCGCGATCCGGTACAACCAGGTGTAGAACGCCGACTCGCCGCGAAATTGCGGCAATGCACGATACGCCTTGATGAAGGCGTCTTGTGCCACATCCTCCACTTCCGCGGAATCCCGCACCAAACGCGAAATGAGCCTGATGATCTTGCGGTGGTACTTCACCACCAACAATTCAAAGGCCCGCTTATCGCCCTGCTGGACGCGTTCAACGAGGAGCTGATCGGCTTCGCGTTCGCTCACGAATATTTCACCTGCAGTGTATCTCTTGGTATCGTCTTCACGACAAACGTTGTATTTTACCTACGTTGCGGGCCGCACGGTCAGTGCGTTGCAACGCATATTGTGAAGAATGGTTGAAATTGCCGCGCATCAGCCGGCCTCGCCGGCCACCGGGCCTTCGCGGCGCGCAACCCGAATCGTGCGCCTCAGGGCGCGCAAAGCGCCGGCACCGGCAAATGCGCGATTGACCACCAGCACACGTGGTGGCCGTCCGGCCACCGGCTCCAGGGCCAGCACGAGCGCCAGCTCGCCTAGTTCCCAGCTGGATTCCACCCTCGCTATCGCGCGGCTGCCGCCCGGCATGTCGACCAGGATGCCAGGCCGGCCGGTACGGTCCCGCCCTGGCGCAAGGCCGCCGTAGGTACAGGCGGCGCCGTGCCAGAGCTTGGGCCAATGGCAGGCCAGCCAGCCGCACAGCCCGGCCAGGCCGCCTACCAACAGCCACTGCGTTAGATCCCAGCTTTGCGCCGAGCGCCCCAGTTCCTGCACGCCTTGCCGGGCCAGCAACGCGAACGTTGCCAGCTCGCAAGCCAGGAACAGCGCCAGGGCCCACCGCAAGGGATGAACCCTGGAACGCAAAGGGGAAGCCACCCGGCGGCCGCCGGGTTCAGGCGCGACGGAAGACAAGCGTGCCGTTGGTACCGCCGAAGCCGAAGTTGTTTTTCACCGCCACGTCCATCTTCAGGTCACGTGCCGTATTGGCCACGTAATCCAGGTCGCACTCGGGATCCTGGTTGAAGATGTTGATGGTCGGAGGCGACACCTGGTGGTGCAGCGCCAGCACGGTAAAGACCGACTCAAGCCCGCCCGCGCCACCCAGCAAGTGGCCGGTCATCGACTTGGTCGAGTTGACAGCCAGCTTGTAGGCGTGATCGCCGAAGGCCAGCTTGATCGCTTCGGTCTCGTTCTTGTCACCAAGCGGAGTCGAGGTGCCGTGCGCATTCAGGTAGCCGACTTCGTCCGCATTGATGCCAGCATCCCTGAGGGCGTTGGCCATGCAGCGGCGGGGGCCGTCCATATTGGGCGCGGTCATGTGGTAAGCATCGCCGCTCATGCCGAAGCCGATCAGCTCCGCATAGATCCTGGCGCCACGCGCCTTGGCCGACTCGTACTCCTCGAGCATGACCACACCGGCGCCCTCGCCCAGCACGAAGCCATCGCGATCCTTGTCCCAGGGGCGGGAGGCGGCTGCGGGGTCATCGTTACGGGTCGACAGCGCACGCGCAGCGGCGAAACCGCCGATGCCCAGCGGCGAGACGGTGGATTCAGCGCCACCGGCCAGCATCACGTCGGCGTCCCCCGCCTGGATCAGGCGGGCTGCCAGGCCAATGCTGTGCAGGCCGGTGGTGCAAGCCGTGACCGCGGCCAGGTTGGGGCCCTTGAGTCCATGGATGATGGACAGGTGGCCCGAGATCATGTTGATGATCGAGCCAGGCACGAAGAACGGGGAGATCCGGCGCGGGCCGCGATTGGTCAGCTCCGCGTGGGTATCCTCGATCATCGGCAGGCCGCCGATGCCCGATCCGACCAGCACGCCAATGCGATCGGCATTGGCTTCGGTCACTTCGTAGCCGCTATCCTTCAGCGCCTGCGAACCCGCTGCAATGCCATAGTGGATAAAGGTATCCATATGGCGGGCTTCCTTGGCCGGGATGTAGTCCTCGGCGTTGAACCCCTTGACCTCGCCAGCAAAGTGCACGGCAAGCGCGGAATGATCGAATTTGGTGACGGTGGCAATGCCAGACTTGCCGGCAACCAGGTTGGCCCAGCCTTCGGCAACCGTGTTTCCGACCGGAGACACAAGGCCAAGCCCAGTGACGACGACGCGACGACGGCTCACTATGATTTCCTACGGGTACGTGAAGCAAAACCGGATTGGGAATCGATGCCGGCCAACGGCCAGCAACTGGCTGCACCGACACCGGCGCAACGCATCCAATTGTGCTTCTTCGAACAGACGAAAGCCACAGAAAACAACGCAGCGGACCCATGGGCCCACGCGCCTGCCTTCTGTGGCTCGGAATTCAGATACGACAGGCTTAAGCCTTGACGTGTGCAGTGGCGTAATCGATTGCCTGTTGCACGGTCGTGATCTTCTCGGCTTCCTCATCAGGAATTTCCATGCCGAATTCATCTTCCAACGCCATCACCAGTTCAACCGTGTCGAGCGAGTCAGCGCCCAGGTCGTTCACAAACGACGATTCGGTCTTGATGTCTGCCTCGGCCACGCCGAGTTGCTCTGCCACGATTTTCTTGACGCGTTGTTCGATATTGTCCATGTAACCCTCCAGGGAAGTTCGACAAAAAGTGGGCGCATTTTAGCAGGTTTGGGCCATAAAAATGCCCCCCGCCATCTATTGCAAGAACTGCGCCCGATCAGTTTTAAAAATAACCACTTCGTACAGCTTCTGCCGGCTTCTCCCTCGAATCCAGCCACCGCACAAGGTGATCAATTCATGTACATGCCACCATTCACATGGAGCGTTGTACCAGTGATGTAGGCCGCCTGCGGACCTGCCAGGAAGGCCACCGCGTGCGCGATGTCCTCCGGCTGGCCGAGCCGGCCCAACGGGATCTGCGTCTTCAGTGCCGCATGCTGCTCTTCCGACAGAACCTTGGTCATGTCGGTATCGATGAAGCCCGGCGCCACACAATTGACGGTGACGTTGCGGCTGCCGATCTCGCGCGCGAGCGCGCGGCTCATGCCTTCCACGCCGGCCTTGGCCGCTGCGTAGTTCATCTGGCCCGGGTTGCCGGTCGAGCCGACCACCGAGGTGATGTTGATGATACGGCCACCGCGGGCCTTCATCATCGGGCGCAGCACGGCGCGCGACAGGCGGAACACCGCCGTCATATTGGTCTCGATCACCGCGCCCCAGTCCTCGTCCTTCATGCGCATGGCAAGCTGGTCCTGGGTAATGCCGGCATTGTTCACCAGCACGCCCAGGCTGCCATGTGCCTTGACCAGTTCGTCGATCAGCGCTTCCGACGCCGCTGCATCATTGACGTTGAGCACAGCGCCGCGGCCCTTGCCGCCGGCTGCCGCCAGGTACTCGCTGATGGCAGCTGCACCTGCCTCGCTGGTGGCGGTACCCACCACGGTGGCGCCCTGGGCGGCCAGTTCCAGTGCGATGGCGCGGCCAATGCCGCGCGATGCGCCGGTTACCAGCGCGACCTGGTTTTCCAGAAATTTTGTCATTGCGTTGGTCCTTGTTTACTTCAGCAGCGCCAGCGTGTCCTGYAGCGAGGCCGGATCGAAGATCGCCCCGCCCACCAGGCTGCCGTCGATGCGCTTGGTCATGCCGGCCAGCACCTTGCCGGGGCCGCACTCGATCACATGGGTCACGCCTTCGGCAGCGATCTTCTGCACGCACTCGACCCAGCGCACCGGGGCTGCGGCCTGGCGGACCAGCGCGTCCTTGATGGCTTGCGGATCATTGACGATGGCCACATCGACGTTGTTCACCAGCGGAATCGACGGCGCAGAGAACACCATGCCGGCCATGCGCTCGCGCAGGCGGTCCGATGCGGGCTTGAGCAGCGACGAGTGGAACGGCGCCGACACCGGCAGCGGCAGCGCGCGCTTGGCGCCGCGTGCCTTGGCCAATTCGCAGGCCTTCTCCACGGCACCCTTGTTGCCGGCGATCACCACCTGTAACGGGGCGTTGAAGTTCACGGCCTCCACCACGCCGGCACCGGTCGCCGAGGCTTCAGCGCAAGCGGCGCGCACGTCGTCGTCGGACAGGCCCAGGATGGCCGCCATGCCGCCCTCGCCAACCGGCACGGCCTCCTGCATGGCTTGTGCGCGGAAGCGCACCAGCGGCACCGCGTCAGCGAAGGGGATCACGCCGGCTGCCACCAGCGCGGAATATTCACCCAGGCTGTGCCCCGCCACCACGGCCGGAGCCGGGCCGCCGGCGTCGAGCCAGGCGCGGTAGATGGCCACCGCGGCGGTCAGCATCACCGGTTGCGTGTTGGTGGTGAGGTTCAGGTCCTCGGCCGGGCCTTCGGCGATCAGTCGGCCCAGATCCTGCCCAAGTGCGGCGGATGCCTCATCCAGCGTGGCGCGGACTACCGCATTGCCGGCAAAGGCGTTGAGCATGCCAACTGCCTGCGAGCCTTGCCCTGGGAATACAAAGGAGAATTTCATCGCAATCGAATCGTAAAGATGAATAGCGCCAGGTCGGTGCAGCGGCATGACACCGCCGCGCCGGCCCGAATATTACATGCGCAGCAGTACCGCGCCCCAGGTGAATCCGCCGCCCACGCCTTCCATCAGCACGTGATGCCCCGCACCGATGCGGCCATCGCGCACCGCTACGTCGAGCGCCAGCGGGATCGAGGCAGCCGAGGTGTTGCCGTGCTCATGCACCGTAGCTACCATGCGCTCGGCGGGCAGGCCAAGCTTTTTGGCCGTGCTTTGCATAATGCGGATATTGGCCTGGTGCGGAATCAGCCAGTCGACCTTTTCCGCCGGGAACTGCGCGCCCGCGAGTGCTTCGCGCGCTACCTTGTCGAGCACGGTGACCGCCAGTTTGAACACAGCCTGGCCATCCATGTGCAAGAAGGGGTTGCCAGTGATATTGCCGCCCGAGACGTTGCCCGGCACGCACAGGATATCCACATGGCTGCCGTCGGAGTGCATCGCCGACGACAAGATGCCGGGCTCCTCGGAGGCCGACAGCACGACTGCGCCGGCACCGTCGCCGAACAGCACGCAGGTGGTGCGGTCGTTGAAATCCAGGATGCGGGAAAACACTTCCGAGCCAATCACCAGCGCATTGCGGTGTGAACCGCTGCGGATGAATTTCTCGGCGGTGGCCAGCGCATAGACAAAGCCGGAGCACACGGCCTGCAGGTCGAACGCCGCGCAGTTGTTGGTGATGCCAAGCTTCTGCTGCACCAGGCAGGCGGTGCTGGGGAAGACGAAATCGGGCGTGGAAGTGGCAACGATGATCAGGTCGATGCTCTGGCGATCGATGCCGGCAGCCTCCAGCGCGCGCTCCGCCGCCTTGACGGCGAGGTCGCTGCTGGTGACATCCGGCTCGGCCCAATGGCGGGCCGAGATACCACTGCGCGAAAAGATCCATTCGTCGCTGGTCTCGATGCCCTTCTCAGCCAGTTGCGCCGCGATATCTTGGTTAGTGACGCGCCGCGGAGGCAAATAGCTCCCGGTCCCGATGATTTTTGCGTAGCTTGTCATGTAATGTCGGATCGATCGTCTGGCCACGGGTCGTCGCCCGCGGCATCTACATCAAGACCTCAGGCGGCGTGCGGGCTTGGACTGGAATCCTCGGCGCCTGACTGCGGGCCGGTARCCGGAGTGCTGTTACCTGACTTGTTGGCGAAGGCCTGAATGGTGCGTTCGATCACACCATTCCTGGCCGCATCATACCCGCGTTTGATAGCCCACTCAAAAGCGTGCGCGTCGGCGGACCCATGACTTTTGACGACCAGCCCGCGCAGGCCGAGCAGGGAAGCGCCGTTGTAGCGCGCCGGGTCCAGGCGCCGGGACAATCGCTTGAGTACCGGCAAAGCCAGGACCGCCAGCAGCTTGGTAAACCACGAACGCGTGAATTCTTCCTTGATCATGTTGGCGATCATCTTGGCCAGCCCTTCGCTGCTCTTTAGCGCGACGTTGCCGACAAAGCCATCGCACACCACGATATCGGTAGTGCCCTTGAAGATGTCGTTGCCTTCCACGTTGCCGTAGAAGTTGAGTTCCGAAGCACGCAGCAGCTCACCCGCGCGCTTCACCACATCGTTGCCCTTGATCACTTCCTCGCCGATGTTGAGCAGGCCGACGCTCGGGCGTGCCTTGTGATCCACCACGGCGACCATGGCCTCCGCCATGCGCGCGAACTGCAGCAGGTGCTCGGGCTCGCAGTCGGCATTGGCGCCGAGGTCGAGCACCGTGGTACCCCAGCCCTGCTCGTTGGGAATGGTGGTAGCGATAGCCGGCCGCTCGATGCCTTCGAGCGTTTTCAGCACATAGCGCGACACCGCCATCAGGGCACCGGTATTGCCTGCGGAGATGCACGCGCCAGCCAGCCCCTCCTTCACCTGGGTTACCGCCACGCGCATCGAGGAATCCTTCTTCCTGCGCAGCGCCACTTCAACGGGGTCATCCATGGTGATGACTTCGGACGCGGTGACAATGCGTACGCGCGGATGGTCGAGCGCGTGCAGCTTCTTGAGCTGCGGCTCGATGCTGTCCCGCAAGCCGACCAGCACCACTTCGGCGTCGCTATGGCTGGAGAGAAAACTGATCGCCGCCGGTACGGTCACGGAGACACCGTGATCGCCACCCATGCAGTCGATAGCTAGTTTGATCGTCATTGTTTCCTGGTGCAGAAGCGCTGGTCGGCGTGACTTGAAATCCTGGCTCCCGAGCCGGGCAGGCATGACCCTGACCAGCCGGTGGCAACCCGACGGCACTCCCGGAGCGCTCCACGGCGAGATCTGGCGCCGCCCTCGCCGCCGCGCACGGCATCTAGCCATGCACTCAGCCTGAGCCGGCGGCGCAAATCGGCCCGATGGAAGCCTGCGCTACGGTTTGCGCTGCGAGCGCGCAACAAAAAAGCGGCAACGATTTTGCCGCTTTTTTGTTTTTGACCTACCAACGTGCGCGTACGAGACGCAAAGTCACGCCGAACGATCTGTCAGTCGTTCTTGGTCTTGATGACCTTGCGGCCACGATAGTAGCCGTTCGGGCTCACGTGGTGACGCAGGTGGGTTTCGCCCGTGGTCGGCTCCACTGCCAGCGCTGCCGTGGTCAGGTGGTCGTGCGAGCGATGCATGCCGCGCTTGGAGGGCGACTTCTTGTTCTGTTGAACTGCCATGATGACTCCTTCGAGAATTTTTCAATGGTAACACACGCATCCCGCACGAGGCGTAGCCGGGCCCGGCCGGATGCTGATCCTGGTGCCTTGGAACGTTGCCAGATGCCGGCGAACCGGCTTCAGTGCTTCGTTTTCAGGCCGGCCAGCGCCGCAAAGGGCGAAGGCCGTTTTTCTTCTTCCGGCAGAACCTCTGGTTCAGGTTCCGCCTGTCCGTCCACCCCGGTCACGAGACTTTCGTGCACCGTGGGGCAAACGTCATGCTTGGGCGCCACCGGCAAAGCCAGCAGCACTTCATCTTCAATCAGCGTCAGCAGGTCGAAGCGCTTGGAGCCAACAATGACATCGAGCTCGTCGTCGTCCATGGGCGCCGCATCGGCATCCGCCTCGCTGGCGACCACCTCGAAACACATGTCCGTGGCGATCGGCTGCTCGTAGACCCGCAGGCAGCGCTGGCAATCCAGCCAGACCCGGCCATTCACGGCCAGGTCGACGAACAGGCGCTCCACCGCGGGCTTGCCGGGCTCGCTCGCCTCTTCCTCGACAAAGCCGGAAAGCGCGTAGCTGAACACCTCATCCGGCGCCGATGCTGGCGCTTGCGCCGCAGTCTCGGCTATGATGCGCGGCAAATCGCGAGCAGCAACCTCGCCGGTGGCGTCGTCGCCAGCGCGGCAAAACGCAAAGAGATCGAGCGCGCGCAGGTCAATCGGCTGGGTCATGTCTTATCGTGCCGTCATGCCGGGAGGCCTCCCGGAGGATCGCGGCTTCGACGCATTTTTACGTATACCTGGCATATACCTGTATACGCACCGTCGAAACGTGACTCGGAAGCTACACAACACCGGGAAAAACACGGTATTGCGCCGGACTTGCTTGGCTAAACGCGAGATTATACGTCGATTCTGCTGCCGCGGTCAAAATTTTGGAAGACGGTCATTCGCCGCTTTCCCTTTTCGCTCAATTACTTATGTCGCAAACTTCCCGCCCCACCCTGATCCTGGGTTCCAGCTCACGTTATCGCCGCGAACTGCTGGAACGCCTGCGCATTCCTTTCGAGGTGGCGATTCCCGACATCGACGAAACCCCGCAGCCCGGCGAAAGCCCCGAGGCCACCGCGCTGCGGCTCTCCCACGCCAAGGCACAGGCCATTGCCGAGCGGCATCCAGGCACCCTGGTCATCGGCTCTGACCAGGTCGCCACGCTGGACGGCAGGCAGATCGGCAAGCCCGGATCCCACGAGAAGGCCCTGGCGCAATTGCAATGGATGCGCGGCCGCACCGTCACTTTTCACTCGGCGTTGTGCTTGCTTGACAGCCGTAACGGCGAGGCTCAATTGGCGGATGTCCAGACGCGCGCGACTTTCCGCGACCTTCCCGACCAGGAACTGGATGCCTACCTGCGCATCGAGCGCCCTTATGATGTCGCGGGCAGCGCCAAATCCGAAGGATTGGGCATCGCCCTGCTCTCGCATATGGAATCCGACGATCCCACCGCGCTGGTAGGCCTGCCCCTGATCGCGCTGACCAATATGCTGCGCCAGGCCGGCTACCCTTTCTTCCAGGATTAAGGGCTTCGCCCAACCTGCGCCAAGCCACAGAAGACAAATGAGAATCCAAGCATGAGCGGCACCCTGTACCTGATCCCCAACACCTTGGGCAAACGCGACGAGTTCGACCCGCTCGCGGATGTCATTCCGGCTGGCGTGCAGCAAATCACGGCCAGCCTGGACTACCTGGTGGCGGAAAATGCCAAGACGGCACGCGCCTTCCTGAAGAAGCTCAGCGAAACCTGCCCGCTGGCCAAGCCAATCCAGCAGATCGAAATCCGCGAGCTCAACGTCAATACGCGAGAAGGCGAACTGGCCGCACTGCTGGCACCAATCCGCGAAGGGCGCGACGGCGGCCTGCTGTCGGAAGCGGGCGTACCGGCCGTGGCCGATCCCGGCGCCAACCTGGTGCGCCTGGCTCACACCAAGGGCGTGCGCGTGCGCCCGCTGGTGGGCCCGAGCTCGATTCTGCTGGCCGTGATGGCGTCCGGCCTCAATGGCCAAAGCTTTGCTTTCAACGGCTACCTGCCGGTGGATGCCGGCGAGCGCGCCAAGCGCCTGCGCGAACTGGAGCAGCTATCGCGCAAGGCACGCCAGACCCAGGTCTGGATCGAGACGCCGTACCGCAATGGCCCCTTGCTGGAAGCCATGCGCCAGCATTGCGCAGGCACCAGCCTGCTGTCGATCGCGGTAGACCTGACCTTGCCAAGCGAGACGATCGTCACGCTGCCCATCTCCGATTGGCGCCCGGAGCGGCTGGCACTGAACAAGCGCCCGGCCATTTTCTCCTTGCTGGCAGCCTGAGCGACGGTCGGGCAACGAAGCAACAAACGAAAAATGGGGCGCTTTCGCCCCATTTTTTTACTCCGTGCCCAGCTTGGCCAACTTAATGCATGGCCTGCACGCGCGTGCCGAACAGCATGGTCTTCATCGCCGCCGTGCCCATCGCCGCGCCGAAACGCTTGGCTACCCGCTCCGCAATATTCTCCTTGACGGTGTAGTCGACGATGTCCTCGGCCTTGAAGAGATCCCGCGCCACGTAGTCCGCGTTGCCCAGGCCGTCGGCCAAGCCCAGCTCCACGCTGCGCTCGCCGGACCAGAACAAGCCGGAGAACAGGTCCGGATCGTCCTTCAGGCGGTCGCCTCGGCCTTCCTTGACCACGTCGATGAACTGCTGGTGGATCTGCTTGAGCATGGTTTCGGCGTATTGCTTCTGCCTCGGCACCTGCGGCGAGAACGGGTCGAGCATGCCCTTGTTGGCGCCGGAGGTATAAAGCCGGCGCTCGACGCCCAGCTTGTCCATGAGCCCGGTGAAGCCAAAGCCGTCCATCAGCACGCCGATCGAGCCGACAATGCTAGCCTTGTCGACAAAAATCTTGTCGGCCGCCGCCGCCACGTAATAGCCGCCCGAGGCGCAGATCTCCTCCACCACCACGTAGAACGGCTTGGCGGGATAAAGCGTCCGCAGGCGCCGGATCTCGTCATTGATCATGCCGGCCTGTACCGGCGAGCCACCCGGCGAATTGATCTTGAGGATAATCCCGGCGGCATTGGTGTCGGCAAATGCGGCTTGCAGGGCTGCGTTGATCGATTCGGCGCTGGCCGGCGTCCCGGCGGCGATCTCGCCGTCGAGCGATACCATCGCCGTATGGCGACCGCTCGTGGCAATGGTGCCGTCGCCCTTGAAGTCGAAAACAGCAAAGAAAATCAGCACTAGCAGAGCGAGCCCGGCGAAGCGGAAGAAAATGCGCCAGCGGCGTGCCGCGCGCTGCTCGCGCAGCGTCGCCATCAGCACCCTTTCCAGCACATCCCGCTCCCAGCCTGTGCCCGTGGGGACGGGGCCGACGTCACGACCTGCCATGCGCGCCTGGCGCTGGCCGGCTTCTTTCTGCGAAGCAGCATCTCCGGCGCGCAACTCCTGCTCCAGCGGGTAATCCGCCTGCGAGACGGTTTCCAGCCGTTCATCCCCCGCCCCGGGCACCCCGGCGCTGGCCGAAGCCACCGGTTCCTGCGCCTTGCCGGATTCGTCCTGCGGCGGCTTATGCTCTTCAGTCATGCAGTTGGCTCTTGATTATGAATAGATAGGCGGGCCTGGGCACCGGGCCTGCCGGCTGCCCGCTAGCCCGCGGGTGCTTCGTATGGACTTTCCGGCAGCCAGTACACATTGCCGTCGCGCTCTTCGACGCGCAGTTTGGACAATGAAGCGCCCCGGCAGGGGCCGCCCACGCACAAGCCACTGTCCGGCGCATAAACCGCGCCATGTGTGGCGCACATCAAGTATAGGCCCGAGGACTCGAAAAACTGTCCCTCCTGCCAATCGAGCTCCATCGGCACATGCGCGCACTGGTTCAGGTAGCCATGGACGGCCCCCTCGAAGCGCACGACGAACGCGCTTACGGGACGCCCACCCACTTCGACCACAAAACGCACCCCGGCGCCGCCGTCAGCCAGGTCCTCGGCCGCGCACAGGTGCCGCTCTCCGGTCATCCCCTGGCCCGTTGCGTCAAGCATGCGCCAGCAGCCAGTCTTTCAGGTCGGCGATGGACGTCGCGCAATGCAGCGGCGCCATCGCGCGCAGGGCGTCCGCGGGATGCGCACCGTAGCCTACGCCGATGCCCGCAGCGCCGGCATTGGCGGCCATCTGCAGGTCATGGGTGGTATCGCCGATCATCACCGTGCGCTCCATGTCCTGCCCCAGTTCGCGGGTCAGCTCCTGCAGCATGGCCGGGTGGGGCTTGGAAAAGGTCTCGTCGGCGCAACGCGTGCCGTCGAACAGGCGCACGAGGCCGGTTGCTTCCAGGGCGCGCTGCAGGCCGACGCGGGTCTTGCCCGTCGCCACGCCAAGGAAATAGTGCTCGGCGCGCAAGGCTTCCAGCATCTCGCGCACCCCATCGAACAGCACCAGTTCGGCGTCGCGAGTCAGGAAGTGGAAACGGTAGCGCTCGGCCAGCCGGGGATAGTCGGCGGGATCGAGCGTCGGCACGGCGTACGACAGTGCATCCTTGAGTCCCAGCCCGATCACGTGGCTGGCGGCGCTGTCGTCTGGCACCGGCAAGCCGAGGTCGCGGCTGGCCAGCTGGATGCATTTGGCGATGGTCGGTGTGGAATCCATCAGGGTTCCATCCCAGTCGAACACGATCAGGTCGAAGCGTTGCCTGGCCATGAATATCCTTGTTAGCGCCTTAGTCAGCGGCGCGCTGGTTACGGGCTTGCTGCAGGAACGCTTCGCACTCCGGCGGCATGGGTGCAACGACAGTGGTGATTTCTCCACTTATCGGATGCGTAAATGTCAGGCTGTGCGCGTGCAGGAACATGCGCTTGAGCCCGGGATTCGCGCCGCTACGGGCCAGCGCCTTGTTGAGGGCGTAGTCGCCGTATTTTTCGTCGCCCAGGATCGGGAAGCCGGAATGTGCCAGATGGACCCGGATCTGGTGGGTCCGCCCGGTCTTCAACTCGGCCTCGAGCAAGGTGTAGCCCGGCATGACCTCGATCCGGTTGAACACGGTATGCGAGGCAATGCCATCGTCCTGCACCCGCACGCGGCGCTCGCCTTCCGGGGTGGTGTACTTATATAGCGGGAATCTCACGTGCTGCCGGGCATTCTCGAAATGTCCCGCCACGCAGGCGAAGTAGCGCTTGTCCAGCGCACTGCCGCGCATCTGCTCGTGCAGGTTCACCAGCGCCGTACGCTTTTTCGCCAGCACCAGCAGGCCGGAGGTTTCACGGTCGAGACGGTGCACAAGCTCAAGGAACCTGGCCTGCGGGCGGGCGCGCCGCAATTGCTCGATCACGCCGAATGCCACGCCGGAGCCGCCATGCACGGCTACGCCGGCAGGCTTGTTGATCACCAGCAGGTATTCATCCTCGAAGACCACCGGAAAGCTGGCCGGCGGCACGAACTTGCCGGCATCAGGTGCCGAAGCCGCCACACGCATGGGCGGGATCCGTACCACGTCGCCCAACTGCAGGCGATAGGTGGCGTCGACCCGTCCCTTGTTCACACGCACTTCGCCCGACCTCAGGATGCGGTAGACATGGCTCTTGGGCACCCCTTTCGAGAGCTTCAGGAGGAAGTTGTCGATACGCTGGCCATCGGCTTCGTCGCCAATCGTTACGTACGCCACCTGGGGCCCGGCCGCGGCGGCCCGCACCTCTTTTTCAATTTGATGGCGTAACTCATTCATTTTCAATATAATTTCCTCGCTGTTCCGGCCAAAGACCGGCAGCGCAAGTCAGGTGTAGGCGATTCGTCGTATTTTACACTTCGGGTTGCCGCCAACCCTGCCAGCCTCCCGCTTCTTTGCGTACCACGCGAGCCCGGGGCTGGTAAATGGCAGCAAAAACGCAGCACGCACGGTATCGCCCGCGCAGGAAGTCGCCCAAAGGCAACTTCGGCGCTGACGGCGGTCACGTGGGAGTAGTGTTCAGGTAGAACAGAATTTGATAGTGGATGCCCACCCGGCATCCACTCTGGTGAGAGAAGTCCCGCCCGCACCGGGAAACGGTGCCGCCGGCATGCTTCCAACGCCGCCTGACTGGTTGTACCGGCGCCCGGTCGCAGAACTCCAAGAAGCAGTAGGTGCGCCCGCCAGGAGATGTCAGGAAGCGAAGCAGCATTGCCGTGACGACAAACTTGCTCTTTGACGCGTCTAGCCCTTCCGCGGCCGGCCGCGGTGCGATGGCGCCTCTTTGCGCCCGCGCCGCCGCCATGCCAGCCGGAAACCCGCTGGGTCGCTGCGCAAAGCAGCACACCGGCGTTCTCTCCGACCATGCGGACGGCGCTTTCGACGTCGTTACCTCTCTTTCACCCGTGCCCAGCCGGCCGCGCTCATTTGCGCGACGGCGCTTTCGGCAATTCTCGCGCCCTCACTCGCTCCCTCGCGTGCTCCACGGAACGAACGCCGCGGGCACCGCATGCCGGTGCAATCCGCGGCATTGAGTGAGGTAATGCGATGAAACGCATGCTTTTCAACGCGACGCAGCAAGAGGAACTGCGCGTCGCCATCGTCGACGGTCAGAAGCTGATCGACATCGACATCGAAGCCGCCGGGCGCGAACAGCGCAAGGGCAACATCTACAAGGGTGTCATCACCCGGATCGAGCCCTCGCTGGAAGCCTGCTTCGTCAACTACGGCGAAGAACGCCACGGCTTCCTGCCCTTCAAGGAAGTCGCACGCGCCTTTTTCAAGGAAGGCGTGGACGTGCGCAACGCGCGCATCCAGGACGCGTTGCATGAAGGCCAGGAACTGATCGTCCAGGTGGAAAAGGAAGAGCGCGGCAACAAGGGCGCGGCGCTGACCACCTTTATCTCGCTGGCCGGCCGTTACCTGGTGCTGATGCCCAACAACCCGCGCGGCGGCGGCGTATCGCGCCGCATCGAGGGCGAGGACCGCCAGGAACTGCGCGAGACCATGGGCCAGCTGGCCGTGCCCGAGGGCATGAGCATCATCGCCCGCACCGCGGGCATCGGCCGCTCGGCCGAAGAGCTCCAGTGGGACCTGAACTACCTGCTGCAACTGTGGAAAGCCATCGACGGCGCCGCCGGCGACAACAAGGCCCCGCTGCTGATCTATCTCGAGTCCAGCCTGGTGATTCGCGCCATCCGCGATTACTTCCAGCCGGATATCGGCGAGATCCTGATCGACACCGACGAAATCTACGAGCAGGCCCGCGCCTTCATGAGCGTGGTCATGCCCGACAACATGAACCGCGTGAAGAAGTACCGGGACGACGTCCCCCTCTTCTCGCGCTTCCAGATCGAGCACCAGATCGAGTCGGCTTATTCGCGCATGGTGATGCTGCCCTCGGGCGGCGCCATCGTGATCGACCACACCGAAGCCCTGGTCTCGGTGGACGTGAACTCGGCCCGCGCCACCAAGGGCGCCGACATCGAGGAAACCGCGCTGCGCACCAACCTCGAAGCCGCCGACGAAATCGCCCGCCAGCTGCGCCTGCGCGACCTGGGCGGCCTGATCGTGATCGACTTCATCGACATGGAAGCCAGCAAGGCCCAGAAGGACGTGGAAACGCGCCTGAAGGATGCCCTGCGCCATGACCGTGCCCGCGTGCAGATGGGCAAGATCAGCCGCTTCGGYCTGATGGAGCTGTCGCGCCAGCGCCTGCGCCCGTCGCTGTCGGAAGGCTCGCACATCACTTGCCCGCGCTGCAACGGCACCGGCCATATCCGGGATACCGAATCCTCCGCCCTGCAGGTCCTGCGCATCATCCAGGAAGAGGGGATGAAGGAGAACACCGCCGCCATCCACTGCCAGGTGCCGGTGGAAGTGGCCGCGTTCCTGCTCAACGAGAAGCGCCAGGACATCAACCTGATCGAGATGCGCTTCAAGGTCAACGTGCTGCTGATCCCCAACAAGCACCTGGAGACCCCGCACTACAAGCTGGAGCGCCTGCGTCACGACGACCCGCGCCTGGAAGACAGCATGGCCAGCTACAAGATGGCCGAGGCTGCCGCCAAGGAACTGGAAGCCGACACCAGCTACAGCAGCCGCAAGAAGGAAGACGCCAAGCCGCGCCAGGAAGCCGCCGTCAAGGGCATCACCCCGGAACAGCCGGCACCCGTCTCGGTGCCGCGCGCCGAGCGTGCCCCGCGCCCGGAAGCCGCGGCGGCAGCCGCACGTCCGGTGCCGGCTACCCAGCCGGTGGTCGGCGGTGGCTTCATCGGCTGGCTGAAGAACCTGTTCGGCGCCAAGCCCGCAGCGCCCGCCGTCGAGCCGGCCAAGCCGGTTGATGCGGAGCAGCGCAGCGCTGAGAGCCGTCGCGAACGCGGCCAACGAGGCGAACGCGGTGAAGGCCGTGGCCAGCGCGGCGAACGCGGTGGCGAGCGTGGCGGCGAACGTGGCGACCGCCAGGGCCGTGGCCAGCGCGGCGAGCGCGCACCCCAGGAACGTGGCGAGCGCGCGGACCGCGGCGAACAGCGCGCGGAGCGTGGCGAGCGCGTCGAAGCGCGCGGTGAACGTGGAGAACAACGTGGCGAGCGCGGCGAACAACGCGGCGAGCGCAACAGCCGCGCCCCGCGCCAGGCCGCACTGGAAGTCCAGCCGGCCCGCCAACCCGAAGGCGCACCGGCCGAGCGTACGGAAGGCCGTGGCGAAGGCCGCCGCGACCGCAACCAGGAGCGCCGCGAGCGCCAGCGCGACCGCCAGCGTGAACGAGGTGACGCGCCGCGCGAAGGCGAAGCCACCGAAGGCCTGGCTGCCGAAGCCGTAGCCGCGACCGCCGCAGCTGTCGTAGCAGCGCCGGCCGTAGCCGCAGCGATTGCCTCGCACGATGACGCCGACAATGCACGCACCGACCTGCCAGAAGGCACGGAAGGCACCGAGAACGGTGAAGGCGAAGAACGCCGCCGCCGCAATCGCCGTGGCCGCAACCGCTATCGCCGCGAACGCGACGACGGCGCCCAGGCAACCGAAGGCGCGGAAAGTGCTGAAGGCGAGTACACGGCGGAAGTGCGCGAAAGCACCCAGGCCGCCGCCCCGGCTGTGGTCGCCCAAGCGCCCGCGATCGAAGCCGCTGCCGTGCCGGTTGCCGAAAGCGCGCCGAGCGCTCCGGCTTACCAGCCCGCCGAAGCTGCCGTAGTGACGCAACAGACCGTGGCACCGCCGGCGGAGCCGGTGGTCGTGCAAGCCGCGCCGATCTCGGCGCCGGTCGCTGCGCCGATCGTCGAAACGGTTGCCGAGCCAGTGGCTGAAACGGTGGTTGAGACGATCGCAGCAAGCCCGGCCGCCTACCAGCCGGCACCGGCTCCGGTTGTGGCCGAAGCTGTCGTGGAAGCCCCTGCTGTCGTAGCGCCTGCCGTTGAAGTGCCGGCCGCTGCCCCGGTGGCAACGGTAGCCCCGGCAGCCCCGGTGGCGATCGAAAGCCTGCAGCCAATGCTGGCATCGGCTGGCCTGGAATGGGTCAACACCGACACCAGCAAGCTGCGTGCAGCGCAGGAAGCGGCTGCCAGCATCCCGCCGGCAGCGCGCGTCGTGCGGGAGCGCAAGCCCCTGCCGCCGTTGCCTGAAGGTCCGATGATCCTGGTCGAAACCGGTGGCGATACCGCTGGAACGCCGCAGAAGTAAGCGGCACCCTCGCGGGTAGCAAGGAAAGGGACGGCGATGCCGTCCCTTTTTCATGCCTGCGCGCTTTGTCCAGGGTGATGCCGGCGGTACCATGCCCGGCTCGGCTAGAATGACAAATAGATGGCACCCGAAAGATGGTGCCCGGAACGGGCGATGTTGCCCTGTGCAATCGCGCCAGAGCCGCCCGTCACCCGCACTGCCACGCCCCCAGGCCATGACCGAATCCGTCATTCCCATTTTCGACCTGCGCGACCATCGCTACCGCTCGATGACGCCAAGCATTCCGGCCGTGCTCGCCGCACCAATCGGGCTGGTTGCCGACACGCGCGGCAGGCCGCTCCATGATCTGCGCATCTCGGTCACGGATCGCTGCAATTTCCGCTGCGTCTACTGCATGCCCAAGGAAGTGTTCGACAAGGACTACACCTTCCTGCCCCATTCCGAGCTGCTGAGCTTCGAGGAAATCGAGCGCGCGGCTCGCCTCTTCGTTGCGCACGGCGTGGAGAAGATCCGCCTCACCGGTGGCGAGCCGCTGCTGCGCAAGAACATCGAGAAGCTGGTGRAAATGCTGGCGCGCATCGACACGGTGTCTGGCAAGCCGCTGGACCTCACCCTCACCACCAACGCCTCGCTGCTGGCCCGCAAGGCGCGCGCGCTGCGCGATGCGGGCCTGACGCGGGTGAGCGTGAGCCTGGACGCCATCGACGACGCCACCTTCCGCCGCATGAACGATGTCGACTTCGCSGTGCGCGATGTGCTGGACGGCATCGAGGCCGCCCAGGCGGCCGGGCTGGCGCCGATCAAGGTCAACATGGTGGTCAAGCGCGGCACCAACGATGGGGAGATCGTGCCRATGGCCGCGCATTTCCGCGGCAGCGGCATCATCCTGCGCTTTATCGAGTTCATGGACGTGGGCGCGAGCAACCACTGGCAGATGGAYGAGGTGCTGCCCTCGGCCGACGTGGTGCGCCGCATCCACGAGGCCTTCCCGCTGGAAGCCATCCCGGCCAACTATAGCGGCGAAACCGCCGAGCGCTGGCGCTACCGCGACGGCGCCGGCGAGATCGGCGTGATCTCCAGCGTCACCCACGCCTTCTGCGGCGACTGCAGCCGCATCCGCCTGTCGACCGAAGGCCGGCTCTACCTGTGCCTGTTCGCCACCGAAGGCTACGACCTGCGCGCGCTGCTGCGCGGCGAGCATAGCGACCTGGAAATCTCCAACGGCGGCAGGGGCAGCCGCATGGGCGGCACCGACAAGGGCCTGCAGCCGTTTCGCGGCTCGCCCATGGCGATGCATACGCTGATGCGCCTGTCCGCGCAGACCGGTGGCGTGCTGATCAACGCCAACCGCAACCTGGCCGCGTATGAGTCCTTCGGTGTGCCGGTGGTCACCGATTCGGTGCCGGACTTCGCCGGGCCCCTGGCTGGCATGCTGGCCGGGCTTGAGCAATGCCAGACGGGCTGGATGCTGAGTGCCCCCTGCGACTCGCCTTTCCTGCCATCCGACCTGGCAGTGCGCCTGGCGAGCGCGATCGACGCGCAAGGCGCCGAGATGGCCATCCCGGTCACCATCGACGCGGATGGCCGCCGGCAGGTCCAGCCGGTGTTTTGCCTGATGCCGGTCACGGCGCTCGACGGCCTGGTGGCTTTCCTCAACGGCGGCGGCCGCAAGATCGAAACCTGGGCCGCCTCACACCGCTTGGCCGAAGTGCTGTTCGAAGACGCCGGCGCCTTCGCCAATATCAATACCCTGGATGAGTTGCGCACGCTCGAAGCGCGCTGACAACCCAAGCCAGGCCGCTGCCCCGGGAACGGTCCATGCCATCACTACAATCCGTCATTTCCTGCCTGTCCGACTACGATCCCGGTGCGTTGCCGGTGGCGCAGGCCAACCAGATCATCGGCGAGGTGGTCGAGCCCGTGAGGGGCACCGAGCAGGTCGCCCTGCGCACAGCGCTCGACCGCGTGCTGGCCGAAGACGTCATCTCCAGGCTGGACGTGCCCGCGCACGACAACTCCGCCATGGACGGCTATGCGTTCGCCAGCAGCGAGTTGGCCGCGGGCGGCGGCGTGACCCTGACGGTGGTCGGCAGCGCCTTCGCCGGCGCTGCCTGCGAGCAAGCGGTCGCGCGCGGCCAGGCTGCGCGCATCATGACGGGCGCCATCATGCCGGCCGGCTGCGACACCGTGATTCCCCAGGAATTCGTCGACGTCGAAGGCGAGCTGATTCGCTTTGACGCCAAGGCGGTACGGGCCGGCGACAACCGCCGCCTGCGCGGCGAAGACCTCGCCATCGGCCAGCCGGCACTGGCCGCCGGACGCATCCTGCAGCCGGCCGACCTTGGCC
>NZ_JBFRDD010000077.1:0-30233 GCF_052113425.1 Cupriavidus sp. YAF13
CCGCCTGCCTGCAGCGCCTACGCGAGCGCCTAAAGTCGCTGCCCAATGTGAAACGACCCGGTCGCTCATGCGACCGGGTCGTCAAGTCCCGCCCTTCACGCTATGCCGTTCGCTTCCTCAATAGGGACCTTAACTGAACGGCATTAGGCCGTAAGGCCCGTCTTCGGTGAAGGGATAGAGCTGCACCCCCATGTCACGAATCCGCGGGTCACACAGTGCCGGATCGGGTGTGCCGCCGTAGCCCGTGGTCTCGGTCGAACCGCCATTGGCACAGTTCTTCTTGAGGTACTCGGCAAGTTGCGTGACAGTGGCCAGCTTGCCCTGGTCAAGCCACAACTGATCGATCGCGATACGCAGTTGCCGATCTTCGTAGTCGGTGAGCGGGCGCGACGGAGAGATCATCTGGCCGACGGCGAGCTTGAGCATCTGCAGGTCTTCCTGCTGCTCTTCCTCGTTCTCCGTGTTGACCATCCAGAACGGATTGAGGCTGAGACCCGAGTCGTTCGTGAAGCGGATGTACTGCCCGCCCAACGTGCCAGCCAGCTTCTCGTAGGAGCCGCCAACGTCGATCACCCAGGCTCGGCCGCCCACGGCCAGCGTGCGCTGCAGCAGCTCGTTCAGGAAGTTCGACTTGCCTGAACCGGACTTGCCCACCACGATGCCGTTATAGTTGCCTGACGGGTTGGCGAAGATGTCGATGCCCATCATCTGGCCCCGCCGCCCAAAGAGCGTGAGCACCGCCTGCTGAATACCGTTGAGTTCGCGTGGATCAGTGCCAGTCCACTCCGCCAGCACCGGCATCATGTTGGCCGCGTTCTCCATGGTCTTTGTGGTGCAGCGCCCGGTCTTGCGCAGGTCGCCCTGCAGCAGCGGCCCGTACATCATCGGCAGCGCTGAGAGCAGCGCCTGCTTCTGCATCTTGCTGTCGACCACCAGTTCGCAATTGATCGTGCGCCAGATCGAGCGCGCGGACTGCTCGGCGTTGGCGAGTTCCTCGGGTGGTGCGAACAGCAGCAGCTGGTGGTAGACCTTTAGCGTGCCGCTGCCGCGATCGAAGGCGGCCTGGGCTAGCTTCCAGTCAGCATTGACGTCGTGCAGCCGCGGTAGCCACTTGGCAAGCGGCGAATCGGCCTTCTGCTGGGCGCGAGCGGCCAGCAGCTGCGTCTTCTGCTTCTCACTCTCCACGTTCGGGATGCTGCACCCGAAGGTGACAAGGAACGGGCACGGATAGGAAACCGCATCCGAGGTTGCGCTACCTAGCAGGGCTCCCATGTGCGCCAGCGTCAGCCGCTTGCGGTAGTTGCGTACTGACATGGCGCGCATGCCGACGGGCGGTGCGCCACCGCCGGTGTACAGGATATCGTCCGAGCTTTCCGCGGCAGCCGTGTCAGCCGCGATGATCTGGTCGCGCAATGCGCGGCCCGGATCGTAGGACAGCCACGCGTGATCGCCGGCCAGCGTGCGCTGCGGGTTGAGCAGCAGCGCGCACCAGTTGATCAGGTCCTCCGGGTCCCATGTGTGGCCGTAGAGGTAGTACTGAGCGAGCGTATTGATGACGCTCTGACGCGCCGTGACCGCATTGCGCCTGGCCATCTCGTCCTTCAGGCTTTTGGCGGGAATGACCACACTCAGGTTCGCGCGGAAGTCGCGCATGCGGAAGTTGGTGTTCGGGAACAGCTCCGTGCGCGCACCCTTGCGATAGAAGGCGTTGCGCCGCTCGCACATCTTGCGCAGCAGCGGAATCTGCCCCTGCGGCGCTTGCGGCGAGCCGACGGTGCACGCCAGCGCCGCGTCGAGCTGGTGATCCAGCACTGGGGAGCCGAATAGTTGCACCTGGATGCCGGTGTTCTCGGGCAGCCCCACTTTGAACAGGTTGACCAGGTTGGCGGCCATCTCGCGATCGGCGCCGAGCTGCGGGGAAAGCTCGAGCGTGAAACCAAAGCCTTCGATGGCGCTGGGATCCGCCGAGGGCGCGGCGATCACGAAGAGCTCATTGTGGCGGTCGTAGCCGGTGTAGGGCAGCAACTGGGAGAATCGATCGAAGGGCAGTGGATTGCCTCGGCGCGGCGTCACCAGGTCGTCGTCGAGCTCGCGGTAGTTGGCCTCGGTCTTGGGAAACAGATTACGGAGCATGGCAGCCTCATTCCCCAACCATCGGGACAGGGGACTGCGGCATCGGACTACCCTGCCCCATCGGTGGCATGAATGGCGTGGCGCCAGTGGTGGGGGGCTGGGCCTCCGCCGGCTCTGACGTATTCGGCGCCTGCAGCGGATAAACCGTGCGGAAGCGACTACGCAGCAGGTTCTCCCGATTCTTCTCGATCAGCCATTGCCCCCTGGACACCAGCACATAGAAGTACTTCTGATCGAACAGCGTGCCGCTGTCGTCTTCATAGGGCGCCACCCATACCCGCAGCGTGCGTTCGGGACTACGCGCCGGCGGCCCGGAGTACGGCGCCGCCATGGCTGCGGGAGATGCCATGCGCAAGTCCTCGCCCTGCAGGCCTGAGGACGTCGGCATGCCCGTCTTCGTGCCCGCGCCCGGTACGTTGCCGGCCTGCAGATTGGCATAGACGCCCGACACCGACAGGCACGACGACCCCTGCGGTGCGGCACAGGCAAAGTGGCTCTCGGCATTGAGCCCGGACATGTCGGCGCAGCCCGCCGCGAGCATCGCGGCTGCGCACAGGCCCGGCAAGGTACGGCGCATGGCGGCCCCCTTAACGCGCAGCGGTGGGCTGGCCACCTGACAGGAAGGCGTCGATACGCTCAAGCGAGGCCGCACCGACCAGCTTGCGTCCATCGGCCGCGAACATCGTGGGCGTGCCTTCTACGCCCAGCTTGGCCGCCAGCGCCAGATTGCGCTCGACGGGCGTAGCGCAACTACCCGGCGCCGGCAGGACCTTGGCGCCCATCCATGCATCCCAGGCTGCGGAGCGATCCTTGGCACACCAGATGGCGGCCGACTTCTTCTTCGCATCGGGATGCAGGCCTTCCAGCGGATACAGGAAGGTGTAGATGGTGACGTCATCCAGCCCCTTGAGGGAAGCTTCGAGTTGATGACAGAACGGGCAGTCCGGGTCCGAGAACACGTAGAGCGCACGCGAGCCCTTGCCGCGCACGGTCTTGATCGCGTCCGCGATCGGGAGCGCGCCGACGTTGATCTTCTGCAGGGACTGCTCGTGCTGGGCGGTCAGATCGACCTGGCTACTCATGTCGTACAGATGGCCGAACAGCGCATAGCGCCCACTAGCTTCGAAGTACGCGACGTTCTTGCCCATCGATACCTCGTACAGACCCGGGATCTCGGCCGCCCGGATCTGGCTGAACTCCGTCTTGGGGTATCGCTCCTTTAGCGCCTGCAGCACTGCCAGGGCCTTGGGGTCATTCTGTGCGAAAGCAGGAGCAGCGCTCAATGTGGCGACAGTGGCCAGTGCCGCGGCAGCAGCGTAACGGCGCATGGTGTACCGGATGTTGGCTAGTGGCATTGGAATCCTCATTGACGTTCGATGGTGAAGCCCTTGGTCACGACGATGTCTATCACCCGCTCGGCGTTGATCTCGACCACGGGGAAGGTGTTCTCGGCGAGCTTGATGTAGTAGCGCGCCAGCATTTCCATCGCCTTGGATGCGCCACCGGCAGCGCCGGCGCGCAACAACTGGTTGCTGTCGATGGTGCTGGTCACGCCGCCCAGCGGGGTGGTTGTGGTAGTGGTGGCAGCGCTCTGCAGTGTCTGGCTGAAGCCGGCCCCGAGGCCTGCCCACATGGCGTTGGCAAGCATGGCGCCGGTCTTGGCGACGATCTTGCCGCGGATACCCGCCTTGCCGTCCTCGCCGGCGGCGTAGCCGGTCAGCTTGACGTCGATCGCACCGCCCGACGCGTCGATGCAAGACAGGCGGTCGGTGCGGATGTAGGCGCGCTCGGACGAGATGTCGCCATAGCCATTGCCGGTGATGACACACCCCTCCAGATCCCCCGTGAAGCCGTTCGGCAGGTTGGCTGCGTCAATCACAGAGAACAGCGCAGGATGCGGGTTGGTCTGCCCTTGTCCACTGGTAGGGGCGTCCATGCCTTGCACCAGCATCACGCGCATATTGGTGCCCGGCGGGATGTAGGTCTTGACGCCGCGACCGCCCGCCCGGTTGGGCAGCAGCGGGTCCTCCGGTTCGAAGCGCTCGCCACTACGCGGCGAGCGGTGCCCTCGCCTGCTCTCGTTTGCGTTGGCCTCCAGTTGGGAATAGCTGCCATCCACGGTGTTACCCCCGGTCGCTGCGCCCTGCCTTCCTGCGCCGCCGTCCGGCGTCACGCGGATCCGGTCGATCCTGGCTTCATAGGTTGGTACGGCCTGCGCGCCGGACGCGCCAGGCGTACCCGGCCCACCCAATGCTGGAGACGGGGGCATGGCGCCGGCCTGGGTGAAGGGGCTCGCTTCGCCGGTCATGCGCACCGGCGGCGGCGCGACCAATCCCTGCTCGGCTGCGGCGGACGCGGCCGCAAGCGTCTTGGCTTGCTTGGCCTGTTCCGCCTGGCCATCGGAAACATTCTTCCTGAGTTCCGCGAGATCACGGCGCATCGCCTCGATCTCACCCGTGGACAGGCTGCGCCAGGCATCCTTGTCCAAGTCGCCCACCGACGTGCCAATGTCGCGCGTCTTGGGCGCGGGCACCAGCGTAGGCTTGGCGCCAGTCTTGCTCGGTGGTCCAATGAACACCACTGTCGTGACCGCGATGGCCCCGAATACAATCGCGATCACGCCCAGGCGCTGCCATTGCGCACCGCGGTTGCGGCGGGTCGACACCGCCATCGACCTGGCGGCGGCCTTGCGTGGCTTGAGTCGCTGCAGCCATGCGGTCCAGTTAGTCACGGCTCACTCCCCCAATCACGTAGAGGTGGGTCTCCTCGCCCGGAGCGAGCTCTGCGCGGTCCAGGCCGACCGCCATCACGCCCGGGCGATAGAACTGCGTCTCAGACAGGAACAACCGGTCCGTGCCGGTGTTGCGCAGGCGATAGACTGCGCCCTGGATTGTGCGGCTGGCATAGGTACGCAATAGCGTCACCCGCGTGCCCGACAGGAAGGGGATATCCGCGTCCTGGGACTGCAGTTGATATCCGCGCAAGGCAGCGTTGTTCGCCATGGTGACCATCAGCTGGCTGATTTGCGCGTCATAGGACGGCGCCTTCGACACCACCGTCACCGACTGCAACGCGTCCGCCGCACGCCCCTGCCCCCCGCGTGCGGCGCCTTCGCGCAAGACGACGGTCTCGACACCGATATCGGCGGGCCGCATCACGATGGGATATTTCCTGCCGGTGGTCGCCGAGATCACGAAGCCCTCAATCGGACGGAGCACATTGGGCGTGAGCAGGATGTCGCCGGCCTCGCTGTCAGTCTGCGTGGCCAGGTCGCCCTTGGGCACGTCGAGGCCGCGTAACTGGCCTCCCTCCATCACGAGGCGCGTGAGCGCTGTCTTGGAGATGCGGATTGCCACGGTCTCGTTCTCGACCAGGTCCACGTTTTGCGCCGCCTGCACGAAACTCGCGCAGAACAGCAGGGCCAGGCTAAGGTGCAGTTTGCGCGGTCTCATCAGCGTCTTCCTTCGTCTCTTTGTGAGGGGCGCTTTCCACGTCAAGGCGCGCCACATCGTTTCCGACCACCTCGCGCAGGCTGTCCAGGTAAAGCTTGCCGCCCGACATGCCGAACTGGACCCAATAGCGCCTGGGCAGGTCGGACGTACGCTTGTCGCCGATGTAGGTGGCAAGGCTGCCGGCAAAGACCATGCTGTTGCCATCCTTGCCTGGCGTGGCTCCACTGGGCGTGAACGTCTGCGAGGCGTTGAGATCGCGCAGCTTGGCGCAGTCGGCATCCAGCACGCGCTGCTGCGCGCCATAGGAGCCCGCACCCACGTAGCGCAGGAACAACGTCCTTTGGCTCGCGCAGGTCAGCGGCGTGCGGTTCCAGCGAAGCTGCAGCAGATAGCCGCCCATCTGCTCCAGGTAGGCCGGATCCAGGCTCTCGTCGTCCACCCAAAAGCTCTTGTGGATCTGCGGCGGCACCAGCGTCTCGCGGTTGCGATCCTTGTGCAGCAACACCTTGGCCGCCAGCAACGCATTGCTGACCACCATCAGCACCAGGAGCCATTGGATCGCCTTGCGAATTCCGTAGCGCGCCTGGATTTCCTCGCCCATGCGATCGATGTCCATCCCCTACCCCAAGAAACAGCGCATCGCGGACGGCGGCGTGCGCTGCAGGCCGATATTCACTGGCAGATACCAGTACGAGAGATGCACGCTGTATTTCTTGTGCTTGTTCGACTTCATCTTCTGCAAGGTGACGCCGGCCGCAATGCCCAGCACGCCCCCAACCAGGAAAGAGTCAGCAAAGGCGAACCCGAGGTAAAACAACAGTCCGGTGATCATGGCCACGTCCATCTCCCAGAACAGGAACTGGTGTGGATCGTCCAGGGTCTGCGGGACCTCTTCGTCTATCGGCTGCTCGCTCATTCCGACTCCGTGCTTCTGTCTTCAGTCTTCGTTCGTCAGTCCGCAGCCGTCCTCAGATCGTCGCGGTGAAGATGCCGTCGATGATGGTCGGCAGGTTCCAGATCACGATGCCGATCAGGATGGCGCCAGCGAACCACAGGGGGCTGCCCTTGGACCAGCTCATGAGCACGCCGCCCAGGCCGATCATGATTGCGGCGATCTTGCCGGGGTAGCCAGTAATGAGGCCGACGAAGTACTCGTAGGCAGCCTTGTACTCGGCACCCGTGGTACCCGCCTTGACGGTGAGCGCCGTCAACGCAAGCAACAGCAGCAGCGTCGCGAAGATCGCCAACCGGTGGCGCACGACGGCGTCACAGGTACGCGCGACCAAACGCTCGGCAAAGTGCGCGTGGGATTGCACGGTCAATTGCATAGAAGAACCTCTCATCTATCACCTGCCACCATTGGCAAGCGGTTCCATTGGGAACACGGTCGCGGTCTGCCGCTTGTGATCGAGCGACAGATGCACATCGGTTTGCACCGCATCGGCCATGCGGGCGAGCAGTTGCTCCTGCAGCGCAGTAGACGCCATCACCATCTGAATCGCAGCCGACACCATGCAACGCTCGATATGCGAATCGCCACCGAAGTGCGTCCGGCGAAAGGTGCGCAACTGGGCACGGATACTTGCGCGCAGCAGCACGGCCTCATAGCCGGGCTGATGGTCACGAGGGGCTGGCTTCGTCATGGACCTGGTCCTCATCAGGAGAATGGGTTGGTTCAATTGGCTGCGCTTGAGCCAGCGCCACGCGCACCGCCTCGATACCAGCACCCGTCGGCTGCGGCGCGCCGCGGGTCGGGCGTCTCTTGAGCGACTCGCGAGCCGCCATGTCGCTATCCGCCAGGCCATCGAGCTTCGGCGAGCCGGCCTTGGGCCAGTTGCGATAGACCTTCCAGGTGTAATCGGCGCGAGCAGCGCGGCATTGCGCTGCGGACAGTGTGCGGCAGCTGGCGTTGTAAGCCCCGACGCCATTCCAATCGGAACCCGTCTCACGCAGGTGGTGAGCGAGTATCCAGGCACCAACCATGACGTTCTGGCACGGCGCGTATAGCGCCTGCTCGCTGATGCCAAGTGCGGCCAGCTTTGGCAGCCAGGATGAATTGATCTGCATCAGACCGATGTCATAGGATCCCGTGCGCGCCTTGTGGCCGAGATTGATGGCCTCGGGGCGCAAGCTGCTTTCGGTCTTGGCGATGGCAACCAGCAGTTCGGGATTGAGCCCGTAGCGTGCAGCCGCGGACTCGAAGCATGTGGCCTGTGCGGCGACAGCAGTGAGCATCAGCGCGGTGGCGACAAACAGGTGATTCGTTCGCATGGGAAAAAGCCTCCGGGGCTTGCCCGGAGGACAAGGAGCTACGATCAAGTTCTGTCGATCGCGGGGTTCTCGGGGGGAGGAGCTGAGCACCATGCGATGGACAGGGGGAATGCTAGATCGGAGGCCCTGTGCGATTCCAGCGAAAACCTGCGGCACGTGCTGCAGGTTTATCTTTGACATTCTTATGGTTCTGCGATAGTGCGGCGGTCTAACGGCGCAACGGGCGAGCACGTTGTTCGTGGCCCGGTGCAATCGGAAGCTCCAGACCTATGCACTGCTCTCAGGTCAGTAGCGGCGGGTTAGATGTGACGACGCTCATCGGGTGAGTGGGCGTCTGAGGGGGGACGGGGCTCTGAGTTGGCCATCGTCACTTCATCGCCTGAACGATTCCATCAATCCGATGCATTGACAGGTTGTACCCACTGTCGATAAGAGCGATTTTGCCTTGACCGGGATCCGGCCGGAAAGGATTCAAAAAATCCTCAAAATCCATAACGGTAAGGGCCTTACCCAAAGGGCTGTTCCACTTCCTTCCTGCCGGAAGTGGAACAAAGGGGTAAAGGACTCAAGGGGAATGGAAGGGCCTAACGGTAGGGCGAACTTCAAAGGGTGTACCAGTCTCCAAGCACTTGTTTTGAGGTGGACATCCGCGAGTGATGCCAATTGCCACCGGGGACATCGAATCCATCTGAAATTTGATCTGGTCCGACGATGATGTCAACGACCGTTTCCCATAGCGGCCGTCGCCCTTTCCGATCATCTCCGCGTCGGATCAAGTATTTGGCCGAGTTAATGCGCCATCTCATATGGGCGTTGAATGACAGCTACCTCAAAGATGCAATCTGTAAGAAGGAAGCTATAGATCACGATGGAGAGCGGATTGCCATTCGGCCCATCGATCACGGCAACCTGACTGGCGATGCCATCGGTCGCCATTCCGATATGCCATAGTCCAGATACTAATCGCCCAGAGCGTGGAGTCATGGGATACGGAATCGTGGTTGCTATAGACCATCGCTCATCTAGGCGGCGCACTAGGTCCGATCGTTTTACGCAAGTCGGCCCTGTATGTATGGCTACACCGACGCTTGGGGGCCGAGCGATGCCGCCTTGAATACTGCTGACGCCTTTGAAGGTCGGTCCGCATCCCGCAGTAAGCCGAGCTGTCTCTTGCTTCGGTCCGACGCCAGAGTTGACCATATGACACTCCGGGACCACCGTGGCAATCTGGTCAATTCCCCATAACAAGGAAATGGGAGCTTCAGCAAGCTTGACCACTGCCGCCTCGAGATTCTGAACAGGCGGAGTCTCCTCTCCGTGTGCCCGGGGGGCCGTCAGCAAAGCGACGACACATAAAGCGTGGGCGAGAATGCGATTCGATTGTCTTTCAACGCCACGGAGACCTGGAGGATACGTAGGGGAATCCATCATCTTCTTCTGGACAATCCTAAGTTGCCGCGTGTGTTCCAACGACTGCTTCTGGTAACCCATGGCGGACACGCGATCCGCCGGCAAGCATACAGCCCCGTACGTCGTGGAAGTAACTTTGCTGCTCGATCAAGGACTCCGGCCGTCTCTCAAGACAGCTTCTCCCGTGCGGGGATTCGTCAGGGTGACATTCTCAAGCGCCTTGATTCGCCACTCGCCAAGTTGTCGCGTCAGCACGGCAAGGATCAGCGTGTCGACAGCGTGCGGGCCCGCAGGATGAGCCGCACCAACCGTGAGGCGGCTCCAGAAGTGAATGACCGTCGCATCGTTGCCGATGGGGATCACGTCGATCAGCTCGTTATCCAGCGTGGAATCGCTGTAGATAGTTGCGTGGATGGGCGCATGCAGCTTGATAATCGCCTCGACGCCCCGTACGTAGTGCCCGAACCGGTTAACAAAAGTCGCATCCTCATGAAACAATGTGCCGAGGGACTGCATGTCGTGGCTGTTCCAAGCGGTCTGAAACGCGTGGAGCACGTCTTCGGGTTGACTCAATTGAATCATAGTGGATTCTCGCAAGTGTCTACGTTGCGACGCCCGACGTCCGCATCGGACGATTGCTGTCGAGCAGTCAAAGCGAATTCTGCTTTACCATGGAATGTCGGCTCATGCCCGGCTTGCGACGGCCGCGATTGAGGGGCGGTCGGCCGTAGCCGACCCAAAGCGGACTTTCGACTTAGCGAAACGTCACAGGTACTTCTCGACGTATGGGCGGATCTCTCCTAGTTGTCCGCTACGAAAGGGCCATCATAATATTCCGCAACGAGCAGGACCGCCGCTAGCGCCTTGTCCGGTGAGACACGGCCATTCATGATGCCGAGAACTTCGTTTTGGCTGTAATACCTAGCGGCGGTAGACTTATTCAGAACGTTTTCAAGCCCTTTCTTCGACAGAATTTTGAACGTCTCGTGCACGGCCGCTTGTAGTTCATCATCTCCAGCAACTATTTCGTATGGCAACCGTTCGAACACTCGATCGTTAATAACCTCGTCTATCACGCTCCGATGCCAAACGGTTCCGACCTGAGGGTCTTCCTTTGTTGTGATCCCAAGTCGACCGGTGTAGATGCCCGCAAGTATGGCGAAGGGACGGCTGTTCTTATAGGTTGCCCCACCAATCTTGAGAGTTCCATTTGGACTATAGAAGACCACCGGCGCCCCTGACATCCCACTCTTCGATGCGCTGTCCACAAGGAACTGGGCCTGATTGTTCCATCCGTTCTGGACTGAGGAAGCAATAGTTGCGCGCTTCCAAACTGGCTGCCCCGTATAGTCGCCTAGATTCTGTGGATACCCGGGAATGAATAGTTCTTCCGTAACGTCTACGGCTTCGAGCCATTTATCGGAAACATCCCCGGGCGGCAAAAAATCCTGAATAGGGACAACCCTGCTCATCGTGTCGCCATCACCGGAGTGAGGGATATATACGATATCGCGTTCTTCCCCGTCCGATGAGCGCGTTTCCATCTTGTGTGGCTGATTGGGGTCAAAGGGAATCACTGCGACATCGACCCGGGGGAAATTCTTGCTGCTTACATAAAACAAGGATTTTGTGTCGTCCTGCAGCGGCAAGGTGAATGACATACGTATGGAATGGGATACGCCCATCCTGAGCGCCACCGAAGCAACAACGTTGTCCGGTATTGCAGCATTCTTTTTATCGAGTGGAACGAGTGTTTCAATGTGGCGACCAGCGAGGTTGTGCCACGCAGTGACGATGAAGTACTCGTCATGGCGCCTGTACATTACTCCAGTTCCCGTCGCCAAACTTGTGTTTTGAAAGCGCATTGTCAAATGGACAACAGCATTGTTTACTGGCGACATTGCAATCTCCTTCGTACTGTAATTGGACCTACATGGTATCAAGCTGTCCGATTCGGAGGCCGAGTAGGCTGTCAAGTCCTTTAGTCGACGGGTCGGTCGAATGACCCAAAATGGCCAGCTACAGCCCTCCGATCCGGCAGCCGTTCTCGATAGCGGTCATTCATAGTGCTGGGGCTTGATCCCGTCGAAGAACCGATCTAACGTCGTTCTCTCATGAGCGAACAGTGCGAGCGCGTACCTCAACCAGACCTCCCCGGCCGGATGCGAAATTCCTAGCTTGCTAACAGTGGCCCGACGCCAAAAGTTGATCATTGAGTTTCCTCGCAAGCCAGATCCGACTCAGCAACTGTTTTGACACTCGAGCCAGTCGGTACGTGATAAAAATCCTCAATGCTCAGAGGCTCACGAGTGTTGTTAGGTTCGTCAGGATTTGGGCCCTTAGGTTTTCTGAGCTCACCCGGCGTAGCTCTGCGAGTTGCGTAACAGTGTCCGAAACGGAAGCCGGCCGGACTGCAGCCCCCGATACCAGGACGAAAGGACCGTCCGTCTCCGTGAGAAGCCGATTCACTGGCAGTTGCTCGACCAAGCCTCGATGCTTCGTCGATTTGAGCATCTCCGAGTTGATCGAGAAATAGCACCCCAGGTCGACGGCGCGACGAGCCTCGGCCGCAGACCCAGTGAACCAGTGAAGAACGACGTGACCGCGATCTGTCGGAAGCTCCCGCTCCAAGTGTTGCAAGACCTTCGCCGCCGCGCGGACGCTGTGAATGGTCAGGATTTTGTTGCCCTGCTCGGCGCACATCCGGAGGACTCGTGCAAACACGCGCTCCTGTGCTTCGAAGCTCTTGTAGAACCGCGGGCCGGCGTCCAGTCCGACTTCACCCACATAGCGAGCCTCAGGCAACAGTTTCTCGAACAGACCGATCTCTCTCTCTCGCTCGCCAATAAGCTGTGGGTGAAGCCCGAGCGCTACACGTACGTGGTTGCTACCGGCCGCCATGTCCCTGTTCCTGGACCAGGCCTTCGGTGTAGTCGTCACTGCCAAGGTGGCGATGCGCTCCCGATCACACTCGGCAATCAACTGCGCATGGTCCGGGTACAGATCCAGGTGGCAGTGGAAGTCGACCCATCTCGCTCTCGTCGCTGACGATCCCGTCATAGCGGTTCTGCCCGGACCCCATCCAGCAGCCGGGCAACCTCCTGGAGTCCCGCCACGTACACGCCCTCATACGCCTGCAAGGCAGGCACATGTTCATTCAACGGACCAGCGCGGTGTATATCAAAGCGAGCGCGCTCGGGTGTGCGCCGCAGCCGAGAGATCGCGAGCTGAAAGGACCGGATATGACTTCCCTCGGCCTTCTCGGTGTCAATCACCTGCGCGAGTAGATCGGGTAATTGGTAGGGCGTCGTATCGGTAACGCCACCCGCGAGCAATGACGCTCGACGAATGAGACATGGAACGCAATAGCCACAGTGCTTGGGCTGACGCTGCGCCTCGTCCTTGGCAAACCGCGTCTTGCCCGGAGACGAACAGGACATCGTCTCCCGGGCATAGGCTGCAAGGAAACTGTGATCGGCGCACTCTTGCGCCATCTGCCCCTTGGTCCGAAATGCGTACCGATTCATCAGGTGTGCGCGGATCCCGAGCGCCCCGAAGAGCTCGTTCATGCGAGCCATGTAGAAGGGGTGTGTTGTCCTGGTGCTCAGAGATCCAAGGCGCAACGGGTCAAGGGGCACGTTCAGCGAAATCCATCCGTTCTCAGGCACGTGGATGGTGATGTCGCCGCCGATTGCGTCAGCAGCCAGCGCCGCGAGCGCGAAGAACATGAAGGAACGGCCGCGCAGTGTGTCCTCCACTGGGGATTCATCGACCGTATCCTTGGGAAATCCGACGCGTGCTCTGATGTGGTTGAACTCGGCTCCGGAGAACCTCGCCTTCATTCTTTCGGCGCACATTTTTTGGTGCTGACTCGTGATCCCGTCCCAATAGTGACTGATCAGGAGGGGGGTGGCGCCGCCCGCGAACAGATCGATTGCTCCGATGAAGCTGTCGAGTCCACCCGAGAAGAGGCAGACACTGTCGGGGTTGGCTGTCCGCAGGTTTTCTGTCGCCGGCACGAGAACCGCTCGAGAAGGAGCGCGCGCCCGGAACTGCATGGTCCACTTGTCGCCGGTGAGAAAGTTCAGCGTCGTTTGAAGAAGCGAAGATTGAGACGCCCACAATGCCTGATCGGCGACAGGTACGCATATCTCGATCTCGCGCGTCCACCCGTCCTGTGCGAGCGCCTCGCGGGAAACTCGGGTGTCCGCAGCCAACACGGTGGCCGCAACGAGGGCAAGGTCGATGGTTCGTTCACTGGGAACGAGGCCCAACACGTTGAGTTGGTCCAACGCCTGGCCCAGCCCGAAGTCCAAACGATCGTAGCCATCGATGAAATTGATCTCAGTGACGTGCGCGTCAGTTCGCGCCGGTGCGACAGCTTCAGTGTCGGATACCCCGAGGCGGGTCACTATGGAATTCGAACTCATGTCGCATCCTCTCCAGCATCGGCGATCAGCGAGAAGGCAGCCTCGTAGATCTCATTCGACCTTTGTTCCACGTCACGACTACTCAAAGCCTCCAGCCCGGTTAACAGACCGGACAGATGAACCCGGCAGCATCCTTCGATGAAGTCATGAAGTTGCTCATGAGCGTGCTCGACCGTTGCAATATCCGCAGGCATCGTGATTCCGCGTGCCCCGATGTCGGCGATCACCCGACCCTCAATCGATAGTGCGACGAAGTCCAGGAAGAACTCACGGAGTTGTTCTGGGGCAAGCTGCGCAAAAGCTGTCGGCGCATCGCGATCCAAATTTCCGATGGCTTCTAGCATCGCCTGCCGAGAGATGGCTTCGTCGATGGCGCCGCCAGGTGGGCAGAGGAATTCCAGCATCGCGAGGAACACCTCCGACGCTGGCTGATGGGCCATGCTCTCAAGGTCGAGTTGGCGTAGTGTTTCGACTGGTCCAACCGCTTGGAAGTCCCTGACCACTCCGAGGAGTCTTGCTCCCGAAGCACGTGCCGACCCCATGCGCTGTGCAGCGCGCCGTGCGCCCCCAGCACCGCCTCGCGAGCCTCCGCCTCGTCCACCACCGCCCACATAGGACGAAAGCGCCGATCCGAGTGCGCTCGAACTGCCGGTCTTTGAGAAACGCGTGAACGCATTGCGAGCCGCGGCGAACCCTCCGGCGGGCGTCGACTCGCTATCGGATTGCGCGGGAGACGCGCTATCGGCCGACCCGCTTCCGTCGCCATTTCCATCCGCTTCCGCATCCCCGTCACCCGCGCCGCCGCCGGCGTCTAGCCATGTCGGAACGAGTCCATTCGGAGGACCCCCATATCCCTTTGATGTTCCCATCGCCCCCCCTCACACTTTCTTTGCGATTGAACTCATTGCCGTGGCGCCTCTCTTCAGAAGCGTGTTGCCGTCTTGCTCCCCCCAGCCCGCGACAATCTCCTTTGCTTCTGACTTCAACGAAGCATCCTTCAAGATTGAGATCATCGCCACTGGCCACACACCCACCTTACCGATGTCAAGCGCCTTCGCGAAATCAAGCAACTGTCGCCCCATCTCCGGGCTGCGCTCCGCTAGAACCATGAGCCCTTGAACACCCTTCGGTTCGGTCTTCAGGTCATCCGCTTCCAGCACCTGATTGCTGACGGCCCCAAAAACCTCGTCCAGTTCTTGCGGTGAGAGCTTGGCCACTTCGGCTACAGCGCCTCTTGCGACGAGCTTGCCGCCCATGAGCCGTTCCACGATGCTCTCCAAGTGGGCGGAGTTCGCGAACYCGCCAATGGCCCCGCGCTTATCGCGCGTCACGAACACGTAGGGCCGAAGGTCAACCTCTGTGAGCGCGGGTTCGATCGAAGCCCAGCTGCGGATCCATTCATTCTTTTGCCAGTCAACAACTTCCTGCGCCACGGATTCTTCGGCTTTGCTCCCGGCTTTCTTGGCCCCAGCTTCCGCGTTGGCATCAGCAACTACATTGGCGGCTGTACTGGCTTGCTTCAGCGTACGTTCGAACTGCGCCAAGGCCGCCGGCTTACCGGCTTCCCCTGTCGCAAGCTGAGCCAGTTGCTTGTAAAAGTCGGGGTAGAACCGCTCGGCAAGCATGATCTTGCCAAGCACCGGGAGCTTGATGTCCGTGCCGAAGCCACGTTCGTGCGCGATTGCCTGCCGCAACATCATCGTATTGAGAAAACGTTTGATCTGACGAGGATTCCCGTGGGTTCCCTCTGTAAGGATCCTCGTCAGGACGGAACTGATGGCATGCGCCTGCCGGATCTCCTCGGGAAGCGGTGTTCCAACTGCCTCCTGAAGCTGGCGCATGTCGAGGCCACGACTCTGCCAAGGTCGCTTCATGTCCTCACGCGCAGCCTCCAGGAGCTTCGCGAAGCGTTTGTCGCCACTAGGAAGCGCCAGCTCTGCAAGCAAGAGAGTGATGTAGGTGCGCGTTTCTGCGAGTCCGAGGGCCGGTACTCGGAAGGGCACCTGAATGAGCTTCTCCAGGTAGTTCCTCGCATAGCTCAGGGGCCCCGTGCTAGGTGGCAGATCCGGAAAATGCTCCCTAACCGCGTACTCGATCATGACTTCGTCCGCGCCGATGACGAAGGCGGTGCGCTCCACCATCAGAAACAGCCTGATGGCCTCAAGTGTAGCGATCGCAGTTTTTGGCAAGCAGCGGTCGAGGTCATCGATTATCACCACCAGACGATCAAGCTCTGCTGCTTCGAGCAGAGCGTTGAAGTCCTTACGAAACTCATGGATCTGTTCTGGAAGCCGCTCCGCGTCCTTCGGCGCCTCCTTCAGGAATTGCTGCGACTCCGAGGCGAACTTCTTCAGGTCCTCTGCTGACACGTGATCCTGAGGCTTCTGCACGAATGCCTTGATCGTCTCCACCACGTCTTGCAACTGGTCGAGCGTAGGTATTCCGGTGGCCGCGGTAAACGCCATACCGCCTGCCTTTCTCGCAACCTTCAACCAGTCCACCCGGCGCAGCACCTTCTTGGCCGCGTCGGCAACCTTGGTCGAAGTTGGTCGCGAACGTCGCAGTTCATCGACGATCGTCTCGATAACGACGGTCTTGGCGTCTTCGAACCCCTCGAAGGTCCAGCCGTTGAACCACAGGCAAAGAACCCGGTCCTTTCCCCGGAGGGCGGACTCGGTCATCTTGAGGACGCTAGATTTGCCAGCGCCCCAGTCCCCATGGACACCAATCGTGACCGGAACGTCAGGTGTCTCGTTGATAAAGCGGACTACAGTGCGTGCGATGGCCTCGTAGTGCAGGAGATCGGTTGCTGTCTCTTGATCGTTCAGGAACATAGTTGATTTCAGTGAGGTGTTCTGGGGGTCAGCACTCAGAGCTACGCCCTCAGGGCAGCTCTTGCGATGGCACCTTCGAGACCGTTACCTGCAACCGATACTCGAATAGTCGATCCTTCGCGAGGATACCGTTGCATCGACCAGTTGAATCTGCAGCTGTTCCTGGCCGTTCCCATCCATTCAAACTCCGTACGGAGATGGAGGATCTCCCATGATAGCTCGATCTCGCTGCAAGATCGTAAGCGGGCACGCTATGCGTCGGGCCGCCGTTAGCAATTGTTCAGCGTCACTCGCACCGGTTACTTGAGATCTGCGCCCCAGTTCGCTGAACTGCCTCAGCAGCTCGTTGAGCCTCAGCGGAATCGCCTCGGGCCATCGCACGCTCTGACCAAGCGAGGTTTGCCGTGTACTGCTGCCGCAGGGAAGGGCAGATGATGCCCGATGCGAGTCGTTTCGCAGACTGTTGGTCGCCAATCACAAATGGCTGCGCACGATCTTCCGCGTTAAGTTGGCCAATGGACTTACGAGACAACTCTGTCTTGGCGTTGTCTGGGCAGGGCGAGTCCTGGAGAGTGACTTTTCCCGCCGGACTTCGGCACTGATAGATCGTCTGGGCGTGGACACCTGCCCCGATCAGCATGAGCAACAACGGCATAAGCAGCATCGCAATCCTCCTGTGAGAATTGTGCAGACGCCAGCCCCAGCGTAGCCCCCCTCTGTAGAGGGGTGTCCTGTATCCTTTAAGCAGTGCCTTGGGATGCTATCGAAAAATCACCTGCCAAGCCATTAGAAACCTGCGCCATCTGCCGCAGGTTTCCGCTGGCACACCCGTGCTCTGGTCCGTATCGTTTTGCCAGTGACGAATTCTGCGAGCGCGGGCTCGCCCTTCTCTTCATGGCCAAACTTCATGCCAACGGCGCCGCCAGCGACCCGCGCGCCAGCGCGTTACAGCGCCTGCTCGCTATACTGCAACAACGCAACCTGGTGCGCTGGCGTGTCACCCTACTACTCTGGCTCAACCGCTTTGATGGGCTCGGCGAATTCCTGCCCCGGCCAGACGATCTACCGGACCATCAGGTCTGTTTGCTTCTGGCCCAGTTGCCTGAGTCCATCTCGGACACCGAGTTGGCGCGATGCCTCTCGCGGGCCGACTTTCTGACATGGCGCGTGCGCCATGCTGTCTCTCACACCCTCTGGTCCTTCGTCGACCAGCCCTTCGCTGATTTCGTTCGAGACGCAGACCCGGTCGTGTACCAGTTGGATATCGAGCATCCCGCACCAGACGCCACCGCCCACTGGCTGCTGACGCAGCAATCCCAAGCTCAATGAACTGGATCTGGCACAGCATCGGCGCCGGCGGCATCCTCGCAGTCATCGGCGGCTGCGCCTTGGTATTGCTGGCACGCCGCCAGCCCGACGGCGCAGCTCCGGACACGCCATCACTGCCTGGCGGGCAGTTGCTGCCTCCGACCGGAAGCGACATCCAGGTTCACACGGCAGAGCAACTGATCGGCGGCCTGCAACTGCAGGGCCTTTGGGAGTCCATTCGCCAGCGTTCAGGCTTCACCGCCGCCAGCTTTGCGCGCGACTGCGCCCCGCTCCTGCACGCTGTCGCAGACCTGTGCCAAATGCTGCCGGCGTCAGAGAGTCACCACCATGCGCAGCCAGGCGGGCTGCTGGTCCACCTGTTCGAGGTCCTGAACCATGCCCTGGGCATCCGGACCAGCTATACCCTACCGCGCGGCGTACCACCTGAGGATATCCACAAGCTGCAACATCTGTGGACCTACGGTGTCTTCGTCGGTGCGCTGCTCCACGACATTGGCAAGCCGATGGCCGATCTGCAGATCACGGCGCGCGCCGGACATCGAAGCTGGCCCTGGCATCCGCTATCAGGCTCCCTGGCCGACGGCGGTGCCCAGACGTACCGGGTGGCCTTCCAGGCCGATCGGGACTACACCCGGCATCAGAAGCTACCCGTCATTCTGGCCCAGCGCCTGATCCCGCAGCCTACGTTGCAGTGGCTGTCGTCCGATCCCGTTCTGCTGCAGGAGCTGATGGCCTATCTGGGAGACGAGCACGACGAGAAGAGCCTGATTGCTGAGATCGTGACCAAGGCCGACCGCGAGTCCGTGGCACACAATCTGCGGTCCGGCTCCCGTGCCCGCTTTGCTTCGGCCAGGGTTGTGCCGCTGGTCGAGCGTCTGATGCGCGAGCTTTGCGCCCTGCTCGAGGAGGGAGGACGGTTGCCGCTGAACCGTCCCGGCGCAGTGGGCTGGATCTACCGGGGAGAAGCCTGGTTCGTCTGCAAACGATTGGTGGAGGAGCTGCGCCAGGCATTTTCCGCCAAGGGCGAGGGCAAGGGCATTCCTGGTCCGGATAAGGACGAGCGGATCTACGACACGTTCCAGGAGTATGGCGCCGTGATATCCAATCCACTGACCCATGGCGCGATCTGGCACATCCGCATCGAGCTGGAGACATGGTCGGCAGATATGCGGGTGCTGCGTTTTCCGTTGGAGAAACTGTATCGGGATCCGTCGCAGTATCCGAGTGCCATCGCAGGCCGGATCGTCATTCTGGATCCTGGTGCAACGATGCCCGCACTAAACCCCAACCCAGCTGAGACCGCATCCGGTACCAGTCCCTCGAAACCTGTCGCTGCAGCCGCACGTAGTGCGGAACCTGGGCCGGGTTCCCTGGCCGCCGCCGCAATGGATGAATCCAACGTGTCAATGGCTGGCGCGCCCGCTCCACCTGCTTTGGAACCCGAGTCGATGCCTGCCCTCAACCAGCCGGATGCTGCGCCGGTCTCCCGCGCCAGCTCCCATGACGCTGCACCAACCGTGGCTCAATCGATTGACGATCCGACTCCCGAGAGCCTGAGCGCAGAGGACTTCCTCGATGAGGCCGAATCGGCCTCCGCCCTGCGGGGCGAGGTCCGGCAACGGAGTGCGGCAGCCACCGGCGCAAGCCGTCCCGCCCCCACGCCAAGAATGCCTCCAGCGGAGATTCTCCCACCCGTGGTTCCAGCCACGCCCGCCCTACCGCCCCTGACACCACGTGACGAAGCGCCCCCGCCACCATTGGCGCTGCAATTCATGCGGTGGCTGCAGGAGGGCATTGCGCAAGGCAGCTTGCTGGTCAATAGCTCCCAGGCACAGGTCCATTCGGTCAAGGAGGGCCTACTGCTGGTGACTCCCCGGATCTTCCGCCAGTTCACGCACGACACCGATCCACGCGCCGAGAGCGGGGAAGCCCTGGAGTACACGGCGGTGCAGAAGGCGGTCTTCAAGGCGCATTGGCACTACATCGCCACCAAGCCGGCCCCGAAGGGTCGCAAGGCGACCCGAATCAATATCTTGCGCTACACCACGTCCGGTGGCGGCCCGGGTGGCGCTACCACCGCCAAGCCGCTCTCCGGCGTCGTCATCCTGCAGCCCGAGCGCTTCGTTAATCCCGTCCCACCAGTGAACTGCCACCTCACTTACCGCGAGGACATCACCCTCAACCTGGGCCCCTCCTCCTGAGCTACCCCTGCCTGACGTTGGAGACTGGATATGGCGTATCCCATCGAGAATCTATTCCGCCCCCCTGTCGAGCTTATCTCGGCCGCCACGGCCACCATGGCTGGCACGGCGCTACTCACCGCCCCGCATTGGTTCATGACGCCACCTCCAGTAGCATGGACAGGCATGCTGGGTTTCTACACGCTTGCCGCCTGGCGCCTGCACCAGGGCTACCGGATCGTGCGTTTTCACCGCAACTTGAAACGGCTGCCGAAGTACGTCATCGCCGCAGCGGACGTACCGGTCTCCGATACCTTCCTCTTCCTCGGCCGGGGCTTTGCGTGGGACCAGCGCCACTCGCAGCGGCTGCTGCAGGCCCGGGATCCCGCCAACCAGAAATATGTGGCACGCGGACGCGGCGAATGGGGCGGCGTGGGGGGCGATCCCACCCTCCACGGCGTCGAACCTGACGAAGACATCGTCGTGATGGATCTGGCCGAGCGCAATGGCCATACGCTTGTGCTCGGCACCACCCGCGTCGGCAAGACCCGGCTGGCCGAAGTTCTGATCTGCCAGGATATCCGCCGCGGCGATGTCGTCATCGTCTTTGACCCCAAGGGCGATGCCGACCTGTTGCGGCGCATGTATGCCGAAGCCCGCCGCGCCGGGCGCGAGAGAGATTTCCACTTCTTCCACCTGGGCTACCCGGACATCTCGGCGCGCTACAACCCGGTCGGCAGCTTCAGCCGCATCACCGAGGTGGCCACCCGCACAGCAGGGCCACTGCCCAGCGAGGGACAATCGGCCGCCTTTCGCCAATTTGTCTGGCTCTTCGTCAATGTCATCGCACGCGCACTCAATGGCCTGGGCCACAGGCCCAGCTATGCGCTGATCTATCAGCACGCCACCAACATCGATGCGCTGGCACAGGCGTACATCGAGCACTGGCTGGACACGACTCAGCCCAACTGGAGAAATGCATTCGAAGAGTATGCGAGCGATGAGGACCGCCGCAAGACCAAGACCAAGGAAGCGCAAAAGACCCAGCATGCGCTGGACCTGCTGCTACTCATCGATTTCATCAATGCGCAGGCATGGTTCGACCCAGTGGCCAACGCCTTGGCCGGGCTGGTGGCCAAAGAGCGCGGCTACTTTGAAAAGCTGGTGGCCTCCCTTTATCCGTTCCTGGAGAAGCTCACCACCGGAAAGATTGCGGAGCTCATCTCCCCCGACTACGAAGCCACCGGCGATCCACGCCCGATTTTCGACTGGATGTCGGTCATCAACCGCGGGGGCATCGTCTACGTCGGCCTGGACTCGCTCTCTGACTTTGAAGTCGGCTCGGCTATTGGCAACGCCATGTTTGCCGATCTCACCTCCATCGCCGGCCAACTCTACAAGTTTGGCGCCGGCTTTGGCCAAAGTACCGCAGAAGGCAAACGCCGCATCGTCGTTCACGCAGACGAGTTCAACGAGCTGATCGGCGACGAGTTCATCCCGCTGCTCAACAAGGCCGGCGGCGCYGGCTTCCAGGTCACGGTCTACACCCAGACCTGGTCGGACGTCGAAGCCAAGATCGGCAACCGCGCCAAGGCTGGGCAAATCGGCGGCAACCTGAACACACTCATCATGCTCCGGGTCAAGAACAACGAAACAGCCGAGATTCTGACCAACCAACTGCCAGAGGTTTCCGTCGCTTCAACCATGCTGGCCAGCGCCGCCTCGGACACCAACGACCCTCGAGATTTTGAAGAATTCGGCTCCCGCAGCGAGGACCGCATTTCCACCCAACGCGTGCCAATGCTGACCCCGGCCGATCTGGTCAAGCTCCCCAAGGGCCAGGCATTTGCGCTGATCGAAGGTGGCAGGCTCTACAAGCTGCGCCTGCCGCTGTTCGACCCCAAGGCGGACGCCACCGATCTGGCCTTGCCAGCATCGCTCGAGGTGATCGCCGCCGACATGAAGGCACGCTATGACAGCGCGGCCGAGGCAGAGACCCTCACCGTGCCGGGAGGCTGGCTATGAGCTCCCGCTACGAATTCCACGAACTCAAGCTCATCCACGTCTTCGTCTGGCCGCTCAAGCTGCTCTGGAAAATCCTGTACATCTATGGCGTGCTATGCGCCATCTGCGTGACGACCTTCCTGCTGGCCGCCCACTATCTCTGGGCCTCCCCGGTGGAAAACGCCTACCAGATTTACCGCCATTCGATGGAAGCGACCACCCTGCTCGGTGCACCCTCAAGGGCCACCTGGTTGGTACAACAATCTGCGGACTTCGCCTACTGGCTGTTCTTCCAGGTCACCCAGCTACACGATATCCTCTCCCGCCTCACCCACAACATTGCCAATAGTGGGACCGACGCCACAATCGGCGAGAGATTGTTGCGGCCGTGGCTCAAGGAGCTGTGGATCGCAGCGCTGGCCGTGAAGACCTTCGGAAGCCGCCTGATGCTACTGCTGACCGGCTGGCCGGTGCTTCTGCTGGCCTTCTGGTGCGGCATGACCGATGGCCTCGTGGAACGCTCGATCCGTAGCGCCAGTGCTGGGCGCGAATCGTCCGGCTTGTACCATCGCTCGAAATATGCCCAGTTGAGTCTGGGCGCCACCTCGGTCCTCGTTTTCGTCTGTCTACCGTATCAGCTTGATGTGCGGTGGGTTTTGTTCCCTATCGCCCTGACCATTGGGATCCTGGCGAGGACGCAGTGGAAGTTCTTTAAGAAGTATCTTTGACCAAGCGGCTGTTTGTGGGTGGGTCATTTGCCGTTGCAGCACCTGGCCGCTCACCTGTATAGCAAGAACGAATTGCTCCCGCGTTCTAAATGGCGGGCACAATCTAATCGCGCACCACGCCTGTGGCGGCGCCAAGGCGATGTAACATCCCACGTAAGTGTGGTGCCAGATTCCGGCAAAGCGTGCTATAAGCTCCACAATTCCACATCAGCACGTAGGTGTTGCGTACTGTGACAAGCATCGAGATCGTGGCGCCCGGGGAGGACGTGGGACGAGATACAGTCTCTCGTTTCGATATGCAGTTTCAGGCGGGAGCGTTTGCAGCCCTGCAGATTCTCGAAGGCACGGGAATCGATTGCGTGTATTGCGACTTCCATGATGATTTCGTTGTTCGTAGGCAGGTCGATGGCAAAACGCTCTATCACTTCTTTCAGGTGAAGACCAAGAAGAAGTTGAATCATCAATGGAGCTTGGCCGAGATCTTTGCCCTAAGAAAGCGCGGCCAACAAAAGGATGGGGCTAGTCTGAAGAATGTCCGCGCCAGTTTTGGCGGGAAGCTGTTGATGCATGCCGTTGTGTTTGACGAGGCCTGCTACGAAGCTACGCTGCTCTCCAATGTGCACTTCGACGACGATGTGGTTGACGCCGTGGAAGCGCTACGTTGCCAGCTCCCGTCGTGCAAGGCATCGAAATTCCTGAGCGAGAATTTCTCCGCGATCTTTTCGCTTTGCGATGACGACAGCGGCAAGGCCTCGGCCTTTCTGAGCAAGTTGTCGTTGCGGCCGGCAGTGCATTACATTGGACAGGAACGCGAAGCGTTTGCGAACGCGTCCCGCACGGCCATCTACAAATACAGTGAAATCGACCTGGATTTCTACGAGACCGAGCGGATTGCCAATGGTCTCGTGGATCTCGCCTATCGCAAATCAAGGACGTCGTTGCAGGGGGTAGCGCCGGCGGACATTGCTGGCCGGGTGGGGATCGAACTCGATGACTTGCTGGAGATTCTCAGCATTTCGCGGGGTGCCTACGATGCGCTTCAAAGGGGTGTTGAAGAGAAGGTGCTCAAGCAGGCATCGGTGATCCAGCGATGGCTGAAGCACGCAGGTGCGCGCGATGACATGATCGAGTTTGCCTCGCAGCAAAAGGTGAACTGGGATCTCTGGTTGCGCAATGCGCGGCACACCTACTCGCCGATGGACCTCTCGCTACTGCTCGATCGAATCGACGGGCTGTATGCGCGGTGGGCGCAGAGTGGGGAGGGCTTCGCGTTTCTCAATACCCTGCTGACGGCGCTCTCGGCGGAGCCGGAGATCCAGGCGTTCGAAGGGTTGGACCGCGGGATGTTGTTTGGGGCGGTGAGTGCCGTGGTGGTGAGGAGATATTCACGATGAACTACGAAGAGTTCTTCCGGGAGGCTGCGCAACTTAGCCCGACCTCGCTGGATCTCCCCCTGCGCGTCGAGTACCGATCCTCCCTCGACAACGAGGCGCTCTTCCAGCTCCCGCTGCTGGCGATGGTGATCCTCACCCTATCCAAGGGCGGAAGCAAACCACGGCGGGCTGAACTGGGGCAAGTCGTCGGCGAATGCCTCGAGCGCACGGTCGCTGGGTTCAAGGGGTCCTCCCAGGACATCGGGTGGTCCGCCAATCTGCGCATCCGAACCGTCAATGCGCTCACGTTCCTCGAGCGCGCCGGGCTTGTCGCCGTCGACGCCCAACAGGTAGCAGTGACGCCGCGCGGTCGTCCATTGATCGCCAAGGTCCTGGAACAGGAGACCGTCCTCGCCGACGCTTTGCTCACGATCGAACGCAGTTACGACAATATCCGGGCGGAGCGACTAATCCGAATGGAGGTCTGATGAAACTCTTGGCTTTGAGGTGGGTGGCCCGTGGCGTGAATGGGTGGGAAAGCCCACCGCTGAAGTTTGGGCATCGGACGACCTCGTTGCACGCGCCAAACGGTAGCGGCAAGACCCCGATTGTCCAGGCGATCCCTTTCTGCCTGGGCTTCGACGTGAGGTTCCAGAACGATATTGTGGAGAAGTGTCAGGCGGTTGTTCTGACGATTGCGAACGCGGATCATGTCTACCAGATTCGCCGCGAGCTCGGCGACTTCCATGTCACCGTCCAAGCGGGCGACCGGAAAAAGGAGTTCTTCAACGAGGGCGATCTCTCCAAGGCGCTCTTCGAAGAGTTCGGCATGTCGATGCCGGCGCTTGTGGGAACAAACCGGCAGATGACTCGCCCTTATTTGTCGACTGTTCTGCCCATGTTCTACGTGCGGCAGGTCGGCGGTTACGATGATCCCTACAGGCCGCCCGCAAGCTTTATTGCCGATCAATTCGTGGAAATGGTGCGCTTCGTTTTCGGACTGACTCCGAAGCGATCGTATACGGCACAGCGCGACCTGCTCGCGGCACGCGACGCGCTGGAGGCCATGCAACGCAAAATCGTGTTCCAGCAAAAGGTGGTGGCTGATATGTCGACCTCGGGAGACGATACGCTACTGATGCGCGGCCACTTGGCACAGCGTGCCGCGACGCTGAACGGGCAGATTGAAACCTTACGCGAGTCGGTGGATGTCGCCGGCGCGGCGAACGACGCCTTACAGGAATTGCTGCATGCCAAGGAGGAGCGAATTCGGGCACTGCGGCGAGAGCGGGCTAACCTGCAGGCCCGCGTGCATGGGATCGATTCGATTCGCGCAGAGATCGATGGTGAGATCCGGACGCTCTCGTTGAACGAGGAATCCAAACGGGTGTTCGAGTCATTTTTTGATATCTGTGGTCGCAAAGATTGTGGGCTGTTCGAGTCCAGTGCCGTCTCCTATGCCAAGAATCTGATGTATCTGAAAGACCAGATCAAAGACCTAGAGGCTAATTCCGCACGGGCCGACATGCAATTGTCCCTGCTCGATGCGCGCCTGCTGGACGAAGCGGTGGAGCGCGACAGCATTGCGGTCAAGATGCAGCAACGTGAGGAACAAGGAGCCACAGCGGGATTAGTTTCGGCGGTTCAGTCGCTTACGCGTGAACTGCTTGAAACCGAACAGCGTCGGGCGGCCCTCGAGCAGTTGGACGAAGAGAAGCGCAAGTACATCCGGCTCGATGCAGAACGATCCAGGATTCAGGATCGCATCGCAATGCTCTCAAACCGTGCTCGGTCTGACTTCGAGTTCAACCAGCTTCGCCGGACCCTCCAGGATCTGACCGTCAAATGGATGGATATCCTCGATACGCCGAACGCCTCGCGCATTGTGGAAATCGATCTCGACTTTAAGTTCCGTTTCGGCGGGCAAAGCATCGATGTCTTCAATGGCAGCACGCGCAGTCGGCTGGTTCTTGCGATCCATGCCGCGCTGTTCGAGCATTATCTTCAGGACGCGAATCGGCCATTTCGCTTTCTCATCCTCGACACGCCGAAGCAGCAGGAACTCGCGAGCGAAGATCTTGCGAGATATCTGGGAGCCTTGCAGGCAATCTGCGACGAGCATCACGGACAGATCGTCATCTCGTCGACCGAGTATCGCCATGTCATCGAAGCGCCCGATATCGAGTGGCGACCGACATATCCTGGGGAGAAGCGGCTCATGTATCTCGGCCGATCCACCAGCATGCCATTGTGAATGGCCGATCATTGACCAAACTAGGCCACAAGGACATCTAGCCTTCCCGCCCCTGGGAGAAGTGGCAATTACTTCGCACACCGTTCCGCGAGAAGGGGACTTTTCCAGCGGCATCGAACGACCGCAGCAAACTCAGCCGTCAGACCGATCCCTGAACTACACAGTCACTCCCATCGCCTTGGTTCTCCCATCCCGCAAGTGGGCGAGGAACCCTCTGTCAGCGGCACCAAGGTTCCACACGAAACAAGCCCGATCGCATCGCCAGGAACACGGCTTCGGCGCGGCTCTGCGCGCCGAGCTTTCGGCGAGCCTCATCGATGTAGTGATCAGCCGTACGCGCCGATATACCCAACCGCTCGCCGATCTCCCGGCTGGACTTTCCGTTCGCAGTCAAAGACAAAGCCTGCGCCTCTCGCTCCGTCAGTCGCTGGTTCCCGAAATAGGCGGACGCCGCCGCCATGTACCGCGTATCAAGCAAGACGTGCAACTTCGCATGCCCGATCAGCACGGCCTCCAGGTCAGCCCGCTCCTCGTGCTCGACTAGCAACCACGACGCCGAGCCAAAAGGACCAAAATACGCACTTGCTACCACGCCCGGCCTCACGACCGTGGGCAATGCCGCGTATGGAGGGCTAAACTGCGATCCCGCCAATCGGGCGCTCCGGGTCATCGAGCCACACTCGTGACTGATGAAGCGTGAGCAGACGGGTGACGCATAACTGAGGCGAAGTCCCGACGCCTTCAGGCGTCCGCGCGTCGACTCCAGCTCCGGAAATGCCTCTGTCAAACCGGGGAGCATCTTGGAAGTTCCGCGACCTTGAACCCTGGGATATCGGCGGCGATGACTTTGTGCAGGCCCGCTGACCAGTCCAAGCCATATTCGTAGTACCCCCCAGCATTCCGCGCGCCAAGGAAGAATGGCAAATGTGTTCCGCGCAGGATTGCCTTCATGAACGCCTCAGGTGCCCCCGCCTCCCGGGCCACCTCCAGTTGGGACACTCCGGCCTCGTCATCCATAACGAGCCAGCGCTTCATGCGCCCTGCCTTATCGATCGCAGTAACCCCCGGCGGCGTCAGACTGACGGTGACCCAGACAGCCTCGGCGTCACGCGTCACGTCGTCGAGCAGCGCGAGCAATGCCGGATTCCCGAGGAAGGGAAGCGATTGCCGCTGCAAAATGCTCAACGCCGCATCACCGACGGATGCCGTCACCTTGCGCTCAAGCTCCCGAACATAGTCCACGACGCGCCGAATTGCCTCGCGATCGTCCTTCCGTATGAACCGATCGATGACGCCCGCGTTGAAGCCCTCTATCGCGTGACGTGGTGATGCCTGCCCCGTCAGCAAGACTTTGCCAAGTCCGCGACAGATCAGCCAGTCCGCCACCTCGAAGCCAGTCAACTCAGGCATGGCGTAGTCTAGTACCACGACACCGATCTGCTCCAAACATATGCGGTGCAATTCGAATCCGCTCAACAGACTGTCATTCACGCGTAGGGATCGCTCGTCAGGCACCAACCCAACCTCTTCGACCAACCGTCGCGAGAGCGCGTCTGGATCAATGGCATGCTTCTCCAGTATGGCCAACGCCGACCAGCACGTCGCCGCAGTGTAGATCTTGTTGTGAGGTAAGCGTCGACGTAGGACCTTCGCCATGCTGGCCAGTACATCTTCGTCGTCGTCCACCAGTAGCACACCACATTGCATTCGAAGCGGCATCGTCATACGCTCGGCAACTCCAATTGAAAGCGTGTGAACACGCGATCCTCGTACATGACTTGTATTGCGCCTCCCATCCGCTCCGCGATCATTCGACTTGCGTAGAGGCCCACCCCGATGCCCTCCTTCTTCGCACTGAAAAATGGCACAAAGAGGTTTTGCGCTAATGCGGCCGACAGACTGCCGGCTGAATCCTCCACCGTCACTACGCCCCAACCATCCCGCCGCGCCAACTCCAAAGACACCTTCCCGCCACCGGCCGCCGCCACGGCGGTAATAGCGTTGCGAAGGAGGTTCACCACGATCTGACGCGCGCCGCCGATGTCGCCTCGCACGACACAGCTCGCGTCACCGCGAAGCTCAATCAAGGGCACATTCCTCCCTCCCGCCAGCGTATCGAGCGCATCCCGCGCAACCTCCGCCAGGTCAAATGTCGCGCTGGTGTCCTCCGCCGCCTCGCCACTAGACCATCGGACGTTCTCGAGATGGAAATTCAGGTTGCTATGTACGTCCGATATCCGCCTCTCCAGACGATCCAAGATCTCACTCCATGCCTGGTCAGATCGATCGGCTCTATCCAGCATTTCCTCCTTCAAAGCCAGCATCTGCATACGCAATGCAAACATGGGGCTCCTAACCTCATGTGCCAGGACGGCCAACGCGCGCCACGCGCCCACAAGTCCGTCCTTGACTCGCTGATCTCGTCGACTAGCCCCAGCCACCGCTGTGGCAAAGGCAAAGAGGAATATCGGCAGGATCACCGCACCATCCTGGACGGGAACACCGGCGAACTTGCCCGCGGGCGCCAGGTGAAGGACGGCCACCGCCAGTGCGCTCCCAATCGCGAAGCACACCAGCCCGGACAGCACGCGTAGGGAAAAGAACGTCAAGTAGATGGCGCAGACGAACGACATCGCCCATACGCGATTGTCGATTCCATTCGCCAAGTACATGTACGAGAAGAAGAACGGCACGTTGAGGATAAATATCGCGTAGTGGACATACGACGAGACTCTCGCGCTGCAGGTTCTTAGATATCGGCCTGTGCCAACAAGGAACCACAGCCCGGCAACACATCCACGAAGCACCAGGCTGTCGTGGGGCTGCGGAAACACAAAGGACCAGACGATCCAATAGATACCGTGACCAAGAGCGCCGCCCACCCAAAGCAGTCTCAGCCGCGGCGCCCAGTGCAGTGGCTCTTCCGAGAACTGGAATGCCTTCCGCGAAGGTCCTGAAGATGCCTTAGGCATCACGACGTGCGATGAGCATCGCGTGGGTATAGCCGCTATCGGCTGGCGAGACCACTTCCCCGGTCACGTCGTTCAGAAAGCACCGGCCATCCCAAACGGCAAACACGCCACCTAGGGCAGGCGAACACCCTTCCGCATGCAGGCCGTAGGTCAATCCAGGCAATAGCCGATTACCTTCGCTATCCCTGCCGTTGGCGATGCTATTGGGAGCTCGCATCACCTCTCCATTTTTTCGACCATTAGATAGGACAAGTCCGATTGACAACCGGAATATTCTTCAGAGTCACTGGATTTTTCACTGACGCCAATTATTTCCATCTCGCTCGAACACAATGCATGTGCGCAAATCATGCCCCAGCTCACAACCGGCTGTCATCCGTAGATTTACGGGGCACACAACACCTCCACCATAACCCCGTATTTTTGCCCTACATATCTAGAATTCTACTTGGCAGAATCCCACAACTGCCTTTATCCGTGCCTTAGACCACTCTACCGAATCCGTCTGTATATCAAAGATAAAGCGGAAAAAATCATCCCAGCAGCACTGTTGACAGCGCAACGCATCTACTCGTTGTCAACATTTGAAATATCCATATTTATTAGATAGATTGGATATCAATATTTCAAATATCGGAAAATAGAATGTTGATCTCAAAACTCTTGGAAGCGTATCTTCGCAACAAGATACTGGCACCAGACACAGTGAAATCCTACGGCGCTGTTCAGATTAAACGTTGATGACCTGCTTGCCGAGAGCTGACGCGATGACATCGTCGGCGGAAACGCCTTCCTTGTTCCAGCTCATCAGCCGTTGCCAAGCCAGGTAGTTCGGCAAGTACTTGGTGGCCACGCCCCTGAGT
>NZ_JBFRDD010000078.1:0-31052 GCF_052113425.1 Cupriavidus sp. YAF13
CGAGATTGGTTMGAGATTGGTTTGATTCAGTTTCACAGTTGCATGTTGTTCCCCAATTTCCTGGAGGGCGACGTAGCAGTAAGTCTCGACGGTGGATCACGCTGATATCCGCGGGTTGGTTACCGCATTACAGAGGTCCGCCCAATGAGCCTGCCGCTATCTAAGGCCGCAAGTCGGATGAAATCCGTTGCCTAGCTAGGTCGCGGGTTGCTCGTGTGCCGGGCTACGTCGCCCTTCAGGAAACTGGCTCCACAGTAGGTGGCAGATAGGTTGGTACCTTGGCGCTGGGTTACGTTGTCTGCGCCGCGTTCGGTATGGCAAGCGACATGGCGAGCCGGCTGATGTCCCAGATGAACCCGCTCAGTTCGCGGGCCACCGCAACCACCGCAATGTTCGGGTTCTTGCCGCGCGCGGCAAGTCTCCGATAGCGCCGGCACAGTCGAACCTGGGCGTCCCAGGAGCGGTCAACGATGGCCTTCGGGATGCCTTCGTGCCGGCGCTGAATCTCGGGGCTCACACGTGCCGGGTGCCGGTAACTCCAGGCGGCTTCGATTAGCAGCTTTCTTGCATAGCTATTGCCGTTCTTGGTGATGCTGCCTTGGCGCCGTTTTTCCCCCGATGAGTGTTCTGCGGGCGTCACCCCGAGCCAGGCCATCAGTTGGCGCGGACGCACAAAGCGCGAGAGATCGCCCAATTCGGCGAGCATGCCTATCGCCGTGGTGAACTGCACGCCGCGCATGGCCTGCAAGCCCAGTACGGCCGGATAGAAGCGCCAGTTGACCACTGCCTCGCGCAAGGCCGCTTCGAGACGGCTGCATTGCGCGAGCCGATCCTCGATGGCACGTCGATATTCGTCAAAGGCAAGTTGCTGCCACACGGTGTCGAACGCAAAGGTACTGATCCAGCGCCGGTGCGCGGGTCCCCAGTCGGCTCTGCCGCTGTAGCGCACCCCATGTGAAAGCAGAAAGGCCTTCAGCCGTTGCCGGGCGCGCTTCAGATCGTCCTTGGCGCTGACCCACGCGCGTGACAGATCCCGGAACGCTTCGTCCTCCAYACTGGGCACGTACACCGCCGAGAGGTCGCCGGCGCGCAGCGATCGCACGAGCTTGACCGCATCGCGCCGATCGGTCTTGACGCGCTCGCCGGGTTTCTTCGGGATCAGCGACGGCGCGCACACCATGCACTCGAATCCCTTCCCTGCAAGCTGCCGGTAAAGGCCATAGCCGCAAGGGCCTGCCTCGTAGACGATGCGGATCCGGCTCGCTTTAGACTGCAGGCGCTTGCACAGGCGATCGATATCGGCCTTCGAGGTACCGATCTTGCCAAGCAGTTCGACCTCGCCCGCGCCGAGTGCGTAGGCGACCGTGATCGAGTCCTTATGGACGTCAAGACCCACGTACAAAGTGCTATCGTGTTCCATGCTGGCCTCCGCGCTGGAAATCGCCGGGTGTGGCACTGTCCACACCATGCGGCTCTGGCAGTCATGCTAACCCGCGTTTGATTCCCCGCCTGGCCGTGATATGCGCCCATGCCGCTGGGGCCCACGCCACCGAAGGGGAGCTCTTCCTGGGCGATATGCAGCAGCGTTTCGTTGATGCTGACGCCACCCGCCACGGTTTGCGCCATGACGTGGTCGATCGTGCGGCGGTCTTTCTCGAACAGGTAGAGCGCCAGCGGGCGTGGGCGGGCGTTGATGTAGCCGATCGCCTCTTCCAGCGTACGGTAGGTCACCAGCGGTAGCACCGGGCCGAAGATTTCCTCGCGCATCACCGTGGCGTCGGCGGGGACATCCAGCAACAGCACCGGCGCGAGGCGGCGGCGCTCCGGGTCCGATGGCAGCTGTGACAGCGGCACCACGCGCGCACCGGCGCGGGCGGCGTCGCTCACCAGGCTGTCCAGCCGCGCGAAGTGCCTCGGGCTGATGATGGTGGTGTAGTCGGGGTTGCCGGCATGGCCCGGCTGGCCCGGCAGGTCTGGATAGAGACGGGCGGCGCAGGCGCGGGCGGCTTCGACGAAGGGCTCGCGCAGGGCCTCGGGCAGCAGCACATAGTCTGGCGCGATGCAGGTCTGGCCGGCGTTGAGCAGCTTGCCCACCAGGATGCGTTCGACCGCGCGTTCCAGGTCGGCGCCAGGGCCGACGATGGCCGGCGATTTGCCGCCCAGTTCCAGCGTGACCGGCGTGAGGTTGGCGGCCGCCGCACGCATCACATGGTGGCCGACCTGGGTTGAGCCGGTAAACAGCAGATGGTCGAAGGGCAGGGCGGAAAAAGCGCTCGCCACTTCCGCATCGCCATTGATCACCGTGATCTCGTCGGGGGCGAAGGCCTGTTGCGTCAGGCGCGCGAACAACGCGGCGAAGCGCGGCGTGTACTCGGAGAGCTTGACCATGGCGCGGTTGCCCGCGACCAGCGCGCCCACCAGCGGGCCCACGGTCAGGTAGAGCGGGTAGTTCCACGGCACCACGATGCCAATCACGCCCAGCGGCTGCGGCATCAGCCGCGACGTGGCGGGCTTGAACCACAGCCCGGTGCGCACGCGCCGCACCCGCATCCAGCGCTTGCCATGACGCAGCGCATCGTCGATCCCGGCCACGCTGGGAAAAGCTTCGAGCAGTGCGGTTTCCTGGCGCGGGCGGTTGCCGAAATCGGCGCTGATGGCTTGCGAGATCTCGTCCATGTGCCCGGTCACCAGCTTGCGCAGGCGCCGCAGCCGGTCGGCGCGCACGGCCCAGGCCGGGGCCTGGTCGCGGCGCGAGGCGGCGCGCATGGCGTCGAATACGGATGAAATCTCGGGCACTTCTCTCATGTCGCGCTCTCCTTGGGGTCGTGCGCTGCCCTTGGCGCGCGCGGCGTTCAGATCCCCGCACCATATGCCATGCGGCGGCGCCTGACAATGGACGCCGGCCACTAGCCGCGCGCTTCAAACAACCGTATTCACCGACCCTCCTTCGCCCTTTCCAGTGCCCTGGCAAAGCCCTACACTGATTTCGCGGCATGCTTTCGGCGTGCCGGCCAGACCGGGTTGACCGGCATGCGCGGCCTGCCAAAGCGTCCGGCGCAACCCCGGCACACTGACCTCGGACCAGGCGGGGAGACGGATGGAAACCACCTTTGACTATCTCGTCGTTGGCGGCGGTTCGGCGGGGTGTGCCCTGGCCGGGCGGCTGGCCGACAGCGGCAGCGACAGCGTGGCAGTGCTCGAGACTGGCGGCCACGATCACCATGTGCTGGTGTCGACGCCGGCGGGCTGCGCGGCCATGCTGCCGCGTGCCGGCAGCCATAATTACGGCTACCGCACCGTGCCGCAGCCCGGGCTGAACGGGCGCCGTGGCTACCAGCCGCGCGGGCGCGGCCTGGGGGGCAGTTCCTCGCTCAATGCCATGATCTACACGCGGGGCACGCCGGCTGACTACGACCGCTGGGCTTCGGCCGGCTGCGACGGCTGGGCCTGGGACGATGTGCTGCCTTATTTCCGCCGGGCCGAATGCAATGAGCGCGTGACCGGGCGCGATGACGATCCCTGGCACGGCGGCAGCGGCCCGCTCCATGTGTCGGACCTGCGCACGCCCAATCCCTTTGGCCAGCGCTTTATCGAGGCAGCCCAGCAGGCCGGCTATCGCCGCAACGACGACTTCAACGGCGCGGACCAGGAGGGCGCTGGCTGGTACCAGGTGACCCAGCATGGCGGCGAGCGCTGGAATGCCGCGCGCGCCTACCTGCACCGCGGCGACGCCGCCGACCGCGCCAGCAATGGCGGGCGCGAGAACCTGGCTGTGATGACGGGCGCGCAGGTGCTGCGCATCGCGTTCGAGGGCCGCCACGCGGTGGGGGTGGTGGCGCGGCTGGATGGCCGCGAAACCCTCTTGCGGGCACGCCGCGAGGTGATCGTGTCGGCCGGCGCGTTCGGCTCGCCGCAACTGCTGATGGTGTCGGGTGTCGGCCCTGCCTCGCATCTGCGCGAGCTAGGCATTCCCGTGGTGCACGACCTGCCGGGCGTGGGCGCCAACCTGCAGGACCATCTCGACGTCATCGTGCACAAGCGGGTGGCGGCGTCCGAGCTGTTCGGCATCTCGGTGGGCGGCGTGTTTCGCCTGCTGGCCGAGATACTGCGCTACCGGCGCGAGCGCACCGGCATGCTGACTTCCAACTTTGCCGAGGCAGGCGCCTTCCTGAAGAGCCTCGCCGGGCTGGACGAGCCGGACCTGCAGCTGCATTTCGTGGTCGGGCTGGCCGACGACCATATGCGCCGAATCCGCCTGGGCCATGGCTATTCCTGCCACGTCTGCGTGTTGCGCCCGAAAAGCCGGGGCGAGGTACGGCTGGCTTCGCCCGATATCCGCGAGGCGCCGATGATCGACCCGTGCTTCCTGTCGGACCCGCGGGATCTCGACGGCCTGGTGGCCGGCGTGCGGATCGTGCGCCGAATCCTGGCACAGCCGCAGCTGGCGGCGTTCGGCGGCAAGGAGCTGTATTCGGCGCACTTGCCAGCCGATGGCGGCGACGACAGCGCGATCCGCGCGATGATCCGCGCCCATGCCGACACCATCTACCATCCCGTCGGGACGTGCCGCATGGGCATGGACGAGTACGCGGTGGTCGATCCGCAGCTGCGCGTGCGGGGCGTGGAAGGCTTGCGCGTGGTGGATGCGTCGATCATGCCAACGCTGATAGGCGGCAACACCAATGCGCCGGCCATCATGATCGGCGAGCGTGCGCATGACCTGATCCGGCACGGCCCGCGCGTGGTGTTGCGGATGGCGGAGGTATTGGCCGTGTGAGGGGCGGGGAGCGTCCCCCCGCCCCTCGCACCCGCGCTCAGGCCGTAGCCAGGCGGAAGGTCGATACCGTGTCGCGCAGCTTGCCGGCCTGGTCGTCCAGCGACTGCGCGGCGGCCGCCGCTTCCTCCACCAGCGCTGCATTTTGCTGCGTGACTTCGTCCATCTGGCCCACGGCCTGGTTGACCTGCTCGATGCCCGCGCTTTGCTCGTCGGAGGCCGCGGCGATCTCGGCGATGATGTCCGATACGCGCTTTACCGCGTTCTGGACTTCGCTCATGGTCTTGCCGGCATCCTCGGCTTGCGCCGAGCCCGTGCGCACGGTGTTGACCGAGCTGTCGATCAGGTCCTTGATTTCCTTGGCGGCGCTGGACGAGCGCTGCGCCAGGCTGCGCACCTCGCCGGCTACCACCGCGAAGCCGCGGCCCTGTTCGCCGGCGCGCGCGGCCTCCACCGCGGCATTGAGCGCCAGGATGTTGGTCTGGAAGGCGATGCCCTCGATCAGGCTGGTGATCTCCGCGATGCGGTTGGAACTGGTGCTGATCGCGCCCATGGTCTGCACCAACTGCTGCACGGCGGTGCTGCCGTGCTCGGCCACGCTGGCGGCATTGCCGGCCAGGCCGCTCGCCTGGCGCGCGTTGTCGGCATTCTGGCGCACGGTGGTGGTCAGCTCTTCCATGCTCGATGCGGTTTGCTCCAGCGAGGCAGCCTGTTGTTCGGTCCGTGCCGACAAATCGGTATTGCCCGCGGCGATCTGGCGTGCCGCCACGCCAACGGAGTCGGTCGAATGGCGCACCTCGCGCAGCGCCACGGCTACCCGCTCCAGCAGGCGGTTGAAGGCAGCCGCGGTACGGCCGATCTCGTCCAGGCGGCCCACCGGCGCGCGGCGTTCCAGGTCCAGGGAGCCGCTGACGTATTCCAGGGTCTGCTCGATCTCGGACAGGCTGCCGTGGATGCGGCGATACAGCGTCACGGCCAGCAAGCCGGTGACCAGCACCGCCACGACGATGACCGCCGAGAACACGCGAACCGCCGTGGTGTACTGCTCGCGATTTTGCGTCACGGCGAGCTCGCCCAGGTCGCCGTTATAGTTGATGTGATCGTCGATTGCCTTGCGCAAGGCGATCGATGCATTGTTCAGTTCGCCGCTCACCAGCATGGCGTGGGCCGTGGCGAAATCGTTGGCGCGTGATTTTTCCAGCATGACGGCACGCTCGGCGCGATAGCGCTTGAGCGCGGCGCGGTCGGCTTCGAGCATCTTGCGGTCGGTATCGTCGCTGATGTCGTCGCGCTCATACTTTGCGGCGGTGGTGTCGAACTTCTCGTCGGCGCGGGCCAGGGCGGCTTCGGCTTCGGCCTTGGCCTTGGGGTCGTCGCTCATGGCGTGCCTGTAGAGCGAGATACGCATGGCGTTGACGTTGTCCTTGAGGGTGCCCAGGGTGCGTACGCTACCTAGCGTGTTGTCGTTGAAGTACTCGAAACGTTGTTCCGACTCGCTGAGTTGCCAGATGCCGCCGAGGCCCACAACGAGCAAGGCGAGCAGGGCCAGGGATAAAGAAAGCAACAGGCGTTGGCTGATGTTCATGTCGGGATGTCGGCACCCGGCGTGTAGCAGGGCGCGCCGCTTGGTCATTTAATGGGGATGAATGCGCACTTATGTATTAAGTGAATGACATTAATACCAAGGGATTTACGGCAGGACCGGCGCCGCCTGTAGCGCGATGGCGCGAAAAAAGCGTGGCGAGGCGTCTGGCGCAGCCGCGTGCCTCAGGCCGGCCAGGCCCGTGCGATCACCCGCGCCAGCGCGGCGTCGTCGCCTTCCAGCGTGCCGAACACGCGGCCGTGCTGGCGCCCGAGCCGGCTGGCCACGAAGCGCTCGGCATCGTCGGGGTCGGCATGGCCGAGCATCAGCGCCGCCTGTGCGGTCAGCACGAGGCCCTGGGCAAAGCGGCGCGCGCCGGCTTCCAGGTGGTCCGGCGCATCCCGCAGCATCGCCTGCAGCGAGGCGAGTTCGGCCCGCACCGCCGGATGGCCGCCGGCGCGCCGCCCGAGGTCTTGCAATAGCCGCCCCGCGTCCTCGGGGTTGCGCTGCAGCGCGCGCAGTACATCGAGGCACATGATGTTGCCGGAGCCCTCCCAGATCGAGTTGACCGGCGCCTCGCGGTACAGCCGCGCCATCGGGCCTTCCTCCACGTAGCCGTTGCCGCCCCACACCTCCATGGCTTCGCCCGTTACCTCGATGGCCCGCTTGCAGACCCAGAACTTGGCCGCCGGCGTGACGATGCGCTTCCAGGCGGCGGCCAGCGGATCGGCATCGGCCCGCTCGAAGGCGTGCGCCAGTTCCATCATGAGCAGGGTGGCGGCCTGGCTTTCCAGCGCCAGGTCGGCCAGTACGTTGCGCATCAGCGGCTGCTCCACCAGCAGGCGGCCAAACGCCATGCGATGCCGCGCGTGATGGATGGCCTGCACCAGCGCCGCGCGGATGATGCCGGCGCTGCCGATCACGCAATCCAGCCGGGTATGGGTGGCCATCTCGATGATGGTCGGAATGCCACGGCCCTCCTCGCCGATCAGGATGCCGGTGGCCTCGCGGAATTCCACTTCGCTGCTGGCGTTGGAGCGGTTGCCGAGCTTGTCTTTCAGGCGCTGGATCTGCACCGGGTTCTTGCTGCCGTCGTCGCGAAAGCGCGGCACGAAGAAGCACGACAGCGGCCCATCCTCCGCGCCCATGCGCGCCACCACCAGGTGGGCATCGCACATCGGGGCGGAGAAAAACCATTTGTGCCCGGTGATCGCGTACTCCGCGCCGCGGCCCTCGCCGCGCACGGCACGCGCGACGGTAGTGTTGCTGCGCACATCGGAGCCGCCCTGCTTTTCCGTCATGCCCATGCCGATCATCACGGCGTGCTTGTCGCGCCAGGGCAGGTCGCGCGGATCGTGCTCCGTGGCAAACAGCTTCGGCTCCAGTTGCGCGAACAGCGCCGCTTCCTTCTGCAGCACCGGGATGCTGGCGAACGTCATGGTGGGCGGGCACAGGGATCCGGATTCGGCCTGCGCCTGCAAGTAATAGCCGGCGGCGCGCGCCACCCACGCGCCATGCCTGGGCTGCGCGAACGGCAGCGCCTGCAACTGCTGGCTGCGCAGCAGGGCCAGCAAGGCGTGCCATGCCGGCGGAAATTCCACTTCGTCGATGCGTTCGCCGGTGCGGCTGTGCGTATGCAGCTCGGGCGCGTGGCGATTGGCCTCGGCCGCCCACTGCTGCACATCGGGTTTGCCCAGACGCGCGCCGAAGACATCGAGCGCACTGGCGTGCCAGCCGCCACCAAGCCGCTCCAGCGCGGCGCGCAATGCAGGGTCGCCGGTGAACAGGTTGTAGCCGGTCAGGTCCGGGACCTGGTTGAACACGCGGTGGGTGGCGGCTTCGGTCATGAGGTCTCCTGTGCAGTCTTTTTGCGCGCGTTGCGCATGGGCATGTCTGATTGCATGGTAGAGCAAGCGGCGCGCTATGTGCGTGGGCTTGCACTGTGTCCTGTCCCCAACACTTCGCGCCGCCGTGGCAGGGCTCGCGGGCCGGGCGCTTGCCGTTCGCCGTTCCCCGGCGCTACACTGCACGCTCCTTTCTCGACGCTGCTGCGCAGAAGGTACTTTTTGCCCCGGTTCCCCGGAGGCCCCCCCGTACCTTGTATTCCCAGCAGCCATGTCTTCACTTCCCCGTCTTGAAAAAGCCCTGCAGCGCCGGGGCATCCATGTCGAGCGCCGCCAGGGTGTCTATCACCTGCGCAACGAACACGCGCAGGCCTCGGTGTTGTTGCCCGCCACGCTTCCCCTGGAAGCGAAAGCCGTACAGCAGTTGCTCGACTTCGCCGCGGTGCGTTCCGCGGACGGCCACCACGCCGTTTGCAAAGCCTGCGCCACGCCGGACTTTCATCCCGGTGGCATCGCGCCGGTCGGATCGATCGTTGCCACCGACGCGGATTTCGTCATTCCCGCCGCGATCGGCACCGACATCAACTGCGGCATGCGCTTGATCACCACAGGCCTGAAGCAAGCCGCCTTGCTGCCGCAGCAGGATGCCCTCGTGAGCAGGCTCACGCGTGCCCTGCTCGATAACGGCCGCGACGTGCCGGTGCATAGCGCCGCGTTCCGCGCCTTGTTTGACGAGGGACCCGCCGCGTTCATCGATCGCGTGGCCCCCCAAGGCTTGTGGGCGCAGGCCGATCGTGCCCGGCTGGAGGCCGAGCTTGCCGCTTGCGTCGGACTGGATGCGCTTGGCGGGAGTGCCCGCTATGCGCCGGATGCGCACGTCGGCAATCGCGAGATCTTTCGCGATCCCTGTCTCGGCACGCCGGGCGGGGGCAATCATTTCGTCGAACTGCAGGTCGTGGACGAGATCTTCGACAGGCACGCCGCGTATCGCGTTGGCCTGGCGTGCGGCGATGTCGTGGCGATGATCCACAGCGGCTCGCGCGATGTCGGCTTCTACGTGGGCCGGCGCTGGATGGACCGGGCGCGCCAGGCCTGGCCCGCCGGCCTGAAGCATCCGACGAGCGGGCTGTACGGCTTGGCGGGCAGCCTGGCGCACGAGTACCTGGTGGCCATGGGTACGGCGGCACGCTATGCCTGGGCCAACCGGGTGGTGCTGGCCGAGCTCGTGCGCAAGGAGCTGGCCGAGTTGTGCGGCGCGGCGGCTTCGCGGCTGGTGGTCGACGTGCCGCATAACGTGGTGCTGCGCGAAAACGGCCTCAATATCCACCGCAAGGGCGCGACCCCCGCGCACGACGGCGACCTGGCCCTGATCCCCGGTTCCATGGGGGATGCCTCCTATATAGTGAGAGGTTTGGGTCACACCGATTGGCTCTCGTCATGCAGCCACGGTGCCGGGCGCAGCGTCCGGCGCCAGGCCTCGCGCCGCCTCAAGAGCGATCATGCCAACGCCGAGTGGCGCTGCGTCACGCTGCGCGAGGAGCGCAGGGTGGAAGAAGCGCCCGAGGCCTACAAGCCGATCGGTCCGGTGCTGCAGGCACAGGAAGAGGCCGGGCTGATCGAAGCCGTGGCGCGGTTGAAGCCTTGGGTGACCTTCAAGGCTTGAAGTGAAAAGACGAATCGAACCAAGGGAGTAGAAACGATGAACGTCAGACAACCCGCGAGCGTGCTGAGCGCACACCCTGTTGCCGACGATGTTCGCGCACGCGTGCTTGACGAACTGGCGGCGATCGAGCGCCGTCACGATGTGCAAGTCATCTACGCCTGCGAATCCGGCAGCCGGGGCTGGGGCTTCGCCTCGCCGGATAGCGATTACGATGTGCGTTTTCTCTATGTGCACCGGCTCGACTGGTATCTGCAGGTGGAAGCAGGGCGGGATGTGATCGAGTTGCCGATCAACGATGAGCTTGATGTCAGCGGCTGGGAGTTGCGCAAGGCGCTGCAATTGCTGCATCGGTCCAATCCGACGCTGCTTGAGTGGCTGGACTCGCCCATTGTCTACCGGGAGGCGCTGCAAGCAATGACGCTGCTGAGGCCGGCCGCGCGCGACTTTTTCTCCCCGATGCGCGGGCGGCATCACTACCTGTCGATGGCGAAGAAGAACTTCCGTGGCTACCTGCAGGGGGATGAGGTCAGGTACAAGAAGTATCTCTATGTGCTGCGCCCGCTACTGGCGGTGCAATGGATCGACGAGCGCGGCAGTGTGCCGCCGATGCGCTTTGCCGACCTGGTGGCCGGGACCGTTCACGAGCCGGCGTTGCTGGACGAGATCAACGCTCTGCTTGCGTTGAAGATGCAGACTTGCGAGAGTGAGTATGGCCCGCGCCGCCCCGGCATCCATGCGCTGATCGAGGCGCGGCTCGCCAACACCGCAATCGAACCCGATCACAAGCGTCCGCAGGGAGAGCCCGCCTCGCTGGATATGCTGATGCGGCGCATCGTGCTGGATCGGTGGGATTGATTGGCGGCGCACGCGCACGATACGTCATGGTGCGCCGCAGCGTAAGGCGTGCGCGGCATGGCCCGGAGGCTGCGCGTTCGCCAGCGATACCACGAATCACGACACTCCAGATTGAAACAGGGGTGGTCAAGCCCCGAGCCTTGTGCTTAAATTCACCCCGTTGGATGAAACAGGGGTGCCGTACGGATGGGCCGTGCGGCTGAGAGAGTCCCTTCGAACCCGATCCGGCTAGTACCGGCGTGGGAAGTTTCATGGTTACCGAACAGCTCCTGCCTTCTCCAAGGCACATGACCCGGCCACACCGCCGCGGCCATGCTCACAGGGCTCCTGGTTTCGTCCATCCCCGCAAGAGAGGACGACACCCATGGCCCGCACAAATACCGCCCCCGCCGCATCTTTCGAGTCGCTTGAAACCGATCTCGACAAAAAGTTTGCCTATCCGGCATCCAGCAAGACCTACCTGACCGGCAGCCGCCCCGATATCCGCGTGCCGCTGCGCACGATCCTGCAGACGTCCACGCGCACGGACAAGGGCGAGATGTCCAATCCGCCGATTCCCGTGTATGACACGTCGGGCCCGTACAGCGATCCGGACATCCATATCGACCTGAAGGCAGGCCTGCCCTCGGTACGCGGCAAGTGGATCGAAGAGCGCGGCGACACCGAAGTGCTGTCCGGCCTGTCGTCGGAATACGGCCTGGCGCGCGCCGCCGATCCGGCCACCGCGCACCTGCGCTTTGCCCAGCTGACCAACCCGCGCCGCGCCAAGGCCGGCGCCAACGTGTCGCAGATGCACTATGCGCGCCGCGGCATCATCACGCCCGAGATGGAATACGTGGCGCTGCGCGAGTCGCTGAACCTGCAGGCGCTGTACGACAAGCCCGAATACAAGGCGCTGCTGCGCCAGCACCCCGGCAATGCGCTGGGTGCCGCGCTGCCGCTGCGCCCGGAAGACATGACGCCGGAATTCGTGCGCCGCGAAATCGCTGCCGGCCGCGCCATCATTCCCGCCAACATCAACCACACCGAGCTGGAGCCGATGGCCATCGGGCGCAATTTCCGCGTCAAGATCAACGGCAACCTGGGCAACTCCGCCGTGACGTCGTCGCTGGCCGAGGAAGTGGAAAAGATGGTGTGGTCGATCCGCTGGGGCGCAGACACCATCATGGACCTGTCCACCGGCAAGCACATCCACGAAACCCGTGAGTGGATCCTGCGCAACTCGCCGGTGCCCATCGGCACGGTGCCCATCTACCAGGCGCTGGACAAGACCGGCGGCGTCGCCGAGGACCTGACCTGGGAAATGTTCCGCGACACGCTGATCGAGCAGGCCGAGCAGGGCGTGGACTACTTCACCATCCACGCCGGCGTGCTGCTGCGCTACGTGCCGATGACCGCGGACCGCGTCACCGGCATCGTCTCGCGCGGCGGCTCGATCATGGCCAAGTGGTGCCTGGCGCATCACAAGGAAAACTTCCTGTACACGCACTTCGACGAGATCTGCGAAATCATGAAGGCGTACGACGTGTCGTTCAGCCTGGGTGATGGCCTGCGTCCGGGTTGTATCGCCGACTCCAACGACGATGCCCAGTTCGGTGAGCTGCGCACGCTCGGCGAGCTGACCGACAAGGCCTGGAAGCACGACGTGCAGGTCATGATCGAAGGCCCGGGCCACGTGCCGCTGCAACGCATCCAGGCCAATATGGATGAAGAGCTCAAGCACTGCTACGAGGCCCCGTTCTACACGCTCGGACCGCTGGTGACGGACATCGCCCCCGGCTATGACCACATCACCAGCGGCATCGGTGCGGCCAACATCGGCTGGATGGGCACCGCCATGCTGTGCTACGTCACGCCGAAGGAACACCTGGGCTTGCCGGACAAGGAAGACGTTCGCGAAGGCATCATCACCTACAAGATCGCCGCACACGCGGCCGACCTTGCCAAAGGCTGGCCGGGCGCGCAGCTGCGCGACAACGCATTGTCCAAGGCGCGTTTCGAGTTCCGCTGGGAAGACCAGTTCAACCTCGGCCTGGACCCGGAACGCGCGCGTTCGTACCACGACGCCACGCTGCCGGCCGAAGGCGCCAAGATCGCGCATTTCTGCTCGATGTGCGGTCCCAAGTTCTGCTCGATGAAGATCACGCAGGAAGTGCGCGACTACGCCGCCTCGCTCAAGCCCGAAGCCGAGCAAGGCATGCAGGAAAAGTCGATCGAGTTCGTCAAGAGCGGCAGCAAGATCTACTCGTAAGGCGTAGGGCCATGGTGCGGCGCATGCCCTTGCAGCGCCGCACGCGAAGTACCGTGCCCCTTCCCTGAAGGGGCACGCCATGACTTAAAGGAGGCCGGTGCTCGCCGCGCCATCGCGGCGTGCACCGGCACAACCATCCCCATGACAACGCAGTCGTTTGATGTGGCCGTGCTCGGCGCCGGCCTGGCCGGGCGCCTTTCCGCCTGGCAACTGGTACGTGCAGGCCTGCGCGTGGCGCTGGTCGAGCGCGGTGGCCCCGACGGCGTTGGCTCTGCCGCGCACGTCGCCGCGGCGATGCTCGCGCCCCTGGCGGAATCCGCCATTGCCGAGCGCCGCATCGTCGAGCTTGGCACCGCCAGCGTCGACCTGTGGCGCGCCTGGGTAGCCGAAATGCCGGAACCCGTGTTCTTCCAGGAAGACGGCACACTGGTGGTATGGCATACGCGCGACCGCAGCGAGATGTCGCTGTTTACCAGCCGGGTGCGCGCCGTGGCGCCGCCCGAACTGGTGGCCGAGCGCATGCGCGCGCTGGACGGCAATGGCGTGGCCGCGCTCGAGCCCGCGCTCGCGGGCCGGTTCTCCCAGGGGCTGCTGCTGGCCGGCGAAGGCCAGCTGGACAATCGCGGCACGCTGCGCGCATTGCTGGCTTGCGCGGTGGCAGGCGGGCTGCATTGCGTCTGGGAGGCTGGTGAAATCGAAGCGGGCGACCTGCCCGCGCTGGGTATCTGCGCGCGCACCGTGCTGGATTGCCGTGGCCTGGGCGCCCGCGCCGCTTGGCCGGGGCAGCCCGCCGCGCACGGCAGCATGCCGGGATTGCGCGGCCTGCGCGGTGAAGTCGTGCGTGTGCACGCACCCGAGGTCAAGCTGCATCGCCCGGTGCGCCTGCTGCACCCGCGTTACCCGATCTATATCGCGCCCAAGCCCAACGACCTCTATGTGATCGGCGCCACCGAACTCGAAAGCGAAGATGATTCGCCGATGAGCGTGCGCTCCGCGCTGGAGCTGCTTTCCGCGGCGTACTCGCTGCACCCCGCCTTTGGCGAGGCGCGCGTGCTGGAACTCAATGTGCAGCGCCGCCCGACGCGCCCGGACCACCTGCCGGCCATCCGGGTCGACCAGCATGCCCGCATCGTGCGCCTCAATGGCCTGTACCGGCACGGCTTCCTGATCGCCCCGGCGGTCACGGAGGCTGCCTGCCAGGTGGTGCAGGCTCTGCTCGACGACGATCCTGCCGCGCACGCCGTGCCCGCCTCGGTGCGCTGGCCGGGCATGATCGCAGCCGCGCTCGATACCGTCGCCGGCTCGCCGGTGCTGCACTGAACGACAATGACCATGGATATCCTGCTCAACGGCCGTCCGCTCGCCCTTGCCGATAACGCCACGCTGGCCGATGCGGTGGCGGGCGCGGGCATCGCGCCGCCTTTTGCCGCCGCGCTCAACGGCCAGTTCGTGCCACGCGCCGCGCATGCGGCCACCGTGCTCGCCGCCGGCGATCGTATCGACCTCGTGCAACCCGTGACGGGAGGCTGACCCCAAATGACCTTCAATTCCGCAGAACCCCGGCGCGACCTGTTCGCCGACCCCTTCGTGCTCTATGGCGAGTCGTTTGCCTCGCGCTTGTTGCTGGGTACCGCGCGCTATCCGTCTCCCGCCACGCTGCAGGCCGCGGTGGAGGTGGCCCGGCCCGCCATGCTGACGGTGGCGCTGCGCCGCCAGGGCTCGGTCGGCGATGGCGAGGGCGGCCAGGCTTTCTGGCAGATGCTGCGCTCGCTCAACGTGCCGGTGCTGCCCAATACCGCCGGCTGCATGGCGCCGCAGGAAGCCATCACCACCGCCATGATGGCGCGCGAAGTGTTCGAGACCGACTGGATCAAGCTTGAGCTGGTGGGCGACGATTACACGCTGCAGCCCGACACGCTCAACCTGCCCGCCGTGGCCGAGACGCTGATCAAGGAAGGCTTCAAGGTGCTGCCGTATTGCACGGAGGACCTCGTGCTATGCCGCCGCCTGCTGGACGTGGGCTGCCAGGCGTTGATGCCCTGGGCCGCGCCCATCGGCACCGGGAAGGGCGCCGTCAACCCGCACGCCATGCGCCTGTTGCGCGAACGCTTGCCGGATACCCCGCTGATCGTCGACGCCGGCCTTGGGCTGCCGTCGCACGCGGCCCAGGTGCTGGAGTGGGGCTACGACGGCGTGCTGCTGAACACCGCCGTGGCGCAGGCTGCCTATCCGGTCAACATGGCACGCGCCTTTGCGCTGGCTGTGGACGCGGGCCGCACCGCCTACCTGGCTGGCCCCATGCCGGAGCGCGATATCGCGCAGGCCAGCACGCCGGTGGTAGGCATGCCGTTCTGGCACGCCGAAGGCGTGGAGGACCGCGCATGACCCGCAATCTTCTGCCTGCCGGCATCGACGCTGCGCTGCGCGACACGCTGCTGGCGCGCTATGGCGCCACCTTCGGCACCAGCGATAAAGCCTGGCGCGCGTGGGTGCAGGGCACCCCCCCCGCCGCGCTTGGTGATGCCGACGTGGTGCTGTTCGACGGCGAGGCCGACGAGGCCTCGCTGGCGCGCATTGCCGCAGCCGGCGCCATTGCCATCGAGAGCGACCGCGAAGGCGGGCAGTGGAGCGACACCGTGCGCTCGCCGATGGGCACCTGGGTCTTCAGCGCCCATGCCGACGACGACACCGCGCATTCGCCGGCCTTCGTCGCCGTGCTGCTGGCTTGCCTGGCGCTGCATTTCCCCGCGCACGATGCGCTCTGCCTGGCACGCGCCTGGCAGCCGGGCTCGCTGGACTGGCCGGTGGATTTCACGCGCTTCCCGCACGTGCGCCACGCCGCGCTGGTCGCACCGGAGCAGCGCGCCGAGCCCTTCGCTCCGTGCCCGCCGCTGGGCTTGTACGCGGTGGTGCCCAGCGCCGAATGGATCGAGCGGCTGGTGCCGCTGGCGGTGCCCACCGTGCAGCTGCGCTTCAAGTCCGGCGACGCGCAGGCCGTGCGCAGCGAGATCAAGCGTGCCGCCGAGGCCGCGCGCGGCAGCGCTTCGCGCCTGTTCATCAACGATCACTGGCGGGCTGCCATCGACTACCACGCCAGCCAGGGTGGCGACAGCGGCATCTATGGCATCCACCTCGGCCAGGAAGACCTCGACGAAGCCGACCTCGATGCGCTGCGCGCCTCCGGGCTGCGCCTTGGCGTATCCACGCACGGCTATGCCGAGATGCTGCGCGTGGCCACCATCGGCCCGAGCTACCTTGCGCTGGGTGCGATCTTCCCGACCACCACGAAAATCATGCCGACCGCGCCGCAGGGCCTGGGCCGCTTCCACGCCTACGTCAAGCTGATGCAGCCTGTGGTGCCCTCGCTGGTGGGCATCGGCGGTGTCGATGCGGCGCGCTTGCCGCAGGTGCTGGCGGTTGGCGTTGGCAGCGCGGCCGTGGTGCGCGCGATTACCGAGGCGGCCGACGTGCCGGCGGCGGTGACGAATCTGCTGGGGATGTTTCCGGCGGCTTGATGTGCCGCCTGGCCCGGAGGGAGGGTACGCAAGCGTGCGTCCGACCGCTCTCACTCCGGGCGCGCGGGCTCGCCGCATTCCGCCGCATACCGATGCCAGTCATTCGCCTAGCGACACCCGAGGACGTACCCGGCCTGCCTGCCATCGAACGCGCAGCGGCTGGGCTATTCCCCGAATCCGACCTGCCTCCCGCGCTGCGCCAGCAAGTCACGCCGCTCGACGACCTGCAACGCGCGCAGCGCGAGCGCCGCCTGTGGGTCGCCATGGCCCCCGACGGCACGCCAGCCGGCTTCGCGCTCGCCAGCGTGCTTGGCCAGCATGCCTATCTTGACGAGATGGACGTCCACCCCGCCCATGCCCGCCGCGGCTTCGGCCGCGCGCTTGTGCGCGCCGTGGCCGATGGTTTCCGCCGGCAAGGCCTGCGGTCGCTCGACCTCACCACTTTCAGCCACCTGCCGTGGAACGCGCCGTTCTACGCAAGCCTCGGCTTTCACCGGCTCGATGAAGCCGATCTCAGCCCGGCGCTTGGCGCCGCACTGGCGCGCGAGGCGGCGCTCGGCTTGCGGCAACGCATCGCCATGCGCCTGGCGTTGTGAGCAACGCCGGCGCCGCGCTGCGTTACGATAGCGCCGTGCCATCCACTCCGGCGAACGCCATGATCTCGTCCCAGTTCATCAGCCGCATCACCCTGCGGCGCGACATCGTCGACAGCTTCGAGCGCTACCCCTTCAGCCTGCCCGCGGTGCGCACGCTGGATGCGATGGATATGCACCCCAAGGTGACCTTCCTGGTTGGCGAGAACGGCTCGGGCAAGTCCACACTGATGGAGGCCATCGCCGTGGCCATGGGTTACAACGCCGAGGGCGGCTCGCGCAATTTCAGCTTCGGCACGCGCCGGTCGCATTCGGTACTGCACGAATACCTGCGCGTCGCGCGCGGCTTCAAGCGCCCGCGCGATGGCTTCTTCCTGCGCGCGGAGAGCTTCTTCAACGTGGCCACGGAAATCGAGCGCCTGGACCAGGAGCCGGCCTTTAGCCCACCCGTCATCAACGCCTACGGCGGACGATCGTTGCACGAGCAATCGCATGGCGAATCGTTTCTCGCGCTGATGATGCATCGTTTTGGCGGCAACGGGCTCTACCTGCTCGACGAGCCCGAGGCGGCGCTGTCGCCGCAGCGGCAGCTGGCGGTTCTGTCGCGCATCCACGATCTGGCGGAAAACGGCTCGCAGTTCATCATCGCCACGCACTCACCGATCCTGATGGCCTATCCCAATGCGTGGATCTACACCTGCTCGCCGGACGGCGTGGCGCGGATCGACTATCAGGACACCGAGCACTTTCGCGTGACGCGTGATTTCCTGGCCAATCCCGAGCGCATGCTGCGCGTGCTGTTTGGCGACGAGCCGGGCGGCGAGAGAGGGCCGGCCTAAATGCTCCGCTATCCCACGCTGATCGTCTCCCTGTTGATGCTGCTTCTCACATTCAGTGGCGGGGATGCGCACTGGATCGCCGGTGTGGGCATGCTTGACCGAGCGCTGCAGGGCGGCGCCTTTGTCTGGATTTTCCTGTTTTGTTTCCTGGCCTACATTCCGCTTTTGGTGCTGGTTGCCAGCTACACGCTGCGGGATCTGCTGGCGCTCTACCTGTATAGGAACCGGCGCGCTGTCGTCAGCCTGTTCTTGTTTTCCGTGATGCCAACCATTGCGCTTTACCGCTTCAATGCCTGGTTCGTTCGGGAGATCCTGTAGGCCAGGCAAGCAAGATCGAAGCCGCGGTAAGCGGCCATGTCTGCGCCATCCACATCGAAGTTGGCGCTACCATTGCGGCCGGCGACGCCGTGATGATGATCGAGTCCATGAACATGGAGATTCCGCTCGAATCCGAATATGCTGGCGTGGTCAAGGCCATCCTGGTGCAGCCCGGCGACGCCGTCGCCGAGGGCCAGGCGGTGGTGGAACTCGCATAACGCGAATAGCGCGAATAACGCGAATAAGGAAGAATTGTTTTGGAAAGTCCCGCTCAGATTGTCCCGGTAGCGCCGGGCACGCCCGAGAAGCCCTACTTCGGCATCGACGTGCCGCTGATGCGCCATCTTGGCCTGCAGCCGGTGCGGATGGAAGAGGGCCTGTGCCGCACGCGCCTGCCTGTCAGCCCGTTCCTGGTCAACAGCCGGGGCGACGTGCACGGCGGCACCTTGATGGCCACGCTGGATTTCACGCTCAGCGGCGCCGCGCGCTCGCATGCGCCGCTGGAAACCGGCGTGATCACCATCGACATGTCCACGCATTTCCTGGCTGCGGCACGCGGTGAACTGCACCTGGAAGCGCGCTGCATGCGGCGCGGCGCGCGCATCGCGTTTTGCGAGGGCGAAGTGAAGAGCGCCGCTGGTGAAGTGGTGTGCGTGGCGCGAGCGGCGTTCAAGCTGGTGCCGCTGAGCAGCGGCGGCGACTGACGCTTCAGGCGTTGCCGCTGGCCGGCCGGTAGACCTGCGCAAAGCGGGCCTGCTGGACGACGCCGTAGTCGTTCGGGGCGTACTGCATCAGCCAGTCGCCAGCCGCGCCCTGCAGCACGTCGCCGCCGGCGGAGCGGGCGATGCTGAAGGCTTCGTCCATGCGTTTGGCCAGCACCACGCCAGGGATGTTCTGGTAGGCGCCGTCCTGGCCGTGCGTGCCGGCTTGCAGCGGTTCGTACTTGGGGTCGAAGCGCTCGCGGGATACGACCCAGCGGTCGCCGGTGGAGCCCGTGATGATCGCGTCGCCGGGTTGGTAGCGGTTGGGGCCTTCGAGGCTGATGAGTTCGCCGGGTTCTTTGGCGAAGGCCACCTGGACTACTTCATGTTTTTGGTAGAGGGCGGCAGCGGGGTCGGTGCGCAGGTCGATGTGGGCTAGGGTAGGCATGGCGTGGCGGATGTCAGGCTGGGGCGCAAATCATACCGCTGGTTTGCGCCCCTTCCTTAGCCCGGTACCTAACCCGGTACCTAACCCGGCATTTAGCCCAGCACCCGCGGCGCAAAGCCGTGATTCAGCGGTCCGTTGCCCGCCCCAAGCGCAAAGTCGGCACCCGCCACAATTGCATCGGCCACGAAATCCAGCGCCACTTCCACCGCGTCTTCCAGCTTGTCGCCCCTTGCCAGCTGGGCAGCAATGGCCGCGGCCAGTGTGCAGCCGGTGCCATGCAGGTTGCGGGTGTCGACCCGCTGGTGCCTGAACACGCGCACGATGCCGCCGGCGCTCAGCAGCAGGTCATCCAGGCCGGCATCGGCCGGATCCAGGTGCCCGCCCTTGAGCAGCACCGCCGGGCAGCCCAGCGCGAGCAGGTCGCGTGCAGCTTGCTCCATCTCTTCGCGGCGGGTGATCTCGCGGCCTAGCAGGTAGGACGCCTCGGGCAGGTTGGGCGTGACCAGCACGGCGCGCGGGAACAGCAGGCGCACCATGGCCTGGGTGGTGACGTCGTCCGCCAGGGTGGCGCCGGAGGTGGAGATCATGACCGGGTCCACCACCAGCTGGCGAATGCCATGGCGGTCCACCGCGGCGGCTACCGCCTCGACGATGGCGGCGGTGCCCAGCATGCCGGTCTTGGCCGCATCCACGCCGATATCGCTGGCAACCGCATCGATCTGGGCCGCTACCATGTCGGCCGGGATGGCATGCACGCCGCTCACGCCGAGCGTGTTCTGCGCCGTGATGGCGGTGATCGCGCTCATGCCGAAACAGCCCAGCGCGGCAAAGGTCTTGAGATCGGCCTGGATGCCGGCGCCGCCACCTGAGTCGGAGCCGGCGATGGTCAGGGTGCGCGGGGGGCGGTGTGTCGTCAGGGTCATGTGCTGGGCCGGCGGTCAAGAAAAATTCATGGCGGTGGCGGTGCCAAGCGTGCCGGGGCAGGCTACAATACCGCCACTCCGAGGAGCGTTGCAACGAATGGGCCTTATTGTGCCATTCGCCAGGCTCGGACTGTCTTCAACGGCGCTCGCTGATCCGTGGCACACACGGAGGCGAGTCGACCTATCCGCCCGTTATGCAATGGCCTTGGTTTTCACCATCCTTGCATGGCGCGGCCGTATTCCCCGCACTCGTCCTTCGTCGCCACTCTTCATCGGAGTGATACATGAACGCAGTGACTGACCTGAAGAACGATTACCTCGTGGCCGACCTGGGCCTCGCCGGCTGGGGCCGCAAGGAAATCGCCATCGCCGAAACCGAAATGCCCGGCCTGATGGCCATCCGCGACGAGTACGCTGCCGCGCAGCCCCTGAAGGGCGCGCGCATCGCCGGCTCGCTGCACATGACCATCCAGACCGCCGTGCTGATCGAGACGCTGGTGGCGCTTGGCGCCGACGTGCGCTGGGCATCGTGCAACATCTTCTCGACCCAGGACCACGCCGCCGCGGCCATCGCCGCTTCGGGCACGCCGGTGTTCGCCTTCAAGGGCGAATCGCTGAAGGAATACTGGGACTTCACCCACCGCATCTTCGACTGGAAGGATGGCGGTACCCCCAACATGATCCTGGACGACGGCGGCGATGCCACGCTGCTGCTGCACCTGGGCGCCCGCGCCGAGAAGGACGCATCGCTGATCGCCAACCCGGGCAGCGAGGAAGAGACCTTCCTGTTCGCCGCGATCAAGGAAAAGCTGGCCAAGGACCCGTCCTGGTACAGCCGTAACCTGGACGCCATCAAGGGCGTGACCGAGGAAACCACAACGGGCGTGCACCGCCTGTACCAGATGGCGCAAAAGGGCGAGCTCAAGTTCCCCGCCATCAACGTCAACGACTCGGTGACCAAGAGCAAGTTCGACAACCTGTATGGCTGCCGTGAATCGCTGGTGGACGGCATCAAGCGCGCCACCGACGTGATGATCGCCGGCAAGGTTGCGCTGGTGGCCGGCTACGGCGACGTGGGCAAGGGCAGCGCGCAGGCACTGCGTGCCCTGTCGGCCCAGGTGTGGGTGACCGAAGTCGATCCGATCTGCGCACTGCAGGCCGCGATGGAAGGCTACCGCGTGGTGACCATGGAATACGCTGCCGACAAGGCCGACATCTTCGTCACCTGCACCGGCAACTACCAYGTCATCACCCATGACCACATGGCCAAGATGAAGGACCAGGCCATCGTCTGCAACATCGGCCACTTCGACAACGAGATCGACATCGCCTCGCTGGAAAAGTACGAGTGGGACGAGATCAAGCCGCAGGTCGACCACGTGGTGTTCCCCGCCGTTGGCGATCAACCCAGCAAGAAGATCATCATCCTGGCCAAGGGCCGCCTGGTGAACCTGGGCTGCGGCACGGGCCACCCGTCGTACGTGATGAGCAGCTCGTTCGCCAACCAGACCATCGCCCAGATCGAACTGTGGCAGGAACGCGAAAGCGGCAAGTACCCGGTCGGCGTCTACACGCTGCCCAAGCACCTGGACGAAAAGGTCGCGCGCCTGCAGCTGAAGAAGCTCAACGCGCAGCTGTCCGAGCTGACCGAGCAGCAAGCCGCCTATATCGGCGTGAGCAAGCAAGGCCCGTACAAGGCCGACCACTACCGTTATTGATCGGCCGGTGACCGCAGGCCGATCTGCGTTTGATCGGCCGCCGGTTCGTCAACCTGCGGCGCCCGCGCGCCGCGGGTGCCGTGCCCCGAACCTGCCCCGAACCCGTTTTACCCGAGCGAAGGAGTCGTCATGAGATTGTTGGCCGTCTGGATCATCAACGCCGCCGCGCTGTTTCTGGTGGGCAGCCTGATCGATGGGATTCATCTTGGCGGCTTCGGCTCGGCCATGATCGCCGCGCTGGTGCTTGGCCTGGTGAATACCTTGATCCGCCCGATCCTGGTGATCCTGACCTTGCCGGTGACGCTGCTGACGCTTGGCCTGTTCATCTTCGTGATCAACGCGCTGCTGTTCCTGTTCGTGGGCAAGCTGCTGGCCGGTTTCGTGGTCACCGGCTTTGGCGCGGCCCTGCTCGGCTCGATCCTCTACAGCGTGATCTCCTGGGCCCTGTCGAGCGTGCTGCTCGGCGAACGCCGCAGCGCCTGACGCCGTCCGGCGTCCCATGCCAATTTTTCAGCGCGCCGCGCCATAGGCGGCGCGCCACCATCATGCAAGACCGCTACTTCAGCTTTGAATTTTTCCCGCCCAAGACGGCGGAGGGCGCCGAGAAGCTGCGCAACACGCGTGCGCAGCTCGCTCCGCTGAAGCCCAAGTTCATCTCGGTGACCTTCGGCGCCGGCGGCACCACCCAGCAGGGCACGCTGGACGCCGTGCTGGAGATCCAGCGCGAAGGCATCGAGGCCGCGCCGCACTTGTCGTGCGTGGGGTCCTCGCGCGAGAGCATCCGCGAGATCCTCAAGACTTACCGCGAAGGCGGCATCCGCCATATCGTCGCGCTGCGCGGCGACATGCCGTCGGGCATGGGCGAGATCGGCGAGTTCCGCTATGCCAACGAGCTGGTGGAGTTCATCCGCGCCGAGACCGGCGACTGGTTCAACATTGAGGTGGCGGCTTATCCCGAGTACCACCCGCAGGCCAAGTCGCCCCGCCACGATCTCGAGAATTTCGTGCGCAAGGTCAAGGCCGGCGCCGACTCGGCCATCACCCAGTACTTCTTCAACGCCGATGCGTACTTCCGTTTCGTCGAGGATGTGCGCGCCATGGGCGTGGACGTGCCGATCGTGCCGGGCATCATGCCGATCACCAATTCCTCGCAGCTGATGCGCTTCTCCGAGATGTGCGGCGCCGAAGTGCCGCGCTGGGTGGCCAAGCGGCTGGAAGGCTTCGGCGATGACCGCGAGTCGATCCGCGCCTTTGGCCTGGATGTGGTCACCGCGCTGTGCGAGCGCCTGCTGGCCGCCGGCGTGCCGGGGCTGCATTTCTATACGCTCAACACGGCCAGCGCGACCAAAGCCATTTGGCAGCGCCTGAAGCTCTAAGGCATGCCCCCGCACCAGAGCGCCATGCCAGCCCGCCGTCCCGATCCCTTCATCGACCATCTGCTCGAACTGCTGGAGCCGCTGGCGGCGCGCATCGGCCCGATCACCACGCGCCGCATGTTTGGCGGCCACGCCCTGTACTACGACGGCCTGGTGTTCGCGCTGGTGCTGGGCGGGCGCTGTTACCTGAAAGTGGACGGCCAGACGCGCGGGGGCTTCGAGGCCGAGGGCGGCGAGCCGTTCCGCTACAGCCGCAGCGGCCGCGAGATCTCCATACAGCATTACCTGAGCGCTCCACCCGCCTGCCTGGAGTCGGCCGAAGCCATGACGGCCTGGGCGCGGCTTTCCGTGGAATCCGCGCTGCGGCTGGCCAACCAGGCGGGCTGAGGCGCTGCGGGCAGTGGCATACTTTGGCCCATGGCCACCGACCCCGCCACCGTCACCGCCACGTTTCGTTTCTACGAGGAACTGAACGATTTCCTGCCGCGCGCGCAGCGCGGCCGGGATTGCGTGTGCGCCTGCGCGCGCGCCGCCACCGTCAAGCACATGATCGAAGCGCTGGGCGTGCCGCACACCGAGGTGGAGCTGATCCTGGTGAACGGCGAGTCATGCGGCTTCGAGCGCCTGCTGCAGGATGGCGACCGCGTCTCCGTTTATCCCCAGTTCGAAGCCTTCGACGTCACACCGCTGCTGCGCGTGCGCGCCGAGCCGCTGCGCGCGACCCGCTTCGTTGCCGACGCCCACCTGGGCGGGCTGGCGCACCTGCTGCGCCTGACCGGCTTCGACACGCTTTACGACAACCATTACGCCGATAGCGAGATCGAAGCCATCGCCATGCGCGAGGGCCGCATTGTGCTCACGCGGGACCGCGAGCTGCTCAAGCGGCGCGGAGTCACCCATGGCTGCTACGTGCGCGCCATCAAGGCCACGCCGCAACTGCGGGAGATCTTCGCGCGGCTCGACCTGGCCCGTAGCGCGCGGCCGTTCTCGCTGTGCCTGGACTGCAATGTGCCGCTGCGGGCGATCGACAAAACCGCGGTCGACGGCCGCGTGCCGCCAGGCGTGCTCGCGCGCCAGGAGCGGTTCGTGACTTGCGATTGCTGCCAGCGCGTGTTTTGGGAGGGATCGCATTGGCGGCATATGCGGGATTTGGTGGAGGAGTTGGTGGCTGGGGGGCGTTGTTTGTAGTTGGTGGGGGGATTGGTCGCTGTTTCTTTGATCGGTGTTTGTTTTTGCACCCAAGGGCCGTACGACATCGTCCTGCAGGGTTGATTGCTGTTTCTTTGGACGGTGTTGGTTTTTGGACCCAAGAGCCATACGACATCCCCCTGCGGGGGCTGCCGTATGGCCCTTGGGTGCAAGATGCCATCGCCGAAGAAATAAACAGCGACCAACCCCGCAGGACGATGTCGTATGGCCCTTGGGTGCAATATCCAACGCCGTTCAAAGAAACAGCGACCAACCCCCCCTCACCCCCCCCCTCAAAACACCCCCCCCTCACTAACCACCCAATCCATCGGCAAATCATGCTCCTGCGGCGCCAGCGCCACGCGGCAGGCCTCATGCCCGATGCCGATCGCCACCGGCGCGTTCCCGCCGGCGGCGAGCGCCGCCAGCGTGCGGTCGTAGAATCCGCCGCCATAGCCCAGGCGGAACTTATCCCCGCTGAAACCGACACATGGAATCAGCAGGACGTCTGGCAGCAAGGGCGGCGTGCCGTCGGGCACGGGAATGCCGTAATGCCCGGCAATCATTGGCGTAGCCGGCTCCCATTGGTGGAAATCCAGCGGCGCGCCCGGCCGGCTTACCACCGGCAGGGCTGCTTGCCGCCCGGTGGCGCCGGCCAGCCAGCGCGAGACCACGCCACGGGCGTCGAACTCCTGCTGGATCGGCCAGTAGAAGCCTAGGCGATGCACGGGCAGGCGCTCGAGCAGGGCGGCCAGCGCGGCTTCGATGCTGGCGTCGGCGGCGGGGCGTTGCGGCAATGCGCCGCGCAGCGCCAGCAACTGGCGCCGCAGCGCTGCTCGCTGCACGCCAGGGTCGGGCTTTCCGGGCGCGCCGGAGGGGCTGCGAACGTCGTCGCTTGGCATGGCTGCGTGGGATAATGTTTGTTGTTGACCCAACATTGCACGGTCGGATGCGCGCCCTCGGAAGGTGTTGTCCGGCCGTCACAACAAGGAAGAAGAATGCCGAAGGGAGTATATCCGCAGCGTGCGGCCAAGGCCGCCCTAGCGGCGATCGCGTGCGCAGTGCTTGCCACGCCGGTATTTGCGCAGAAACGGCCTCAGCCGCAACCCCAATCGCAGTCGCTCGCCATCCCGAGCAACCCCGACGACGCTTTCGTGGCGCTGCGCGAAGCCGCGCGCAAAAACGACGTGGCACGCACCGACGCCATCTCGGCCACGCTGGTGGACTACCCGATCTCGTCTTACGTCGAGTACTTCCGCATCAAGCCGCAGCTGTTCGACACCAGCGGCCTGGCCCGCATCGATGCCCCTGACGATCAGGTGCGCGCCTTCCTGCAGCGCTACAAGGGCGAGGCCATTGCCGACCGCATGCGCAATGACTGGCTGCTGGTGCTGGGCAAGAAGCGCGACTGGGCCAATTTCGACGCCGAATACCCGCAGTTCGTGCTCAAGGACGATACGCAGGTCGAGTGCTACGCGTTGCTGTCGCGCGCGCTCAAGGGCCAGAACGTGGCGGCGGATGCGCGCGCAGCACTGAGCGATCCGCGCTACTACGGCGAAGGTTGTGTCGACCTGATCGGCTACCTGGCCCAAAGCAGGCAGATCGAGTCGAGCGACGTGGCCTTCCAGGCACGCCAGGCGCTGGAGCAGAACTATGTGACGCTGGCCGGGCGTATCGCCGCCACCGCGCCGGACGCGCGCGGCGACAGCAACACGCTCGCCACCGTGGTCAAGATGGCGCGCAATGATCCCTCGCAGGCCGCGGCCTACCTGAGCGCCAACGCCGGCAGCCTGTCGCGCGACGAGCAGGGCGCCGGCTGGGGCGTGGTCGGCCAGTACGCCGCCAAGAAGCTCGCCCCCGAGGCGGCCGGCTACTACCGCCGCCAGATGGACCTGGGCGGCAACCAGTGGCTGTCCGACGAAACGCAGGAGTGGCGCGTGCGCGCCGCGCTGCGCCAGGGTGACTGGAAGCAGGTGCGTCAGGCCGTGGAGCTGATGCGCCCCGAGCTGCGCGCCAAGGACCCGGCCTGGACCTACTGGTACGGGCGCGCGCTCAAGGCGGACAACCGCGGCGCCGAGGCCGAGAAGCAGTTCCAGGCGATTGCCGGCCAGTTCAACTTCTACGGCCAGCTGGCCAGCGAGGAGCTGGGCAACCGCATCGTGCTGCCGGCACGCACGCAAGTGAGCGATGCCGAGGTCAACGCCATGCGCACCCGCCCGGGCTTCCTGCGCGCACAGAAGTTGTATGACCTGAACCTGCGCTTCGAAGGCAATCGCGAATGGAACTGGGAACTGCGCGGCATGACCGACCGCCAGCTGCTGGCCGCCGCCGACTACGCCCGCCGCATCGAACTGCTGGACCGCGCCGTGAACACCGCGGACCGCACCCAGGCCGAGCATGATTTCTCGCTGCGCTTCCTGATGCCGTACCGCGACATCATGCAGCGCGCCACCGATGACGTGGGCCTGGATATGGCGTGGGCCTATGGCCTGGTGCGCCAGGAGTCACGCTTCATCATGAACGCGCGCTCGTCCGCCGGCGCCCATGGCCTGATGCAGGTGATGCCGGCCACCGCCAAGTGGGTTGCGCGCAAGATCGGCATGACGGACTTCTCGCCCTCGATGATGAGCGATCCCAATATCAACATCCAGCTCGGCACCAACTATATGAGCATGGTGCTGACTGACCTGGATAGCTCCTGGACGCTGGCTTCGGCCGCTTACAACGCCGGCCCGGGCCGTCCCAAGAACTGGCGCTCCAGCTTGCCGCGCCAGGTCGAGGGCGCGATCTTCGCCGAGACCATTCCGTTCTCGGAGACCCGGACCTACGTGAAGAATGTGCTGTCGAACGCCACGTACTATGCTGCATTGATGAGCGGCCGGCCGCAGTCGCTCAAGGATCGCCTGGGCGTGGTGTCGCCGTCGCAGATCACCACCACCAGCCTGCCCTGAGGTTTTAACGCCTTCAAGGCAGCGCGGTCTGCAGGCCAATGCGGTAGCCGGTGCGTGCTCCAGCCCTGGAGCGTGCGCCAGTCGTCCCTTGCCGCGGAGAGATCCATGCAGACCAGCAACGTTCTAGTGATCGGAGGGGCCGGCTTTGTCGGCAGCCACCTGGTGGCCCGCCTGGCAGGTGTTGCCACCGCGTCGGCCACGCCGCTGGAGCCGGGCACCGTCGTGGAGCCGTCTCTGGACCCCGAACGCATCGTGGCCGCTACCCGCGACGCCGAGCATGCGCAGCACCTGCTGCTGTTGCCGCGCGTCGAGGTGATCGAGCTGGACGTGAGGAACGATGTTGCGCTGAACGCCGCCATTGGCACGCTGGGCACCGACGGCATCGTGGTGAACCTGGTCGGCATTCTTCATGGCGAACGCGCCGAGCCCTACGGCGCGGCCTTTGCCGCCGCCCACGTGGACCTCGTGCGGCGCATTGTCGAGTCTTGCCGCAGCACTGGCGTGCGCAGGCTGTTGCACATGAGCGCGCTGGGCGCCGACAGCGCCGGCCCGTCGATGTACCTGCGCAGCAAGGGCGACGGCGAGCGCGTGGTGCGCGAGAGCGCTCTGGACTGGACCATCTTCCGTCCGTCCGTGATATTCGGCCCCGACGATCATTTCCTCAATCTGTTCGCCCATATGCAGCAACTGGCGCCCGTAGTGCCGCTCGCCTGCGCGCAAGCCAGGTTCCAGCCGGTGTACGTGCAGGACGTGGCGCAGGCCATGGTCAACGCCATGGCGACGCGGGACACCATCGGCCGCGCCTACGACCTGGCGGGGCCGCAGGTCTATACGCTGGAGGAGCTGGTGCGTTTTGCGGGCCGCGCCAGCGGCCACCCGCGCCCGGTCCTGCACCTGCCCGACGCCCTGGCCCGCGTGCAGGCAGCCATCCTCGAACACATGCCGGGCGCGCCGGTGATGTCGCGCGACAACCTGGACTCCATGCGGCTCGACAATGTCATGCGGGGGCCGATCGCGCCCGAGCTTGGGCTGGGCCAGCCGGTGGGGCTGGAGGTGGTGATGACCGATGTGCTGGCGGGCCGCGGGCACGAAAGCCAGATGCTGGGACTGCGGCGCAGCGGGTATCGTTGAGCGGCAGGCAGCCCGGCCCGGCTTTGCCCTTCGCATGTGACCAGGATTCACATCGCTGCGAGCGTAATTCGCTTGGAGGCGCTTGGCGCGGCTGGCTACAATGGTTCGTTCGCCGGCGTGCGCTTGCGTGCGCACGCTTCGCGCTGCGGGCTTGCCCCGGCCCCGAGCGCGCTCCCCCACGTTTTCCTGCAAGGATTTTGCGATGAAGCTCGTCATCGGCAACAAGAATTACTCTTCCTGGTCGCTGCGCCCCTGGCTGCTGATGCGCCAGGCTGGCATTGCGTTCGAAGAGGTCAAGGTGCGCTTGTTCGTGGCCGGGTTTGAGCAAGTGATTGCGAAGCACTCGCCCACCGGCAAGGTACCGGTGCTGGTCGATGGCGATGTCTCGGTGTGGGACTCGCTGTCGATTGCCGAATACCTGGCCGAGTCCTTTCCCGAGAAGCAGCTCTGGCCGGCTGACCGTGCCGAGCGTGCGCATGCGCGCTCGATCTGCGCGGAGATGCATTCGGGCTTCGGCAACCTGCGCAGCCAGCTGCCGATGAACGTCACCGCGGTGCTGCCCGGCATGGGCTGGAACGTAGCGGTGCAGCGCGACGTGGACCGTGTTGCCGCGATCTGGTCGGACCTGCGCGCACGCCATGCGGCCGCAGGCCCGTTCCTGTTTGGCGCGTTCACCATTGCCGACGCATTTTTCGCGCCGGTGGTCAGCCGCTTTGCCACTTATGGCATCCACCTGCCGGAGGCCGCCAAGCAATATGCGGACTTTATCCTGGCGCTGCCGGCCATGCAGGCGTGGATCGCCGATGCCCGTGAAGAGCGCGATTTCCTCGCCTCCGACGAGCCCTACCGCCTCACCCCCGATCGCGCCGACGCGGTCGTGATCAACCATTGAGCTCGTCCATGCAGGTGTATGCCGTAGGCGGCGCCATTCGCGACGCCCTGCTGGGCTTGTCGAGCCAGGACCGCGACTACGTGGTGGTGGGCGCAACCCCGGCCGAGATGGAAGCCCAGGGCTATAAGCCGGTAGGCAAGGATTTCCCCGTATTCCTCCATCCCAGGACCCGGGAGGAATACGCGCTGGCCCGCACCGAGCGCAAGACCGCAGCGGGCTACAAGGGCTTTTCGTTCTATTGCGCGCCGGACGTGACGCTGGAAGACGACCTGGTGCGGCGCGACCTCACCATCAACGCCATGGCGCAGGCGGTGGGCGACGACGGCGCGCTCACTGGCCCCGTGATCGACCCCTACGGCGGCCAGCGTGATCTCGCCGCACGGCAGTTTCGCCATGTGTCGGACGCCTTCGCCGAAGACCCGGTGCGGATCCTGCGCGTGGCGCGCTTCGCCGCGCGTTTCAATGATTTCACGGTAGCCCCCGAGACGCTGGTGCTGATGCGCCGGATGGTGGAAGCCGGCGAGGTCGACGCGCTGGTGGCCGAACGCGTCTGGCAGGAACTCGCGCGCGGCCTGATGGAGGCACGGCCCTCGCGCATGTTCGAGGTGCTGCGCGAATGCGGGGCGCTGGCGCGGCTGCTGCCCGAGCTGGACCGGCTATGGGGTGTGCCGCAGCGGGCCGACTACCACCCGGAGGTGGATACCGGCGTGCACGTGATGATGGTCGTCGATACCGCCGCCGCGATGCGCACCTCGCTGCCGGTGCGCTTTGCCGCGCTGATGCACGACCTGGGCAAGGGCACCACGCCCGAGGATGTGCTGCCGCGCCATATCGGGCACGAGCAGCGCAGCGTGGCATTGCTTGAAGCGGTTTGCAAGCGGTTGCGCGTGCCGACTGACTGCCGCGACCTGGCCGTGGTGGTGGCGCGCGAGCATGGCAATATCCATCGCGCCGAGGAGTTTGGCGCCGCTGCGCTGACGCGATTGCTGGAGCGGTGCGATGCGTTGCGCAAGCCGGCGCGGTTTGCTGAAGCGCTGCAGGCATGCGAGGCGGATGCGCGGGGGCGGCTTGGGTTTGAGGCGCGGGAGTATCCGCAGACGGCGCGGTTGATGATGGCGCTGGAAGCGGCGGCTTCGGTGGACGCCGGGGCCGTGGCGCGGGAATGTGCAGGGGATCCCGGGGTGATCAAGGATCGGGTGCATGCTGCGCGGGTGGCGGCGGTGGCGGCTAATTTGGGAGGGTAGGGGTTTAACTGCAACTGCAACTGCAACTGCAACTGCAACTGCAAATTCAGCTGCAACTGCTTAACTTCAACTTCAACTTCAACTGCAGTTTCACCTCCCCTGCGGGGCGGCGACCTACTTTCTTGTCTCGCCAAGAAAGTAGGCAAAGAAGCGACCCGGATGGGGCGAAAGACTCCTCGTCGGAAGACAAAAAGAGCGGCCGGGGGCCAAACTCACATCGCCTTAAGGCGATGCTCAAACATGGCC
>NZ_JBFRDD010000079.1:0-29330 GCF_052113425.1 Cupriavidus sp. YAF13
TTCAGCCTGACCAAGATCGACTCGACCTTCAATGCCCAGCAACTGATCGGGCAGACGCAGAACGTCGTCAACATGAACGGCAACAACACGGCCTTTGCCGACGACATCAAGTCCCACGTGACGTCGACGCAGAACGCCAGCAACAACATTTATTGAATGGTCACGGCACCGGCAAGAGGCGGCACCGCCGCCTCCGCTGCCGGCCAGTAGCCGCCATGTCCAGCAATCAAGTCAAGTGAAGTCTAGGAGAACCATCATGTCATCCATCATCGTGCGCGACCTCGCCCTGAACCAAGACCTCGACAGCAAGTCCCTGGCCGCGGTGCGCGGCGGCAATTCCTGGTTGCAAGGACTGGGCCCGGTGGCCAACGTCAATGTCAACGTCAACCAGAACATCGCCCAGTTGCAGAGCATCAACGTAAACACGCTCAACAACGTCGGCGTGATCGGCTCCGGCTTTGGCCCGCTGAGCATCGACGTCAACCCGTCGCAGTGGGCCGCCACCCACGCCGCGGTCTGAGCGAGATGCGCCCCGCTCCGTGGAAACCCAAGGGTTTCCACGGTTGTTGCGCGCGAGCTGGCACTGCCCCGGAGGTAAAACCCGTGGCCTATACTGATCTGGCTGGGCTTGCCGCATCGCGCGCACCCACCCGGCGAACCCCGGCAGAGCCGGCCTTCGCCACCCTGCAGGAGGAAGTCATGGCCGTCATCGTCATCAAGGATTTGCCGGACAGCGTGGATCTCGACAGAGAAGCCATGGTGGCAATCACAGGCGGCGCGAGAACGCGCGCCGGTCATGCATGGACGTCGCGTAAGCTCGGGGGAGCCTTGCGCGTCATCAGCTATCCGGAGGGCTTTCCAGGCCAACCGCTGGCAGGCACGCAGTCGCGGCCGGCCGGGGACATCAAGCGCAAGTAAGTCGAATCAGAAGCGCAAGGCAGCGATATTCTGCCCTCCGCGCCCGTTGCCCTGTCGGCAACGGGCGTCAGTGTTTTTGGGGGATGGGTTTTGGGAGCTTTGGCGGCTACTTTGCCGGCTAACGAGCCGCGTTGCGCTCGATCCAGGCGGCATAGGTAGCCAGGTATTTGCCCAGGAAGCCGCGAGTGGACTCGCTGGCGATACCGCCCTGCTCGTCGAAGAGCTTGTCAACGCCGCTGATGTAAGCCTCCGGTTGCTGAAGGACCGGGATATTGAGGAAAACGAGCGACTGGCGCAGGTGGTGGTTGGCGCCGAAGCCACCGACAGCACCAGGCGAGGCGCTGATCACGCCGCCGGGCTTGCCGTCCCAGGCGCTCTGGCCGTAGGGACGCGAGCCGACGTCGATGGCGTTCTTGAGCGCGGCCGGCACCGAGCGGTTGTGCTCGGGTGTCACGAAGAGCACGGCGTCGGCGCGCCGGATGCGGTCGCGAAAGGCAACCCATGGCGCGGGCGGGCTGGTGTCGTCGTCCTGGTTGTACAGCGGCAACTGGCCGATTTCGACGATGTCGAGCTTGAGCCCGGCGGGCGCCATCGCGGCCAGCGCGAGTGCCAGCTTGCGGTTGAAAGAGTCTTTGCGCAGGCTGCCTACCAATACGGCTACGTCACGTGGAGTACTCATCGCGATTCCTTTCTCGTTCACAGCACTATGGGTGGGCGGAGCCGGCACTCGCGCGCCGCATTGCTGCGCCGCGGCGGCCGGTCCAAGCGTCACTCTAATCCATTTGCGCGAAAGGAGCCGCCAGTCGCCCGCCTACAGCGCCGCCAGCGGATGCTCGCCGTGCGCCCAGGGGCTATCGAAAAACGCGTGCACGCGCTCGCGGGTGACCTCATCGAGGCGCGCGGGCTGCCACTTCGGCGCGTGGTCCTTGTCGACTGCCAGCGCGCGAATGCCTTCGACGCCGTCGCCATGGCGGAACACGTAGTACATCATGTCCAGCTCCATGCGCAGCTCGTCGTTCAGCGCCATGGTGCGGGCGCGGCGGATCTGCTCCAGCGTGACGTTGAGCATCAGAGGCGAACGCGCGCGCAGCATGGCGGCCGTCTGCGCAGCCCAGTCGGAGCCGGCATCGCTCACTGCTGCCACGATTCCGGTCACCGAGGCGCCGGCAAACAGGCCGTCGATCTGGTCCTGCAGCTTGGCCAGCTGGCTTTCGCCCGGCGGGCAGGCGGCGCGGTGCGCCGCGGTGGCCTCGTCGATGCAGGCGAGCACGGCATCGCCATCGGCAAACTGACGCGCGCGCAGCACCTCCACCAGTTCCGCCATGGCATTGCCCGGCAGGTAAGCATCCGCCAGGCCTGCGTACAACGCGTCGGCAGCATGAATCATGGCGCCGGTCAGGCCCAGGTATTCGCCCAGGCGACCGGGCGTGCGCGACAGGAACCAGCCGCCGCCCACGTCCGGGAACAAGCCGATATTGGTCTCCGGCATTGCCATCTTGGTCCGCTCGGTCACCAGACGACGGCGTGCGCCTTGCGAGATGCCCATGCCGCCGCCCATCACCACACCGTCCATGAGCGCGATGTAAGGCTTGGCGTAGGTATGGATCAAGTGATTGAGCGCGTATTCCTCGACGAAGAACTGATCGAGCGCCGGATCGCCGGCAAGCGCGGCCTTGTGGAAGAAGCGGATGTCGCCTCCAGCGCAAAAAGCCTTGCCGCCCGCGCCGGCAATGACCACGGCCGCCACTTCGGGCGCCACCGCCCATGCATTGAGCGCCTGGGTGATGGCGCGAATCATCTCGAGCGACAGTGCGTTGAGCGCCTGGGGGCGGTTCAGCGTCAGGTAGCCGATGCCGCCCTGGATCTCGCTTGTGACCAAGTCAGTCATGTCTCTTTTCTCCGCGAATGCAACCCGCAACTTTACACCAGCCAAGCTGCGCGCCGCACCCCCCTGAGCGGCGTCCGAGGCACTGCCTTCAGGCCACCCGAAATGCCGACATCAGCCCGGTGAGCCGCTGCGCCTGGTCCTCCAGCGAAGCCGCAGCCGCAGCGGCCTGCTCGACCAGCGCGGCGTTCTGCTGGGTCATGCCGTCCATCTGCGCCACCGCCTGGTTGACCTGCTCGATGCCGCGCGATTGCTCATCGGACGCCGAGCTGATGCCGCCCATGATGCCGCTCACGCGGCGCACCGCGCCCACCATTTCCTGCATCACCTGCCCTGCTTGCTCGACCATCTCGCCGCCGGCGCGCACGCGCGACACCGAGTCGCCAATCAGTGTGCGGATCTCCTTGGACGCGCCCGCGCAGCGCTGCGAGAGATCGCGCACATCGCCCGCGACCACCGCGAAGCCTCGTCCGTGCTCGCCGGCCCGCGCGGCTTCCACCGCCGCGTTGAGGGCGAGGATATTGGTCTGGAACGCGATCTTCTCGATCACATCGATGATGTCGACGATCTTGTTGGCGCTGGCGTCGATCGCCTGCATGGTGCTGGCTACGCGCGCCACCGCGTCGCTGCCACGCTCGGCCAGGCCGGTGGCGCTGCTGGCCAGGTCATTGGCCTCGCGCGCGCTGTCCGCGTTCTGGCGCACCGTGCCCGTGAGCTCCTCCATGCTGGACGCCGTCTCCTCGAGCGACGCGGCCTGCTGCTCCGTGCGTTGCGACAAGTCGCTGTTGCCGCTGGCAATCTGCTTGCTGGCAGCGGCAATGGAATCGGCCCCGCCGCGCACGTCGCTCACCATCGCGGCCAGGCTCTCTTGCATGTGCCCGAGCATGGCAAGCATGCGGCCAGTCTCGCTGCGCTCTGCCTCGGCGCCCGAGCCGGCGCCATCCTCCTTGGCGCCAAGATCGCCGGCAGCGATGCGCGCGAAGCGGGCGATGGCGGTATCGAGCGGCCCCACGATGGAGCGGCGCAGGCGCCAGGCCACCACCGTGCTGAAGCACAAGCCAAACCCCAGCACGCCGATCGACAGCGAGCGCAGCGTGGTGTAGCGCTCCTGCGACCCGTGATAGACCTCCAGCGCGCCGGCGAGCTGCAGCTTGCCCAGCTCGGTATTAACGGCGGTGAAAGCGATGTCGAGCTTGGGAATGGTTTCCAGCACGGCGCGCATCACCGCCTCGCGGTCGCCTTGCTTGAGCGCGGCAATCATCGGCGACACACCTTGCGTGAACAACGCCTCGCGCTTGGCGGCGACGTCCGCGGCCGCGCGGGCTTCTTCCGCCGAACGCGGCAGTGCCAGATAGGCCTTCCAGGCCGCATCGGACTGGCGCGCAAACCCCTCTGCGGTATCGGCGCGCGCACGGGCGTCGGCGGGATCGGCGGCGAAGGTGGCCTGGTCGAGCAAGACCCGCACGAGCAACTGGTTGGAACGCGCCTCGGCCAGGCTGACCGCGGCGGAGAGCTGATGCTGGTAGATCTGCCGCGTGGCGTCATTGCTGCGCGACATGCCAAGCCAGCCTACGGCACCGACAATCAGCAACAATGCATTGGTGACGATAGTCAGAATCCACAATCTTGTACCGATAGTCGTGTTGCGAAACATGAGGGCTCCCCGTTGGTTTTAGCGCTGATGCGGCTCCGTTTTTGGCCGCCCCGCTATAACGGCGCCCCTCACCGCTCCTTGACCCCGCGCATGTGGATATTCAGTCGTGCAAAATGGTCAGGAATGCGAATGTGCGTAGTAAGCAGTTTTGGGTGCCTCAGCGTGCGCATTTGGCAACACCGCACGACCGTATAGAGGATCGCCTCCAGGCAAAACCGACAGAATCGGGCAACACTTTGCGCATGACACCGTCAACAATCGATCCTGGCCTGATCCTGCTGGCATTTGCGCCGGTCTTCGTGCTGACCATCGGCGCGGAGGCCTGGTACTGGGCGCGCCGCGACCCCGCCATCTACAGCCTGCGCGATACCGCGTCCAACGCCGCGCTGGCGCTGATGCACCAGGCGTCGGACGCGTTCTTCCTGTGGCTGATGGTGCGCACGGTCTACACATGGAGCTACCAGCATGGCCTGAAGGCGATGCCGCAGACGGTCTGGTCGTTCCTGCTCTTGCTGCTGCTGCAGGATTTCCTTTACTACTGGTTTCATCGCGCCAGCCATCGGGTGCGCTGGATGTGGGCTTCGCACGTTACCCATCATTCCTCGGAGGGCATGAATTTCTCGACGGCGTTCCGCCAGAGCCTGACGTATCCGCTCTCGGGCATGTGGCTGTTCTGGATTCCGCTGGCGCTGATCGGCTTCACGCCCGACTGGGTGATCCTGGCGGTGGGGTTGAACCTGGCCTTCCAGTTTTTCGTGCACACCCGGCTGGGCGGCCGCTGGCACCGGCTTGAATGGCTGTTCAATACGCCGTCAGTGCACCGGGTACACCATGCGCGCAATCCGCAGTACATCGACCGCAACTATGCGGGCGTGCTGACCGTGTGGGACCGCATGTTCGGCTCCTTCGTGCCTGAAGAGGCGCCGCCCGAGTACGGCATCACGCGTCGCATCGCCAGCCATAACCCGATCACGCTCACCTTCCATGAATGGCGCGGCATGTTCGCCGACGCGTGGCGTCATCGCGACCTGCGGCATCTCTGGAAGCCGCCCGAGTGGCGTCATCCGCACGAATTGGCAGCCGGGGATGCGCCGCTGGCCGGCATCGCATCTGGGACGGATCGCAGCCAGGACGCATGATGGCTGGATAGGCTGGATAGCCAAAACAAGAGCGCCAAGAAAAACCGGCAACAAAAAACCGCGCACAAGGCGCGGTTTTTTGCTGGCAAAGTAGCCTGGGACGAAAACGCTTACACGGATTCGCGCGAAGCACGCTTACGCTCGTGCTCCTTCAGGTGACGCTTGCGCAGGCGGATGCTCTTCGGCGTGATTTCCACCAGCTCGTCGTCGGAGATGAACTCCACGGCGTATTCCAGCGACATCTGGATCGGCGTGACCAGGCGCACGGCTTCGTCGGTACCCGAGGCACGCACGTTGGTCAGCTGCTTGCCCTTGATCGGGTTCACAACCAGGTCGTTGTCGCGGCTGTGGATGCCGATGATCATGCCTTCGTACAGTGCATCGCCCGGCTTGACGAACATGCGGCCGCGATCCTGCAGCTTCCACAGTGCGTAGGCCACGGCATCGCCGTCGTCCTGCGAGATCAGCACGCCGTTGTGGCGCTCACCCAGGCCGCCTTCGCGCAGGGGCGCGTAGTCGTCGAAGATGTGGCTGATCAGGCCGGTGCCGCGGGTCAGCGTCAGGAACTCGCCCTGGAAGCCGATCAGGCCGCGGGCCGGAACGCGGTACTCGAGGCGGGTACGGCCCTTGCCGTCGGACGCCATGTCGAGCAGTTCGCCCTTGCGGCGGCCCAGCTCTTCCATCACGCTGCCCTGGTGGCCGTCTTCGACGTCCACGGTCAGCAGTTCGTACGGCTCGTGCTTGACGCCGTCGATTTCCTTGAACACCACGCGCGGGCGCGACACGGCCAGCTCGTAGCCTTCGCGGCGCATGTTTTCCAGCAGGATGGTCAGGTGCAGCTCGCCGCGGCCCGACACTTCGAAGATGGTGTCGTCGCCGGTCTCGGCCACGCGCAGCGCCACGTTCGACTTCAGTTCGCGGTCCAGGCGTTCGCGCAGCTGGCGGCTGGTCACGAACTTGCCTTCACGGCCGGCCAGCGGCGACGTGTTGACGCAGAAGTTCATGGTCAGCGTGGGCTCGTCCACCTTCAGCATCGGCAGCGCGTCTTGCGCGTCCGGCGCGCACACGGTGCAGCCAATGCCCAGCTCTTCGATGCCGTTGATCAGCACGATGTCGCCAGCTTCGGCTTCTGCCACGATCTCGCGCTCCAGGCCCTGGAACTTCAGCACCTGGTTGATACGGCCCTTGATGGGGTTGCCTTCCGGGCCGAACTTGACCACCACGTCTTGCAGCGAACGGGCGCGGCCACGCGAAATGCGGCCTACGCCGATCTTGCCGACATAGCTGTTGTAATCGAGCGAGATGATCTGCAGCTGCAGCGGACCGTCCGGGTTGTCGTCACGGACCGGCACCTTGGCCAGCACGGTCTCGAACAGCGGCTTCATGTCGCCTTCGCGCACGTCGTCGGTCAGGCCAGCGTAGCCGTTCAGGCCGGATGCGTAGATTACCGGGAAATCGAGCTGCTCATCGGTGGCGCCCAGCTTGTCGAACAGGTCGAACGTCTGGTTGATCACCCATTCCGGACGCGCGCCCGGACGGTCGACCTTGTTGATCACCACGATCGGCTTCAGGCCCAGCGCCAGCGCCTTGCGCGTGACGAAACGGGTCTGCGGCATCGGGCCTTCGACAGCGTCAACCAGCAGCAGCACGCCGTCAACCATCGACAGCACGCGCTCCACTTCACCGCCGAAGTCGGCGTGGCCAGGGGTATCGACGATATTGATGTGGGTGCCGTTGTATTCGACAGCACAGTTCTTCGCGAGGATGGTGATCCCGCGTTCCTTTTCAATGTCGTTCGAGTCCATCACGCGCTCGACCATTTGCTGGTTGTCGCGGAAGGTGCCTGCCTGGCGCAGGAGTTGGTCGACCAGAGTGGTCTTGCCATGATCGACGTGAGCGATGATGGCGATATTGCGGATGGCGCGGGTCATTGCAGCGTCTCGCTTTGGGGCTGAGCATCAAAAGATAACCCGAAATTATAGCATGCTGCGGCGCAAAACCCGAGGACGACGTTGGGAAGCTTCCCAAGCCGCCGCCCCGCCACAAACCCAATTATTGCGATATCCGCAATAGCAAATTGACGTCCTTGCGGATCGGTGAACGTGAACATATAGTTGCCACGGCAAACATTGCACCGACAAGCACCAAGCCGAGATGTCCGAGCAGAGCCAACCCATTTCCGACGAAGCCTTCCCGTTCGACCCGGCCGAATACCGCATGGGCGAGAGCATCGGCTATCTGATGGCGCGCGCCAAGAGCTTGCTGTCGCACGGCGTGGAACAGGAGGTCGATGGCCTGGACATCACGCACGCCCAGGCCACCTGCCTGATGATGCTGGCCGCCGGACGTGGCAGCACGGTGACTGACCTTGGCCGGGAGCTCAATTGCGATATGGGTTCGGTCACGCGCCTGCTCAGCCGCCTGGAAAAGCGCGGCCTGATCGAGCGCCAGCGCAGCGATGCCGACCGGCGCGTGGTCGACCTGTCGATCACGCCCGCCGGCCAGATCCTCGTGGACCAGCTGCCCCAGATCTATTGCCGCGTGCTGAACCGGCATTTCCGCGGCTTCTCCGAAGCCGAACTGCAGACCTTCCGCTCGATGCTGCACCGGATCATCGGCAACAACAGCGGGTAGCGGCCAGGCTTGGCGGCCAGTGACGCCAGCGGCGCCACGATCTCTCAAATACAAGAACAAACACTAACGCTCTATCGCAGGGCACCCAGATGAACCAAGCTCTCTCTTCTTTTTCCGCTTTGTCGCCGCGCGCGCGCGCGGCGGGCCGCCGGGCCGGCACGCTGGTGCTGAGCGCACTGGCGGCCGCGGTGCTGGTGGGCTGCGCCGCGTTCGGCAACTCGCACAGCACGCAGACCGTTACCGCGCCGGCCTCGCTCGCCAGCGCCCAGGCCCTGCCCTCGCAGCATGGCCAGTGGCCTTCGCTTGACTGGGTCGACCAGTTCAAGGACCCGCAACTGCGCGCCCTGGTCGACGAGGCGGTCAAGGACAGCCCCAACCTGCAAGCCGCTTTCGCGCGCGTGGAAGCCTCCCGCGCGATGGCCGACGCCACGCGCAGCGCGCTGTACCCGCACGTCGACTTTGACGGCAGCCTGCTGCGCCAGCGCTTCTCGCAAACGGACCTGTTCGAAGGCACGCCGCTGGCCGGCTCGTGGCAAAACCAGTCACGCCTGCAGGCCGGGCTCTCCTATGATTTCGACTTCTGGGGCAAGAACCGCAAGGCGCTCGAAGCCGCGCTGTCCGACGACCGCGCCGCCGAGGCCGAAAGCCAGGCTTCGCGCCTGATCCTCACCACGTCGGTCGCCCGCACCTATGCCCGCCTTGCCGCCTTGTACGCGCAACGCGACGTGGCCGAGCGCGCCATTGCCCAGCGCCGCGGCCTGAGCGACCTGTCACGCGACCGGCTCAACGCCGGCCTGGACACGCAGGTCGAAACCACGCAGGCGCGCGGCACGGTGGCATCGGCACAGACCGACCTGCTGCGCATAGATGAAGACATCCTGCTGGCGCGCAACCAGCTCGCCGCGCTGCTGGGCAAGGGCCCGGACCGCGGCCTGGCGATCCAGCGCCCGACCATCCTGGCGCAAAGCACGCCGCTGCTGCCGGACAACCTCACCATCGATCTGCTGGGCCGCCGCCCGGACCTGGTTGCCGCACGTTGGCGCGTGGAGGCCACCAGCAAGGATATCGAGGTGGCGCGCACGGAATTCCTGCCGGCCGTCACCTTGTCCGCGTTTGCCGGCGTTGCGTCGCTGGACCCATCCAACCTGCTGATGGGCATCAGCCGGACTTTTGGCATCGGCCCGGCGATCCGCCTGCCGATCTTCGAGGGCGGCAAGCTGCGCGCCAACCTGAAGGGCAAGTACGCGCAATACGACCTCGCCGTGGCCAACTACAACCAGGCGCTGGTCGATGCGCTGCGCGAAACCGCCGACACGGTGGCCAGCATCCGCAGCGTGGACACGCAGATCACGGCCCAGCGCGAGGCGCTGGCTCTCGCCGAGCGTGCCTACGCACTGTCCACCATCCGCTACAAGGCCGGGCTGGGCACCCAGCTCACGGTGCTCAATGCCGAAAGCAACGTGCTGCAGCAACGCCGCCTTGCCACCGACCTGCAGGCGCGCCGCCTGGACCTGCAGATGGGCCTGATGAAGGCGCTCGGCGGGGGTTACCAGGAGCAAGCCGAAGGCGCCGGGACGGATGCGCAAAAGCCAGCCGAGGCACGCGGCTAAACGGTTAGGTGGCTACGGCAAAGCAGCCGGAAGAACAACGAGCGGTACCGACAGCATTCTTAAAAGACGATCATGAGCGATAACAAGCAAGCGGCCCAGACTCCCGCCTCCCCGGCGGCTCCCGTCAACAACAACGGCAAGCGCAAGCGCCTGCTGCTCTCGCTGACCGCCGCGGTAGTGGTGGCCGGCGTGGCCTACGGCATCTACTGGGGCATATACGCGCGCCACTTCGAGAGCACCGACGACGCGTATGTCGCGGGCAACGTGGTGCAGGTCACCCCGCTGGTCGGCGGTACCGTGATTTCGATCGCGGCCGACGACACGCAGCTGGTCACCGCGGGCCAGCCCCTGATCCAGCTCGACCGCGCCGACTCGCAGGTCGCCATGGAGCAGGCCGAGGCGCAACTGGCGCAAGCCGTGCGTGAAGTGCGCACGCTCTACGTCAATAACGGCTCGCTGGCGGCCAACGTGACCATGCGCGAAGCCGATGTGGCCAAGGCGCGTGAAGATCTCAAGCGCCGCGAGGCCATCGCCGGCTCCGGCGCGGTTTCGGGCGAAGAAATCTCGCACGCGCAGACCGCCCTCACGGCCGCGCAATCGGCACTGCTGGCCACGCGCGAGCAACTGGCATCCAACAAGGTGCTGACCGACCAGACCACGGTGGAGAAGCACCCCAACGTGCAGCGCGCGGCCGCCAACCTGCGTGCCGCCTATCTCGCGTTCGCACGCTCGACGCTGCCCGCGCCGGTGACCGGCTACGTGGCCAAGCGCTCGGTGCAGGTCGGCCAGCGCGTGGCCCCGGGGGCGCCACTGATGGCCGTGGTGCCGCTGGACCAGGTGTGGATCGACGCCAACTTCAAGGAAGTGCAGATCACGCATATGCGCGTGGGCCAGCCGGTCACGCTGGAGGCCGACCTGTACGGCTCCAAGGTGACCTACAACGGCAAGGTGGAAGGCTTCTCGGCCGGCACCGGCTCGGCCTTCTCGCTGCTGCCGGCGCAGAACGCCACCGGCAACTGGATCAAGGTGGTGCAACGCCTGCCGGTGCGCATCGCGCTGGACCCGCAGCAACTCAAGGACCACCCGCTGCGGGTTGGCCTGTCGATGAACGTGACGGTGGATGTGCGCAAGGAAGAAGGCGCGGCCATGACCAACGCCACGGTTGCGCGCCCGATGCAGACCGACGTCTATGAGAAGGTCGCGCAGGACGCCGACGCGCTGATCGCCCGCATCATCTCGCTGAACAACGGCGGCCGCCAGGCGGCCGAGCCCATGGCAGCGCCGGTGTCGTCGGCGCCGGCTGGCGCCAAGCCCGCCAACACCTGAACATGGCTACCTCCCTCCCCGCGCGCGACGGCGCCTCGCCTGGCTCAACAGCGCCAGCGGCGCGCCCCGCCGCGCCAGTGCCGTTGTCGGGCGCAAAGCTGATCGTCGGCACGATCGCGCTGTCGCTGGCCACGTTCATGAACGTGCTCGACTCCTCGATCGCCAACGTATCGATCCCGGCCATCTCGGGCGACCTTGGCGTGGCGCCCAACCAGGGCACTTGGGTCATCACCTCGTTCGCCGTGGCCAATGCCATCTCGGTCCCGTTGACCGGATGGATGACCACGCGCTTCGGGGCGGTGCGGCTGTTCATCACTTCGATCCTGCTGTTCGTGATCTCGTCGTGGCTGTGCGGTGTCGCGCCCAACCTCGAAGTGCTACTGGCCGCGCGCGTGCTGCAAGGCGCCGTGGCGGGGCCGATGATTCCGCTGTCGCAATCGCTGCTGCTGTCGAGCTATCCGCCGCAGAAAAGCACCATGGCGCTCGCCCTATGGGGCATGACCACGCTGGTGGCGCCGATCATGGGGCCGCTGCTGGGCGGCTGGATCTCGGACAACATGACCTGGCCGTGGATCTTCTACATCAACATCCCGGTGGGCCTGGGCGCCGCCTATGCGACCTGGGCGATCTACCGCGACCGCGAGACGCCGATCAAGATCCTGCCGATCGACCGGATCGGGCTGGCGCTGCTGGTGATCTGGGTGGGCTCGATGCAGCTCATGCTCGACAAGGGCAAGGAGCTCGACTGGTTCCACTCGACCTCGATCGTCGTGTTGACGGTAGTGGCCATTGTGGGCTTCCTGTTCTTCCTGATCTGGGAGAGCTACGAGAAGCATCCGATCGTCGATATCACCTTGTTCAAGGGACGTAACTTCAGCGCGGGGGTGGTGGCCATCTCGGTGGCCTACGGCCTGTTCTTCGGCAACCTGGTGATCCTGCCGCTGTGGCTGCAAACCATCGTCGGCTATACCGCGACGGATGCCGGCATCGTGATGGCGCCGGTCGGGATCTTCGCCATCCTGCTGTCGCCGCTGATCGGCAAGAACCTGCCCAAGATGGATGCGCGCTGGGTCGCGACCCTCGCCTTCGTCACCTTTGGCGTGGTCAGCCTGATGCGCTCGGGATTCACCTTGCAGGTCGATACCCGCACGCTGATGATCCCGACGCTGATCCAGGGCGCGGCGATGGCGATGTTCTTCATCCCGCTGACCTCGATCATCCTGTCGGGCCAGCCGCCGGAGAAGATCCCGTCGGCCTCCGGGGTGTCCAACTTCGTGCGGATCACGTTTGGCGCGATCGGTGCGTCGATCTCGACCACCATCTGGGAAAACCGCACGGCGCTGCATCACGCGCAACTGGTTGAACAGGTCAACCCGTACAACCCGACCTATCTTGACCAGATCAACCACCTGATGCAGCTAGGCATGAGCCAGGCCCAGGCCAACGGCCAGATCGAGCGCAGCATTTCGCAGCAGGCGGCCATGCTGGGCGCCAACGATATCTTCTGGATCTCGGGCGTGCTGTTCTTCGTGCTGATTGTTTTTGTCTGGCTGACCAAGCCTAAGAAGGGAGGCGATCTGGACGCCTCCGCGGCCGGGGCACACTAGCTTGCATTAGCTGCACTAAGTCCACGCGCTGCACAGCGAGGCCGATGCCGTCACAGGCATCGGCCTCGTGCTTTCCGGCTCATCGTCAATATCAATAGCACCACGTAGCCCGGCTTTCTTGCCTGATGCAGCCGCATTGGCCGCATTGGCCGCGTTAGAGCTTGACCAGCCGCTCGGGCCGCAAGGCGCCTTCACGCATGCGCGCCACGCCAAGCAAGCGGCGCGGCTCGCCGCCATAGACACTGGCGAGTTCGTCTTCCGCCAGTGCCACGCCTGCCGGCAGGTCGCGCTGCGCGATGCGCTGGCCCTGCAGGAAGCGCGCCATCGCGGCCTCGTCGAGCGTCACCGCTACGCAGCGCTGCAACAGCGCATCGACCGGCGCAAGCATGCCGGGGCGCTCCTCGTCGGCGCGCTGCTCGATCTGCTCCAGCGTGACCGCGCCTTCCAGGCTCAGGTCGCCTACCGCCGTACGGCGCAAGCCGGTCAGGTGCGCGCCACACCCAAGCGCGTCGCCGATGTCCTCGGCCAGGGTGCGGATATAGGTGCCCTTGCTGCAGGTCACGCGCATGCTGAAGGTGGGCGCCTGCGGCAGCCCGCAATCGAGCAGCGTGATTTCGTGGATGGTAACGCGGCGCGCGGCGCGCTCCACGGTCTGGCCAGCACGTGCGTATTCGTACAGCGGACGTCCGTCCTTCTTCAGTGCGGAATGCATCGGCGGCACCTGCTCGATTTCGCCCGCGAAGCGCTGCATTGCAGTGCGAAGCGCCTCGATATCGCAGGTTACCGGACGCTCGGCGATCACCTCGCCCTCGGCGTCGCCGGTCGCGGTCTTGAGGCCAAGGCGCACGGTGGCTTCGTACGTCTTGTCGGCCTCTAGCAGGTCCTGCGAGAACTTGGTCGCCTCGCCAAAGCACAGCGGCAGCAAGCCGGTGGCCAGCGGGTCGAGCGTCCCGGTATGTCCTGCCTTTAGCGCGCGCAGCATGCGCTTGGCACGCACCAGCGCGTCGTTGGACGAAAGGCCGAGCGGCTTGTCGAGCAGCAGCACGCCATGCACCTCGCGGCGCGGTTGCCGGGGCGGGCGATTGGTTTTGGGATGGGTCATGACGGGAAACTATGTGACGCCGGCAAGGCTTTGGGGCCGGGCGCGACAGACAGGGACAAGGGAGACGTGAAGCAATCAGCGCGAACAAGAAAACGGCCCGTGGTTACGGGCCGTCTTTCAGTCTTCTTTTGCGCGTGTGGAGTTGGCTTCTTTGATCAGCTTGGACATCTCGATCGCTTGTTCCACCGAGGTATCGTGGAAGAAGCGCAGCGTTGGCACGGTATGGATATGCAGCCGCTTGTAGAGCAGCGAATGCAGGTAACCGGACTTTTCGTTGAGGATGCCCTCCACTTCCGCGGCATCAGCCGCCAGGACGGTGAAGTACACCTTGGCGTGCGCGTAGTCGGGGGTCAGCGTGACCGATTGCAGTGTGACGAGCCCCAGGCGGGGATCGCGCAGCTCACGCTGGATCATCTCGGCCAGGTCGCGCTGGATCTGGTCGGAAATCCGGAGATTACGAGAGGAGATATTGCCTTTCTTGGCCATTCAATACGCTTGCTGTCGAGAAGGGCAGCGGCGGGCCWGTTGGCCCGCCGCCCGCAACACGCCTTACAGCGTGCGCGCCACCTCGGTGATTTCATACACTTCGAGCTGGTCGCCTTCCTGAACGTCGTTGAAGTTCTTGATCGACAAACCGCACTCGAAGCCTTGCTTGACTTCCTTGACGTCATCCTTGAAGCGCTTGAGCGAATCCAGCTCGCCGGTATGGATGACCACGTTGTTGCGCAGCACCCGTACCAAGGCGGTACGCTTGACCAGCCCGTCGGTGACCATACAACCAGCCACCGCGCCAATCTTCGGCACGCGGAAGACCTGGCGCACTTCAACCGTACCCAGCGTGACTTCGCGCTTTTCCGGTGCCAGCATGCCCGACATTGCCGCCTTGATCTCGTCTACCGCATCGTAAATGATGTTGTAGTAGCGAATATCGATGCCGTTGTTTTCGGCCAGCTTGCGCGCGCCAGCATCGGCACGCACGTTGAAGCCGATGATGACCGCCTTCGAGGCCGTAGCCAGGTTGACGTCCGACTCCGAGATGCCGCCCACGCCGCCGTGCACGATCTGTACACGCACTTCTTCGGTGGAGAGCTTCTGCAGCGATTGCACCAGCGCTTCCTGCGAACCCTGAACGTCGGCCTTGACGATCAACGGCAGCGTCTGCACTTCGCCTTCGCTCATCTGTTCCAGCATCGTTTCCAGCTTGGCCGCCTGCTGCTTGGCCAGCTTGACATCGCGGTACTTGCCTTGACGGAACAGCGCGATTTCGCGCGCCTTGCGCTCGTCCGGCAGCACCAGCACTTCTTCACCAGCCGCCGGCACTTCGGACAGGCCCTGGATCTCGACCGGAATCGAGGGACCGGCTTCCTTGGTCGGCTTGCCGGTTTCGTCCAGCATGGCGCGAACGCGGCCATAAGCGCTGCCAGCCAGCACCACATCGCCACGCTTGAGCGTGCCGCTGGTGACCAGGATGGTCGCGATCGGGCCCTTGCCCTTGTCCAGCTGGGCTTCCACCACCAGGCCCTTGGCCGGGGCGTCCACCGGTGCCTTCAGTTCCAGCACTTCGGCCTGCAGCAGCACTTGCTCGAGCAGGTCGTCGATGCCGGCGCCGGTCTTGGCGGAAACCGGAACGAACGGCGAATCACCGCCGTACTCTTCCGGCAGCACCTGCTCGGCCACCAGTTCCTGCTTGACACGGTCCGGGTTGGCTTCGGGCTTGTCGATTTTGTTGATCGCGACCACGATGGGCACGCCCGCCGCCTTGGCGTGGGCAATGGCTTCCTTCGTCTGCGGCATCACGCCGTCGTCGGCCGCAACCACCAGGATCACGATGTCGGTTGCCTTGGCACCGCGAGCACGCATGGCCGTGAAGGCCTCGTGACCCGGGGTGTCCAGGAAGGTGATCACGCCGCGCTCGGTTTCCACATGGTAGGCACCGATGTGCTGCGTAATACCGCCGGCTTCGCCTGCCGCAACCTTGGCGCGACGGATGTAGTCCAGCAGCGAGGTCTTGCCGTGGTCGACGTGACCCATCACGGTCACCACCGGCGGACGCGGCAGCTGCTCGGCGTCGGTGTGGTCTTCACCACCCACGACCAGCAGCGCTTCCGGATCGTCCAGCTTGGCGGCAAACGCCTTGTGGCCCATTTCTTCCACCACGATCATGGCGGTTTCCTGGTCCAGCACCTGGTTGATGGTCACCATCTGGCCGAGCTTCATCATCTGCTTGATGACCTCGGAAGCCTTGACGGCCATCTTGTGCGCCAGGTCGGCCACCGAAATGGTCTCGGGAATGTGCACTTCGCGCACCACCGGTTCCGTCGGCGCCTGGAAATTCGTGCCGCGATCGTCTTGCTGGTGGCGGTTGCCACGACCGCGCGGACCGCCGCGCCAGCCGCCAACGCCACCCGACGAATCGCCGCGGGTCTTCAGGCCGCTGCCCTTCTTCTTCGAGCCTTCGTCCTGCCAGGTCGAGGAAGTCCCCGCCTTCACTACCTTGCCGGTCTTCTTGTCGACGGTGGTGGTAGCGGTGGCCGTGGTCGTTGCGGGCTTCTTCTCGTCTTTCTTGACTTCGGTGCCAGGCGGCTTGACCGGCTTGTGCAGCGTGCCGGTCTGCTCGGCCTTCTTTTCTTCGGCCTTGCGTTCCGACGGCGCCTTGAGAACGCGCGCCGGCGCATTCAGCATCTGCTGAATGGCACGGGCTTCGGCTTCGGCGGCCTCGCGGCGCTTGCGCGCTGCGTCCTGTTCGGCACGCGCCTTGTCGGCGGCCTGCTTGGCGTCGTCGGCGGCCTTCTGCGCGGCAGCGCGTTCGGCGGCCAGGCGAGCCTTTTCGTCTTCGGCCTTCTTGCGCGAATCGTCGTCTTCCGGCGCCTTGGCCGTAGCGGCGGCGCGCAAGGCGACAGCTTCCTCTTCCGCCTTGCGGGCGGCGAGCTCAGCCTGGCGGCGCTCTTCAGCCTCCAGCGCTTCCTGCTTGGCGCGGCGCTCGGCCTCCTCGCGTTCGGCCGCTTCCTGGCGTGCCTTCGACTCGGCTTCCTGGCGTGCCAGCAACTCGGCCTGCTGACGATCTTCCTCGTCCTGGCGTGCCTGCTCGGCCGCATCGACCGGCATCTCGACCACTTCGTGGCCATCCGGGCCATCGGTGGAAGCCTCGTCGCGCTTGATCAGGACGCGCTTCTTGCGCACCTCGACCTGCACCGTGCGAGTCTTGCCGGTGGAATCAGCCTGGCGGATCTCGGAGGTCTCACGCTTGGTCAACGTGATCTTCTTGCGCGCGCTGTCATCGGCCGCCCCGTGGGAACGCTTGAGGTAATCCAGCAACTTGGTCTTGTCGGATTCGGTGATGATGTCGTCAGGCGTCACCTTGCCCACCCCAGCTGCCTGCAATTGTTCCAGCAGGGCAGCTGCGCTGCGGCTCAGTTCTGCGGCCAGTTGGGCAACTGTTGTGCTTGCCATTCAAACCCTTTCAATGCTCGGTTTATACGTCGGGACAATTGTGTGTGGAATGCGCGCTCAAGCAGCCTGGAAAAGCACTACGTGAGCGTGTCCCTCAGTTAAACCAATGTTCCCGTGCTTTCATGATCAGCGCGCGGGCATCATCCTCGCCAAGACCAACCATGTCGACGAGTTCGTCGACGGCCAATTCGGCCAGTTCGTCACGCGTGTGAATATTGCCTTCGGCCAGCTTGCCGATCAGTTCCGGGGTCAGGCCGTCGAGCGAGCGCAGATCCTGCGACACCTCTTCCACCTTTTCTTCCCGGGCCAGTTCCATCGTCAAGAGCGCATCGCGGGCGCGGTTGCGCAGCTCGTTGACGGTATCTTCATCGAATGCGTCGATTTCCAACATCTCGCTGATGGGCACATAGGCCACTTCTTCCAGCGTGGAGAAACCTTCGTCGATCAAGATGTCAGCCACTTCTTCGTCCACGTCCAGCTTGGCCATGAACAACTTGCGCACCACGTCGCTTTCCTCAGCTTGCTTCTGTGCCGATTCTTCCTGCGTCATGATGTTGATCTGCCAGCCGGTCAGCTCGGACGCCAGGCGTACGTTTTGACCACTGCGGCCGATGGCGACGGCGAGGTTTTCCTCGTCGACCACCACGTCCATGCTGTGCTTTTCTTCGTCTACCACGATCGACTGTACCTGTGCCGGCGCCAGGGCGCCAATCACGAACTGCGCCGGGTCTTCCGACCACAGCACGATGTCGACAGCTTCGCCGCCAATCTCGTTACGGACCGCGGTCACCCGCGTGCCGCGCACGCCGACGCAGGTACCGATCGGATCGATACGCTTGTCATGCGCCACCACGGCAATCTTGGCACGCACGCCGGGGTCGCGGGCAGCTGCCTTGATTTCCAGCAGGCCCTGCTCCATCTCCGGCACTTCGTTCTCGAACAGCTTGATCAGGAACTCGGGCGCGGTGCGCGAGAGCTCGATCTGCGGACCGCGTGCGGTGCGATCCACATTCAGGATATATGCGCGGACACGGTCGCCGGTGCGCAGGTTTTCCTTGGGGATGATCTGGTCGCGGGCCAGCAGCGCTTCCACGCGACCGGACTCGACGATCAGGCCCTTCTTGTCGGCACGCTTGACCGTGCCGGTCATGACCTTCTCGCCACGATCAAGGTAATCGTTGAGGATCTGCTCGCGCTCGGCGTCACGGATCTTCTGCAGGATCACCTGCTTGGCGGCCTGCGCACCGATACGGCCGAACTCGACCGACTCGATCTGCTCTTCGACAAACTCATCCAGCTGGATGTCCGGATCCTGCTCGCGTGCCTCGAACATGAGGATTTGCTTGTCCGGCTCCTGCAGGCCCTGTTCATCGGGGACTACAAGCCAGCGGCGGAACGTCTCGTGCTCACCGGACTCACGATCGATGGCGACGCGAATATCCACGTCTTCCTCGAAACGCTTCTTGGTTGCCGAAGCGAGTGCCGCTTCCAGCGCACCGAATACCACATCCTTGTCGACGTTCTTCTCACGCGCAAGCGCATCGACGAGCAACAGAACTTCGCGGCTCATTGCTTGTTCCCTTTTTTCTGATTTCCTTTGAAGTCGATCACCGGCACCAGGCGTGCGCGATCAACATCGGATATGGTGAATTCCAGCAGCGCCGTGCCGTTCTGGCCTTCGAACTCGAGGCCAATCTGCTCTGCCCCCGGCTCACCGGTAGGCGTCTGCAGGATGCCGACGAAGTTCTTCTGCCCGTTGACCGGAAGGCGCAAGGTAACCCTGGCTTCCTGGCCCGCGAAGCGGACGAAGTCAGCCAGTTTCTTGAGCGGCCGGTCCAGCCCCGGCGAGGACACCTCGAGGCGCTCGTAGTCGATGTTCTCGACGGTGAGCACGTGGGTAAGCTGACGGCTTACCTTCTCGCAATCCTCAATGACGATGCCGGTTTCAGGCTGATCGATATAGACGCGCATGAGTCCGCCTGGAGCGCGCTCGAGCTCAACCAGCTCGTACCCCATGCCGTTCAGGGTGGTTTCGATCAAATCTGCCAGATGCACTGTATTCCCGAATAATGGCCATCAATACCGTGGCAGACCCAGCCCATCGGCACGGCCGTCTTGATTGACGGCTTCAGCCAGCTTGCCTGCCAGTCATCCCGACCGGCGCGCCGCGAAACACGGCAAGCACACGAAACGGGCGAAGCAAAAAAAAATGGGCGCAATGCCCATCATTCGCCCACCCTTTTGCAGGATGACTTTTGAATAGACTTTGATTATACGCTGTCGCGGTACAAAAGGCAAAGGCACCCGGCTTTGGCGCGGCAGGGAAGCGGCCTGTGCCGCTCTTTCCCCCGCCAGGCCCGCCCAAGGCGCCCTGCCTCGCATCGCTCAACGATTGCCGTCGCGGCCACCGCCACGAGGACGGCGGTTGCCGTTGGGCTTGCCGGCCTGCGGCATCACATTCCCATTGGCTTCGCCGCCACCGCGGCGCTGGGAACGATTCTGACCGCCGCCCATACCACCACCCATACCACCCATACCACCCATGCCCCCCATGCCGGCGCCACGGCCGCCACTGCGACCGCCACGACCCGGGCCGCCCGGGCCGCGCGGGGAACCCGCCGCGCCACCGCCCAGCTTGGTGGTATGGGACGTCAGCAGGGTCGGGCCACCGATGTAGCCCATCGACGTTTGCATCGGATCCGGCTGACCGCGGCCAGCGCCGCTGCCGCGCGGGCCGTTGCCGCGGTTGACGCGCGGCAGGCCGTCCATGCCGGTCGGCATCGGCATGCCGGCAATGGCTGCCTCGGTGCGCTGCTGGCGGCCACCTACCTTGCTGCCGCCGCGAGGACCGCTATCCCCCTTGGACGGCGCCTTCAGGCCGATGGATGCCATCAGCGCGCGCACGTCGTCCGCCGCGAGTTCTTGCCAGCGGCCGCGCTTCAGGCCGCGCGGCAGCAGAAACTGGCCGTAACGGGTACGGATCAGGCGCGACACGGTCAGGCCGACGGCCTCAAACATGCGGCGCACTTCGCGGTTGCGGCCTTCGGTCAGCGCCACGTGGTACCAGTGGTTGATGCCTTCGCCGCCACCGTCCGCGATACGCAGAAAATTAGCCTCGCCATCGTCGAGCTTGATACCATGCAGCAGGCGCTGGCGATCGGCCTCGGCCAGCTCACCCAGTGTGCGCACCGCATATTCGCGCTCCACGCCGTAGCGCGGATGCATGAACTTGTTGGCGATATCGCCCGAGGAGGTGAAGATCAGCAAGCCCTCGGTATTGAAGTCGAGGCGACCCACGGCCACCCACTTCCCTGCCTTGATGCGCGGCAGGCTGTCAAACACGGTCGGACGGCCTTCCGGATCCGACTGGCTGACGATTTCGCCGGACGGCTTGTGATACAGCAACACGCGCGGCGGCTTGGACGACACACGGCGGTGGATCAGCTTCCCGTTGACCCGGACCTGGTCGGCCGGCAGGATGCGCTGGCCGATGTGGGCAGGCAGGCCATTGACCGAAACCCGGCCCTGCAGGATCAGCTCTTCCATTTCCCGGCGCGAGCCCAGCCCACCCTCGGCGAGCACTTTGTGCAGCTTGGGCGCATCGTCGTCTGCAGACAGCTCGCGCACCGGCTTGACCCGGGCCTGCGGACCGCTCGACTCTTCCTGGTCGTACTGACCGGAAATGACAAAGCGGAACAGGTCCTCACCGCTCGCAGCGGCGGCGGGCGCCTTCTCAGGCACACCCGCGGCTGGGCGCTGCGTGCCGCCCTTGCCCTTGCTGCCCTTGCCTTGCTGGCGCGGGCCGCCTTGCTGCCCTTCGGTGCCGCCGCGGCGGGCGGAGCCTTGCGGCTGCTGGCCTTGCTGCGGCTTGCGCTTGCGGGCGCCATTCCCGTTCGGGTTGGCGCGGGCGCCATCGCGCTGGCGCTCGCCCGCGGCTTCTCCGCCAGCTTCGCTTACGCCTTCGGCATTGTCGTTACTGAAGTTGCGGCGGCCTCGCGGCGCCGGGCGCTCGCCCATCTGCTCGCCAGCCTGCACAGCCTCGCCTTCCGCGGGCTTGCGCTTGCCACGCGTACGTCCCTTCCTTGTGCCGTCGCCACGCGCGTCTTGCGCGGCGCCCACATCGGGGCTGCCAGCAGGGATTGGCGCCCCGCCGTCCGCGGCACGGCCGCCATCGCGGTCCTGCGCGGCCTGGCGGCGCGTGGCCACCAGATTGCGCAAGCCACGGCGCAGGCCCTTGCGGCGCGGCGCGCCATCGGTGCCGGCGCCGCCTTCGGCGCCATTGCCGGCATCGCCGGCCGGCGTATCCGCCTGGCGGACGTCTTGATCAGAATCGGACAAGGTATTCACATTCGGATGTTGCATGGTGTTCAGTTGGACACGCGCTGGTCGTGCTCGTCGTGCTCGCTGGGGTGCGCCGGATTCGTCGTGGACGCCCCCGGGACTTCGGACGCCTGCGCGCCGGAGGCCACTTGTGCGTGGTAACCGTTGGCGGGCGTGTCCGTTTGCTCATTTGTCTCACCGTCTTCGACGGCTTGCTCCTCGGCTGTGTCGCCGGACTGCGCGCCGGCGGGGTCGGCGGACACCGGCTCGCTCGCCAGCTCACTGCCTGGCCCGGGCGTCGCCGGCACTTCCGACTCGGCCTCGGACGCGGGTGTGAACCCGGCTTCCGCTTGCGCCAAAGCCTCCTTCCTTTCAAACGCATCCACCAAATCGGCGATGCCATCCGTGGCGCCGGCCGCAAGACCGTCGGGGGCAACCACGCCGGAAGGGGTCGGTTCACCCTCTCTGGCATCCGCCGCAACCAGTGTGGCAGCGCCGGCCTGATCATCGCCCGGTTCCGCGAATGCCTCTTCGTCGCTATCCGCCGGCACCGTGCCCAGCGCCTCGAAGTCAATCGGCTCCTGATTCAGCAGCGCGACCTGCGCCTGGGCCTGGATGTCTTCCAGCGGCGGCAATTCATCTAGCGTACGCAGGCCAAGATCATCAAGAAAATTCTTGGTGGTGGCATAAAGCGCAGGCCGTCCGGGCACGTCACGGTGGCCGATCACCTCGATCCAGCTGCGATCCTCGAGCTTCTTCACGACTTCGGTGCTGACCGCGACACCGCGGATTTCCTCGATATCGCCCCGTGTGACCGGTTGCCGGTAGGCGATGATCGCCAGCGTCTCCATCACGGCGCGGGAGTACTTGGGCGGCTTTTCGGGATTCAGCCTATCCAGGTATTCACGCATGACAGGGCGGCTCTGAAAACGCCAGCCACTGGCCAGTGCCACGAGTTCCACGCCGCGCTGCTCCCAGTCGCGGCGCAGCTCTTCGAGCAGCACGCGAATGGTGTCGGCACCGACGTCGTCGGCAAACAGCCGGCGCAAGTCATTGACGCGCAAGGGTTCCTGCGCGCAGATCAGCGCGGTCTCGAGGACGATCTTCGCCTCTTGGGTATTCATGTTGATTGCGTGCAGCCTGTCTTTGCACCTGCGCCCCGGTTGATCCCGGGCGCACTGGAGATTGCGGGTTCAGCGGTAGGGATTGCCACCGCCATCTGGCCGCGCAGCCAACCGCATGCTTGATGCATGCCAGCCGTGCGCCTTCTTCTATTGCATCGGGTGCCGGACCTGACCGGCAGGAGATCGCCCGGCCACCGGCTTTATCTGCCAGTCGACGGAGCCCTTGCGTCGCGCCTTCCCCCTGATGTGGCGGACCTGTCCGGCGCGGCGTCTATCATCGAACGCGCCGGGTGCAAGAAAATACGGATATCGGGCCTGCTGGCCTATTTCACCCCGCCCTGCCGTAGCTGGTCTTTTGAACCGAATCTTGTGAACCGGACGGCGGATGGGGAACGGTCCCTGGCGCTGATGCCTGCCTTGGTGTTCCTGGCATGCATCCCTGAGCAGCGGATGCTACCTGACGATGCCACGATGAAGTACGCTGCGCGATATCGCTGTTCTTGCGATTGTATGGCATTCCCTGGCAAACCTGCAACCGATTCGCACAGCTACCTCAGCAAGGAAGTGACAGATACACCACGAAACAGCGCTTCAGAAGACCAGACAGAATCCGTGCGCGGCAAGCGTCTCAGGCAAAAGCAGCGCGCGCGCCACCCCGGCCAAGCCAAAGGCCACCACCGCAAGGCCAGCGCCAGCCCGCAACGCCGGGCGCCGCGAAAGCTGCCTGAGATAGCCGGACAGGCCCGAGATCACCAGCAGATTCGGCAGGGTGCCCAGGCCAAACACGGCCATCACCAGCGCGCCCGACGCGGCATTGCCGGCCAGCAATGCCATGGCAAGGGCGCCGTACACCATGCCGCACGGGACCAGCCCCCAGGCCAGCCCCATGCCGTAGCGGCGCAGCAACCGGCCCTGCCCCTGCGCCCGGGCCGCAGCCGGCAAGCGCGCCCCGACGGCGCCAAGGCCGCGCAGCAAGCCGCCCGCGCCACGGGCGGCGAGCCGCTCCAGCCAACCCGTACCCATGGTGCGCCCGCGCAACATCCACAAGCCCGACAACACCAGCATCACACTGCCGATCCCAAACAGCCAGCGCTGCAGCGGCAGGTACTGCGCCCCCCAGACGCCAGCGCCCAGGGCGCCCAGCAAGGCCCCCAGCACCGCATACATGCTAAGCCGCCCGGCATGCATGACAAGCAGTTCCAGCAACCAATGGCCGGGACGCCGGAGCACCGTGGCAGGCACGCGCGCAACGCCGCCCTGCTCCGCCGCCAGCGCGATCCCGCCGCACATGGCGGCGCAGTGCACGCCGCCCAGCAAAGCCAGGGTAAATACGCTGATAAGCACGCCTATGGTCAACTTCTCCTCCCAATCACACAATCGCAACGTCCGGCGCGGTAAAATGCGTCGAACGCGCCCCCGCAGCTCCAAGAGGCGCTATCAACATGAGGCCTTGCGCCCGCGCACACCAGCGCGCTCGCACAACATGACGACGGGCACGGCAAGCCGCGCTGCACAGATAGCGCACTGCCGCAAGACCCGCGCGCCAGGCCGATGTGGATGGCGCTTCCAATCGACGACTCTCAACGTCAAGCTCTCAACTCAATGCGCCTGCCACATCGCGCTTGATTGACTGCGCTAAACCGACAGGCCCCAATTGCTCACCACCATTCCCATTACCGAGATGTCGCCCCGCTGCTCCACTTGCTCGCTCGGCCAGCTCTGCCTGCCCGTCGGCATGTCGCAGCAGGACCTCGAAAAGATGGATACGCTGGTCCAGGACCGGGTGCGCGTACGCAAGGGCGAAACCCTGTACCGCCTCGGCGATCCTCTCACCGCCGTCTACGCGATCCGCTTCGGCACGCTCAAGACCCACCTGACAATGGAAGACGGCCGCTCGCAGATCACGGGCTTCCACCTTCCCGGCGAAGTCGTCGGCCTTGACGGCCTCGGCGAGATGCAGCACGCGTCGGATGCCACCGCGCTGGAAGATACCGAAGTCTGCGTGGTGCGCTTCGGCGATCTCCAGACGTTGTCCAACGTCCTGCCTTCCCTGCAGCACCAGTTCATGCGCCTGATGAGCAAGGAGATCTCGCAGGACCAGGTCATGTTGATCACACTCGGATCGATGCGCGCCGAGGAGCGGCTTGCCGCTTTCCTGATCAACCTGTCCGAGCGCTTGTCCGCGCGCGGCTATTCGGCCTCCGAGTTCGTGCTGCGCATGAGCCGCGAGGAAATCGGCAGCTACCTGGGGCTCAAGCTCGAAACCGTCAGCCGCCTGTTCTCGCGCTTTGCGGAAGCCGGCCTGATCCAGATCCGCCAGCGGCACGTCAAGCTGGTCGACATGGTGGGGATCAAGCAGATCGTCAACAAATCCTGCTGACGTGCTCGTCGCGGGCCGCCCTCGCCCGCGGCGGCACGCCGCGATGCCGCGCCTGCTGGCCTGAACCGGCAAGGCGCGCATCGCAATCACTCCAGCTCGTCCGTGTCCGCCAGCCGCGTGGGCATGGTGTACAGCGTCAAGCCGCTCGACAGCGCGCACAGCACCCACGCGATCAGGAAGCCCACGGTGTAGACCGCCTCCCGCGATGCATCGACCGGCTGGCCGAAGAAGCGCAGGTCGCCGGGATCGACCATGGAGAATACCAGCGCGGTGGTCAGCCCGGCGACCAGGAAAGCGGGCCACAGCACCCACATCAGCCAGCGTAGTCTCATGATCACCTCGCTTGCGCCGCGACCGGCGCTGCCTGGCGTGCCGCGCTGCCCGCCTTCTCGACCACCAGGCCGTGGCGCGCCACCCCTTCCTCAATGGGTGGATCCGGGTGGGTCATAGCCAGCCAGATCGTGACCCCGCAGGCCACCATGGCCACGAACGGCCCACTCATCAGCAGCCACGGCCATGGCTCCTTCCACCAGGGATTGCTTTGCTGCGTCATCTGGCCTCCTCCTCTAGATCTAGATCCCGTATGTTGCGTACGGATTGGTGCATCCAGCGTCCCCGCCGCCTCATAGATTGCGCGGCACGATAAAGCTGGTGCTCTGTCGAATCTCTGCGCCATGGCTGCCCGCGCCCTCGTCGGGCACCGCGGTGACCGTGACCTCGATCTTGTGCGTGCCCTGCGCCGCGGACTCGATCGGCACGCGCACCCGGATGGGAATCAGGCGATTGGATGTGGGTTCCAGGTTGCCGGCAGCGTGATCATATTCCACGGCCAGGCCCTTGAGCTCGCCGCTGCCCGCGCTGACGGCGACGCGCATCGGTGCCTCGGTCGTGTTGATCAGCTGCAGCCGGTACACGTTCTCGATCCAGCGCCCTTCCACCTCACGCCCCAGCGCGCCGCGGTCGCGGATGATATCGACCTTGAGCGGCGTGCGCATGGCCAGCGAGGCCATGAAGCCGGCGACCAGCGCCAGCCATATCACCGAGTAGATCACCGTGCGCGGCCGCACCAGGCGCTTGCGCGCCACGGTCTCGGAGAGCGCGCTGCGCATGGCGTTCTCGGACGTATAGCGGATCAGCCCGCGCGGGTAGGCCATCTTGTCCATGACCTGGTTGCAGGCGTCGATACACGCGCCGCAGCCAATGCAGTCGTACTGCAGGCCATCTCGGATATCGATGCCAGTGGGACAGACCTGCACGCAGATGCTGCAATTCACGCACGAGCCCAGCCCGGCGGCCTTGTGGTCCGCCTTGCGCGAGCGGCTGCCGCGCGGTTCGCCGCGGCCCACGTCATAGGTGACCACATAGGTGTCGCGATCCACCATCACGCTCTGGAAGCGCGCATACGGGCACATGTACTTGCAGACCTGCTCGCGCATGAAGCCGGCGTTGCCCCAGGTGGCAAACGAGTAAAACAGCATCCAGAACGTCTGCCACGGGCCCAGCGAGAGGCTCAGCACTTGCGCGCCGAGCGTGCGAATGGGCGAGAAATAGCCGACGAAGGTAAAGCCCGTCCATAGCGCGATCACGATCCAGAGCGTGTGCTTGGTGGCCTTAAGGCGCAGCTTGCGCGCGCTCCAAGGATCGCCGTCCAGGCGGATGCGGGCAAAGCGGTCGCCTTCCACATGCCGCTCGATCCACATGAAGATCTCGGTGTACACGGTCTGCGGACACGCGTAGCCGCAGAACAGCCGCCCCGCGATCGCCGTGAAGAGAAACAGCGACACCGCGGAGATCACCAGCAGCACGGCAAGGTAGATCACGTCCTGGGGCCACAGCACCAGGCCGAATATATAGAACTTGCGCGCGCCGAGATCGAACAACATGGCCTGGCGGCCATTCCACTGCAGCCAGGGCATGCCATAGAAGAACAGCTGGGTCAGGACCACCATCCAGACCCGCCAGTTCGAGAACGCACCCGACACCGAGCGCGGATAGATCTTGCGGCGGACTTCGTACAGGGTCTCGTCCGACGTTTCCGCGTCAGCCGCGCCAGGCGTGGGCGCTCGCAGCGGCGCCCACGCGGCCCCGTTCCTTTGAAGCGGCTCCGGTCCGGGGGCGTTCATGAGCGAACACCCCCGCCGCGGTGCCGGCCCGGCTGACAAGCACAAGCGTGGTGGCTCATTGCTTGCCCCCTTCGCCTGCACCGCCACCGGTGTTGGACAGGCCCCAGACATAGGCCGTCAACATGCGGATACGCTCCGGCGTGAGGATTTCCTCGTGCGCCGGCATATGGTTGTTATGGCCCTTCAGGATGGCGTCGACGATGTTCGCCTCCGAGCTGCCGTACAGCCACACGCGGTCCGACAGGTTAGGCGCGCCAAGCGCCTGGTTGCCCTTGCCGCTGGAGCCATGGCAGGCCGCGCAGGTGGACTTGAACGTGCTCTCGCCGCGCGAGGCGCGGATCGGGTCGTAAGACAGGCCGGACAGCGAACGCACGTATTGCGCCACGTCGCCAGCGAGCTTGCCGTCGATGGTCGAGGCGAACGACGGCATCACGCCGTTGCGGCCCTTGGTAATGGTCTGCGTGATGGTCTCGGGCTCCCCGCCGTACAGCCAGTCGTTGTCGGTCAGGTTGGGAAAGCCGTGGCTGCCGCGCGCATCGGAACCGTGGCATTGCGCGCAGTAGTTGAGAAACAGGCGTTGCCCGATCTCGCGCGCCGCCGGGTCGGCCGCCACCTGCTTGACGTCCATCTGCATGTACTTGCCATAGACCTCGCGCTGCAGTTGCTCGGCCGCCTGGCGGTGCGCCTCCAACTCAACCCGGCTGGAGGTCTTGAGCACGCCGGCGTAGGAACCCAGGCCGGGATACAGCACCAGGTAACCCAGGCCAAAGATGCATGCCAGCAGGAACATCCACATCCACCAKCGTGGCAGCGGRTTGTTSAGYTCGCGCAGGTCGCCGTCCCACACGTGGCCGGTGTCCTCAGGGGCGCCCACAACCTTGGTGACCTTGCGCTGGGAGAACAGCAGCCACACGCACCAGACGATGCCGACCAGCGCGATGGCGGCAATGTAGTAGCTCCAGAAATCCGTGAAGAAGTCGCTCATGACTCAGTGTTCCTGCTTGGTGTTGTTTGCGCCGCCGGCATGACGCACGACGCGGTGGCCGGCATCGGGGCTGGCGTCTTGGCATGCGGCCAGCGGCTCGTCGGGCAAGGCGAACGGCAGCATGGCCGACTCCTGGTTGGCCGCCTTGCGCCCGGACGACCAGGCCCACCAGCAGATGGCGATGAAGGCAGCCATCGAGACCACGGTGGAAAACGCGGTGAGCATTGCCATGGCTTACTCCTTGGCCGGCGTGGCCGCAGGCTGCGCGGCGGCCGCGGTATCGACCCGCACATTGCGCTTGGCGATGCCAAGCTCCTGCAGGTAAGCGACCATCGCGTCTTCCTCGGTCTTGCCGGCCAGCGTGGCAGGCGCCTGCTCGATCTCGGCGTCGGTGTACGGCACGCCAAGACGGCGCAGCGCACGCATACGATCGCGGACGTCATTGGTCTGCAACGGCGTTTTCTCCAGCCACGGGTAGGACGGCATCACCGATTCGGGCACCACGTCGCGCGGATTGCGCAAGTGGATGCGCTGCCAGTCATCGGAGTAGCGTCCGCCTACGCGCGCCAGGTCGGGACCAGTACGCTTGGAGCCCCACAGGAAGGGATGGTCGTAGACCGACTCGCCCGCCGTGGAGTAATGGCCATAGCGCTCGACATCGCCCTGCAACGTGCGCACCTGCTGCGAATGGCAGCCCACGCAGCCCTCGCGGATATAGATATCGCGGCCCATCAGGCGCAGCGCGGAGTACGGCTTGATCCCCGCGTCGGGCTCGGTGGTGGAGTGCTGGAAGAACAGCGGCACGATCTGGACGAGCCCGGCGATGCTGACCACCAGGATGGTGCAGAGGATCAGCCACCCGATATTCTTCTCCAGGGTCTCGTGCGTAAAGAAGCTTCGTTTTTCGGACATCGTTTCTATCCTGGAATGATCAATGGGCGGAGGCGGAAACGCTGGTCGGGATCAGTGCATCCACGGCAGGCTTGCCGATGATGGTCCTGGCCACGTTGTATGCCATCAGCAGCATGCCGGAGAGGAAGCACAAGCCACCCAGCAAGCGGATCAGGTAGAAC
>NZ_JBFRDD010000080.1:0-27250 GCF_052113425.1 Cupriavidus sp. YAF13
CAGCAAGCCCATAGGGCCATCGGCTCGCCAGCGCTGCACCAGCCGCCGGACTTGCCGCGCCGTCAGATCCAGGCGCTCTGCGGCGCGCCATTGCGCCAGCAGGCCCTCGGCCGTTGCCTGAATGACCTTGAAGCGGTCAACTTCGCGCAGACTCATGGTGATCAACCCTCGATCCTTCATGGCGCGCTCCCGTCCAACCCAGGCGCTACCAGTATAGGTCTATCCAGAGGACATTCTGATGTGGCTGGAAGCGGACATTCTGATTTGGCCTTTACATTTATAAAAACGCCGAATAGGTATTATGTTAAATAATAAACTCAGGCGCGCTCATAAGGGCAACCAATTTTTCGCAATTAGATGGAGAACTAAGATTCTCGAAGGACTTGCCCATTTTGGGCCGGCGGACCTGTGCAATCTCGCGAACTGGTCAAACAGTGCCGCCTCAAGGTTGGCGGGCTGGTGCGGCTTGACCTTAGCTCCCGATCTGCCATGCACGCGCAGGTACCCGCCCAGTCCCATCGGATCGAATCTGCACAATAAACGACGCTCGTCACGTCGGGCGTGCCGACCCAGCCGAGGATTCTGTTGAAGACGCGACCGCGGTTGACGACGGTATCGACGCCCAGGCTGGCCCAGTCAAAGCGCAGGAAGAACTCCGGAGCCTCGACCAAGCTGACGCGCTCCACCAGCCTAGGTGACGTGGGGAGCTCGGATAAAGCAGCTCTTCAGCGCCTGCGTCTGGCGCACTCCGTCCATCGCAGCCCCCGCCCATCATGAGGGCGGGTTCGCTGAAAACTCCGTCGGGCGCTTCCCTGCCTGCAACAGTCATCATCGCCGAGATGACTCGCCCCTAACAACGGAAGCCTATTCGCTCCTAAATATGTAGCATTTTGCGTCTTACGAGTGCCTGCAGCGCCCGTTTGGCATCAAACAACCAGAGACGAGGCTCGAATGTCTCTGCGGAATCGATAGAAGTATCTCCAGCGCGAACTCCTCTCCGAATTCAGCCGCTCAAGTCTCCAGGGGCACCCATTCGACGTCCTCCAACATACTCTCCACGGAACTCTCCAATTAATCCTCCATCCAACACTCCAAGAGTTCGCCGCTAAGCTATAATTCTTCGGCACTTTCTGGGAATCTGACCTGAAAAAGAACCCTCCATCTATCCCTGCTATGGACTATCCAAAAAGCCCTACAGCCCCCTACCAAAAGTTCCCCGGCCGGTTGTCACCGGCGCGCTGCCTCTGCGAACGTCAAAAGTAGCACCAGACCGCACATAATTCATGGCCGACGTAACGACAATCCAACCGCTTTACCTCGAAGAGAGAGTGCTTCATGCGCCACTTGAGCAGGCTGCTGAGCTGGCTAAGAAGGCAAGAACACTGCTCACAAACGGCCGCGGGCCCGTCGCGGCAGCGCTGGCACCTTTGTTGCGGAGCATGAACTCATACTATTCGAACAAGATTGAGGGCCAGCACACAACGCCGAAAAGCATCGAACAAGCGCTGAAGAAGCACTACGCGGAAGACCAGGAGGAGTACAAGAAGCAGCTCATGGCCATTGCGCACATCCGAACCGAAGAGGCACTGGAGGTGGAGTGGCAAGGAGAAGATACCGCCCAGATGTTCGCCCCAAGTAAGGTACAGCGCATTCATCAGCTGTTCTTCGAGGGCATGCCTCCTCAGTTTCGATTCACCGAACAGGGAGAACCAATTCATCCTGGTGAGTTTCGGGAGAAGGTCGTGAGCGTGGGCACGCACGATGCTCCGCCAGTCGCGCTTATTCCTCGGTTACTCGAAGAATGGAGTACTCGCTACTCGCGCATCAGGGGGTTCGAACACCAGTTGATTGCTGCCGCTTGCTCCCATCATCGCCTGGCTTGGATTCACCCGTTCATTGACGGCAATGGCCGAGCCTGCCGCCTCCACTCGCATCTCACTCTTCACGCCTCTGGACTGACGGATGGGCTTTGGTCACCACTACGTGGATTCGCTCGGACGCATCAGGAGTACTACTTGCGCCTGGCCTCCGCAGACCAACAAAGACGCAATGAATTAGACGGGCGAGGAAACCTRTCGCAGGAGGAACTGGTCAAGTTCGTGCACTACTTCCTCGAATGCTGCCTGGACCAAGTGAATTTCATGCTTAAGATGATGGAGCTCGATGGCTTGCGCGCACGACTTCGAGACTTGCTGATTTACCTTGACACGAATCCTTGGCTAATAGGTTCGGAGAAATCGGTCATTAAACCCGAGAAGACTGTCTTGGCCTTGGAATCGGTCGCGATGATGCGCCCCCTATCTCGAGCAGAGTTCGGTCAGATTCTCGGTGAGAGCGACACGACGGTTCGGCGCATCACTCGCAGCCTTCTTGACTTCGGAATTCTGCAGTCAGAATCACACCGCGACTCACTCAATTTTTCCCTGCCATTGAGGAGTCTGAGATTCCTCTTTCCGAAGTTGTGGCCAGAGGTGGATACTGAATAATTGAGCAACGACGGTAGTGGGTTAGACACAATTTTTTATGTGGTCTCGCTCGCACCACTGAACTTGCCCCCGTAAAACGAATACCTTGCCGAGGTTAAACTGACTCGACTCGCCTAGGATAGCCGGGTGGCTACTGTGACGGCACCTCGTACAACTCGGCAAGGTTGAGGGGATACGCGAAGCGAAGCTCCATGCGGCAGTTCCGGTAGTCTGCCATTCGAGAGCCGCCGCTCTATCGCCTGCTTGCGAAGGTCGGATTGTCGGCCGATGTCTCGGAGGGGGCGGCAAGCGCCTACCTGATCGGGAAAGGTGGTCGCTCGCGTTCAGTCCTACTTTTCCTACGTAGGCAACGCACAAGTCCTCGACGTAGACTTCTCGCGCATTGGTCCTTGCTAGGCTATGACCCACCTAGGACCATCGCGCGCCTCAAGTCCGCGCGCTGCGCATATCTCGAGTTCCCAGGCTACCGCCACCTAGTACTTCTCAGCATGACCTTGCAGAATCAGAATCCCGCATCGGCATTTGCAGACCTTCTTCAGGAGGTACACGCATTCAGCCGACATCTGGAGCACCGCGCGACACAGGCGGCAAGATGTGGCAACTCGACAGCGTACCCGGAGATGCTGTGCGCCGTGATCGACGAACAATTGCGCACCAGCGTGACAAGAGATCGCATCCTATGCTACGCGGCAGCCGCAGAACTCGGTGTCAAAGTTGATCTGGCCCCGGAGCGCTGTGAGACGATCATGGCAGGAGATGCTGGGCGTCCATTGCGAGTATTGTTCTGGGCAGCCTACCGGCGCATGCGGTCCAGAGCCCAATGGCGACATGAACGAACAGTAGCTCAATAGGCGCTTACGGCGCCGCGCTGCACTAATACATGCACGGTGAAAGTCCAAACTCTACCGACGACGGCTGCCTGAGCCAACTGGCCCATCGTCTCTGCCCGCGCCACCAACAACCTCGGTGAGCATTTCGGCACTTTTTATGACAAGGCTGAAGTTCACCGGGAAGGGACTTCAAGCATCTTGCGTACTCGACCCCAAAGGGAATCGCGCGCGAGTCGCCAACTGACTAGCGGGCGGGTCCGCGGAGCCTGAGAACACTGGGCAATGCACCACCGGCCAACTGACGTTCCGACGGCGTCATGTCAGGCGACATCTAACCCCTCACCTCGATGACATGCACCAGATTCGCCCCCCCCGGCCACTGGTCCACTGTGCAAAACATCGGAAAGCGGCCACGCGAATCCCTATTACTCGTACATATCGCGCTAGGCGTTCTGGCAATAAGCTTGTGTCATATCGGAATGGGTACGGTCACTTAACGCTGAACATCAAGGCCACCCCCATCCAACTCAACTCACTCGCAAAAAGCGAGACGCCGGAGCGTGACCATGCCGCAAAACCACCTAGATCACTTGAGCACTATCGTCGGCGCAGCCAATTTGCTGGTTGGTCCCGATGCCGAGCCCTACGCAACCGACTACCGGCGTGTCTACCGCGGCAAGGCACTGGCGGTGGCACGGCCGGGCAGCACGACCGAAGTCAGCGCGGTCATGGCTTATTGCTATGAGCAGGGCATCTCCGTCGTGCCACAAGGCGGCAACACATCCCTGCTGGGCGGCAGCGTGCCGGATGGCAGTGGCCAGTCCTTAATCCTCAGCCTGGCGCGCCTGAACCGCGTGCGCTCCGTGGACGCCGTCAACGCCAGCATGGTGCTCGAGGCCGGGGTGACCCTGCACCGAGCACGCGGTGTCGCGGAGGAGGCAGGAAGCCTCTTCCCGCTGCGCATCGGCTCGGAAGGTAGCTGCCAGATTGGCGGCAACCTCTCTACGAACGCCGGCGGCACGGCCGTGCTTCGCTACGGCAACATGCGTGATCTGGTGCTCGGGCTGGAGGTGGTGCTTCCCAATGGCGAGATATGGGATGGGCTGCGCGCCTTGCGCAAGGATAACGCGGGCTACGACCTCAAGCACCTGTTCATCGGCACCGAAGGCACGCTGGGGATCATAACGGCAGCCGTACTCAAGCTGTTTCCCCGCCCCCGCTCGGTATCCATGGCCTTCCTCGGCGTCCCCGACCCGACAGCGGCACTCTCCCTGTTCGGCTACCTCCGCGGGCGGCTCGGCAATGACGTCACCGCCTTCGAACTGATCTCCGCCGACGCGATGGACCTGGTGCTGGCGCATCTCGGACGGCAGGCCTCGCCCTTGCCGAGCACGCATGGTTGGTACGTGCTGGTCGAATCCTCGTCGACCGACGACCAGGCAAGCGCGGACGACGCCTTCTGCGCCGCGCTAGCCGACGCCGGGGAACAGGGCTGGATCGCCGACGCGGCGCTCGCCTCAAGCGATCGGCAGGCTGCCGACTTCTGGCTGATCCGCGAAGAGATTTCCGATGCGCAGACGCAGGCACGCGGCAGCGTGCGCTGCGACGTCTCCGTGCCGCTATCAAGCATCCCCGGATTCATCGCGTCCACCACCACTGCGGTGCTGAACCAAGCACCCGGCACCCGGATGATCGTCTACGGGCACATGGGCGACGGCAACGTCCACTTCAACCCGCTGCGCCCGGCTCAGACGGAGGCAGAGGCCTACCTGCAGGTCCACGGCGACGCCATCACGCGCATCATCGACGACGCCGCCACTGCGCTTGCCGGTTCGATCTCCGCCGAGCATGGCGTGGGCGTGGCCAAGCGCGACGAACTGCTGGCGGTACGCAGCCGCACCGAGCTCGAGCTCGCATGGAAGGTCAAGCGTGCGCTCGATCCCCGCAACTTGCTCAACCCCGGCAAGGTGCTGCCGGCCCTGGACAGCGCCGCCAACACCACCGCATAGCCGGCCGACGCTCCCTCGCCTACCGTCCAGACCCATTGAGAGAAGACCGACCATGTCGAATTCACGATCGCTTGTCGAGCAGGACTGCGCCCATTGGGTGCATCCCGTCACCCCGCTGCGCCAACACGAAGCGCGCGGCGCACGCATCTGGCAATCCGCCAAAGGTGTCCACCTGATCGACACCGAAGGCCGCCGAGTACAGGATGCCTTCTCGGGGCTGTGGTGTGTAAATGCCGGCTATGGCCAGGCGTCGCTGGTCGAAGCCGCAACGCGGCAGTTGGAACAATTGCCCTATGCCACCGGCTACTTCCACTTTGCGAGCGAGCCGGCCATACGTCTTGCCGCGCGGCTGGCCGAACTAGCGCCGAAAGGCTTGAGCCGGGTACTGTTCGGTCAGGGGGGCTCCGATGCCGTCGATACGGCAATCCGCGTCGTGCGCTACTTCTTCAACGCCACCGGCCAGCCCGAGAAGAAGCATTTCATTGGGCTGCAGCGTGGTTACCACGGCAGCTCCACCACTGGCAGCGGCTTGACCGCGCTGCCGCTGTTCCATCGCTACTTCGACGTGCCGGCAGCAAACCAGCACCACATTCCCTCACCGTACCCCTATCGCCATCCGGCCGGCCCCGAACCGGCAGCCGTACTGGACAGCACGGTCCGCGCGCTGGAGGCCAAGGTGGAGGAGATCGGCGCGCAACGCGTGGCTGCCTTCATCTGCGAACCCATCCAGGGTTCAGGCGGCGTAATCGTGCCTCCGCCCGGCTTCCTGCGAGCGATGCGGGCCACCTGCGACCGTCTCGGCATCCTGCTGATCGTCGACGAGGTCATCACCGGCTTCGGTCGCGCTGGTCCGTTGTTCGCCTGCGAGAGAGAAGGCGTGAGCCCGGACATCCTGACGCTCGCCAAGGGCCTCACTTCCGGCTACGCGCCCATGAGCGCAACCCTGATCAACGACCGGATATACAGTGCCATCGCCGACGGAGGCGAAGGTCAAGCCTTCGGCCACGGCCAGACCTACTCCGGCCATCCGGTCAGTGCCGCCGTTGCCAACGCCGCGCTCGACCTTTACCTCGACGGGGGCCTGCTCGACAACGGCGTACGGATCGGCGAGTACTTCCTCGATCAGCTCAAGGCACTTGAGTTGCTGCCTTATGTGGGCGAGGTGCGCGGAAGCGGCATGTTGGCGGCCGTAGAACTGGTGACCGACAAGACCACCAAGCAAAAGCCATCGAAAGACCATCGACTCGGCGAACGCGTATTGACGCACGCGCTCGAGGAAGGCCTGGTTTTCCGCGCCTTCTCCGACGACATTCTCGGATTCGCTCCGGCCCTGAACTACACCAAGGCCGACGTGGATACACTGATCCAAATCCTGCGATTCTCCCTCGACAAAGCAGTCGCAGACACTCTCTAACCAGGAGCCACCATGAAACTCAAAGACTTCAAAGTACTGACCTTCGACTGCTACGGCACGTTGATCGACTGGGAGACCGGCATCTTCAACGGCCTGCGGCCGCTGATCGAGAAGGCCGGCCTGACCGCGAATTCACGTGACGAGATCCTGGAGGTCTACGCGAAACATGAAGCCGACCAAGAGATCCTGACACCGGCCCTGGCCTACTCGGTGCTGCTGGGCGTGGTGTACCGCCGCCTGGCCAACACCTGGAACGTGGGCGTGACCGACGAGGAAGCCAACATTTTTGGCGCATCGGTGCACGACTGGCCCGAATTCCCCGATTCGGTGGAAGCCCTGCGCTACCTCAAGCAGCATTTCAAGCTGGTGATCCTATCCAACGTCGACCGCGTCTCCTTCCGCGCCAGCAATGCACGGTTGGGCGTGGAGTTCGATGCGATCTACAGCGCCCAGGACATTGGCTCGTACAAGCCGAGTCCGCGCAATTTCGAATACATGCTTGCGCGTTTGAAGCAGGATCACGGCCTCGGGAAGGCAGACATTCTGCACACGGCGCAGAGCCTGTTCCACGACCACGCGCCTGCTAACGGCTTTGGCCTGGCCTCCGCTTGGATCGACCGCCGCCACGCCGACAAGGGCTGGGGCGCGACTATGCCTCCCCCGGGTACGCCCAAGTATGACTTCCGCTTTGAGAGCATGGCCGCGCTGGCACGTGCGCATCAGGAAGAACTGAAGAACTGAGTGGCTGAAGGGCTTCCCCTAGGCTGCCTGCCGACGGTTCATGCCATCGACAGGCAGCGCCGCGGCGGCCGCGGCCGCCTCACCAGGATTTCGAAATGATCAAACTGACGGACCCGGCACTGCTGTGCCAGCAAGCATTTATCGGCGGTGAGTGGGCAAATGCTCGCTCCGGCCAAACACTCGACGTAGTTGATCCCGCCTCCGGAGCTACGCTGGGTACCATCCCCGACTGCGACGAGCAGGACACCCGCGCCGCCATCGAGGCTGCGAATCGCGCCTTGCCCGCCTGGAGCGCGCTGACCACCCACGAGCGGGCGGCCATGCTGCGCAAATGGCACGACTTGATGCTGGCGCACGTCGACGACCTGGCGCTGCTAATGACCCTAGAACAAGGCAAGCCGCTGGCGGAGTCGCGCGGCGAGATCCTGTACGGCGCGTCGTTCGTTCAATGGTTTGCCGAGGAAGGTATCCGTGCCTATGGCGAAACCATCCCGGCTACGCAGGCGGGTCGCCGGATCGTCGTGCGCAAGGTGCCGGTGGGCGTCTGTGCGGCCATTACCCCTTGGAACTTTCCCAATGCAATGATCACCCGCAAGCTGGCACCGGCACTGGCCGCCGGCTGCACCGTGGTGGTCAAGCCCTCGGAGCTCACGCCCTACTCGGCGCTGGCATTGGCCGAACTCGGCAAGCGCGCCGGCTTCCCCGCCGGCGTGCTCAACATCGTGACTGGCCGGCCGCTAGCCATCGGCGGTGAACTTACCGCCAATCCTATCGTGCGCAAGCTGACGTTCACCGGCTCGACCCATGTCGGCAAACTACTGCTGCGCCAGTGCGCGGACACCGTCAAGCGCGTGAGCATGGAACTCGGAGGCAATGCCCCGGTGATCGTGTTCGACGACGCAGACCTCGACGCCGCCGTGGCCGGCGTGATGGCCAGCAAATTCCGCAACAGCGGCCAGACCTGCGTCTGCGCCAATCGGATCTACGTACAGGCAGGGATCTACGATCAGTTCATCGCTCGCCTGGTGGAGAACGTGAAGAAGCTGCACGTCGGAGTTGGAACCGAGGCGGGCGTGACGATCGGCCCGCTGATCAACAAGGCAGCGCTGGACAAAGTGACGAACCACGTCAGCGACGCAGTGGCAAAGGGCGCTCAGGTTATGCTGGGTGGCAAATCCACCGAGCGTGGTGCGCAGTTCTTCCAGCCAACCGTGGTTGCAGGCGCCACCGACGAGATGTTGGTGGCCAGCGAGGAGACCTTCGGTCCGGTGGCGGCACTCTTCCGCTTCGACAGCGAGACTGAAGTGATCCGCCGCGCCAACGACACGCCGTACGGCCTCGCCGCCTATCTGTTCTCGCGCGATCTGAACCGCGTGTTCCGTGTCGGCGAAGCACTGGAGTACGGCATGGTCGGCATCAATACCGGCGTGATTTCGTCGGCGGTGGCACCGTTCGGCGGCGTCAAGGAATCGGGGCTGGGCCGCGAAGGTTCGCACCACGGCATCGACGAGTTCCTGGAATCGCAGACCTTGCATTTCGAGATCGGCTGATACCGGCTTGAGAGCATGCACTATGGCTTAGGCCATAGTGCATTCAGTGAACTTAGAACACCTTGCTGCCGTTCGGCACACTGCCATCCACCGTCAACAGATTCACCACCGACGGCTCGGACTCCACCCCCATCACAAGCACTTGGGACAGGAAGCCGGCGATTCGGCGCTCCCCCAGGTTGGTGGCACAGACCACAACCCTGCCGACCAGTTCCTCGGCCTGGTAGCGATTCACATACTGCCCGCTCGACGTCAACGTCCCGAGCTCCCCCAGATCGATCCACATCTTGTAGGCCGGGTTGCGGGCCTTCTCGTTCAGTTCGACGCGAACGATCGTGCCGACACGCATGTCGACGGACGCAAATGCTTCATATGCACTCATGCATGACTCCTGGTCGTTGAGATTCAATGAGATGGCCGATGCGATCGCGCACCGAGCCAGATGATGGCAAGGCCGTGCCACAGAGAGCATGCGTTCTATTCTTCGGAAAGCCGATACAGGGCAACCGCCACCTGCAGCTCGAACCGGTTTCCCTGGTCCTCCAGCGGAGTACCCAGCAGCGTTTCGATGCGTTCCACGCGGTAGCGCAGCGTGCTGATGTGTATGCCGAGTCGACGGGCGGTGTTTGCCAGTTGGAATCCCTCCGAGCAGAGTACCTCAAGCGTCTCCAGCAGCGACTCATTCTTCTTGTCCGCCATGAGCGGACCCAGCTTGCTACCGATGAACAGCTCACGCGCGCCAGCATCGCCCATCAGCGCCCGGGGAAACATCACTTCCTGGAAGTGATGCAGCTTGCCAGGCTTGAGCAGCGGCAGGAGCGACTGCACGTCCTTGCCGCCCTGGGCCATACCAGCCACACCGCTATGCGAGCGGCTCACAGCCAGCGCCGCACCACGGCTGCCCAGCACGCGCCACAGGGGTTCCAATTCGAACTGCGAAGACAACAGAAAGGTAATCTGGTTCAGCGATACGAGGATCAAAGGTGGCTCGCCAAGACCATCAAGATACTTGCGCAAGCGCTCAACCCAGCGCTCCCGGCGCAAAAAGCCTTCCCGTGAGAGCGGCAGTGGTTCGTCAAGCAATACAAGGCAGACTCGGTACTCACCTGCTGGATTCCATCCACCCACGCGTGCACGCTCGAGAGCCGAAGGGGTTTCCTCGAACTTGCCTTCGAGCAACGTGCCGACTAGCGCGTAACCGAGGCGCTCTTCCTGAAGATGCAGTGCCCGCATATGCGCAAGATGCAGCGCGCCGATGATGGAAGCACGCTCCGCCGCCCGAATCTCCAGTTCGCCAAGCGGACTGTCGCCTTCGTCGACGAACACGATGGCAGCCATCTCCCCGCGGATCCGGATCGGGCAGCCGAGCCTGCGCGGCATGCCGGTCTCTGACTGCGCATCGATCAGGACCGGGCTCACGCTGTCCAGTATCTGGCGCAGGATGAGACGATTGTTCAGCACGCGGAAATAGGTGTGCTCCTTCTTTGCCAGCGCGCCATCACTCTGTTCGCTTTCACTCGACCCCAGGAGCAGGCCGTCGGTATCGACAAAATTGACCTTGCGATCCAATAGATTGCTCAGCGCGTGCGCCAGGTCGCCAAGCGTGTTGGCCATCACTGCGGCGTCTGTCAGCGCGCGGTGAATTTCGTCCGAGCGTTCGATCAGCTCGCTTTGGCGGCGAATGATGCTGGAGTGGATTTCCTCCGTAATCGCGCTGAACGGAATCGCCCAGTCGAGTTCGAGAAGCGGCAGCCCAACTTCGTTGGCGGCCTCCACGGACCCTTCGGGGAAATGCTCGAGGAAATTCGGCACTGCCAGCACGACGCCCGCCAGATCCCGCTCTCGCAACGCGCGGATCAGCGCGCGGGCCGATGCCTCGTCGCGCGGCCAGTTATAGCCGGTGGTCAGCAACAACTGTCCGCCCTGAACCCATGCGGCGATGTCTGGGTGGTCTACCATATGGACCCAGCGGATCTCGTTCGTGAGGGCGCCTTGTCCTGCCACCACGCGTGCGCTGCGCAGAACCGTCGAAACTAGTGCCGTCGAGATGTCCATGATTTTCGTGAGCGGGCGATTCTATCGCGGCGGCGCCGCTATCAAAAACACAGGGCGGATCAACCGTGTCGCGAGTTTTCCATCGCACTTCACAGCATGGCCAGCGCAAAGGACCGCATGTCCGGGAACTCCGCGTCCGGAACCGCGTTGGCCTTGGGCACCGCGCCGAATCCTGGCTTGCCGACACGACGATTGATCCATACCGTCTGCAGGCCCAGCGCCTGCGCCGGGACGTGATCGTGAAAGAGACTCTGCGCGACGTGGAGAATCTGCGACCGCGGTGTCTCGATGCGGCCGAGCGCAACGTGGAAATTGTTCAGCGAGGGCTTGTAGCTGCGCGCCTGCTGCGCGGTGATGACATGATCGAACTCGATTCCCAGGCGTTTGTTGGACAACGCAAAGAACTCATCGTCACCGTTGGTGATGACAGCGAGTCGGAAGCGCCGCTGCAGCCCAAGCAGCGCGTCATGGGAATCCGGGAAAACAGGCCAGTCACCCACGGAATGCGAGAATGCGTCCAGTTCGACCTCGTTGGGCTCGAAACCCAGGTCCCCGGCAATGCGCCGTAATGCCTCTTCGAGGATCTCTCGATAAGTCATGTAGGGGCCGGCTTCCAGGGCGGACTCGTGCCAGGCATAGCGCTCCAGCATGTCGTCATCCCCGATCGAGTGCCCCCGGTCACGCAGGATCGGGCCGAGCGCATCGCAGATGCCCCGCTCCCAATCGATCAGCGTGCCGTAGACGTCGATCGTCAATACTGTCTTGCCGGCGAACTTTGCCGCAATCTCGCTTTCCATGATGTCCTTGCTATTGTGGGCGAGCCCGCCGCGCCTCAGTGCGCACGGGCCGTCTCGATGGCTCGCCCAAGAATCGCCACGGCTTCGCGCGCGTCGTCGAGCATCGTTGTCAATGGCGCCAGCAGACGCACATTGTTGCGATGCACACCGCACTTGATTACCAGCAGGCCACCTTCACGGCAAGCGTCGATGACACGCTGGGCGAAGCCGGCATCGGGCTGCATAGGATCGCCGTTCTTGACGAACTCCAGCGCCAGCATCGGCCCCACACCGCGAATGGTACCAATCTCGGCGTGCCGTAGTGCCAATTCTTCCAGGCCCGTGCGCAGTACGTCACCCAGACGATTGGCCTGTTCCAGCAACCCGTCCTTCTGGAACAAATCGAGCACGGCGAGCGCGGCGGCGCATGCCAGGGGGCTGCCGGCGTAGGTACCACCCAGGCCGCCCGGCTCGGGCGCGTCCATGATGTCGGCGCGGCCTACGACGGCCGACAGCGGCAAACCGCCCGCCAGGCTCTTGGCCACGGTGACGAGGTCAGGCTTAATGTTGGCCTGCTGGAAGGCAAACAGCTCGCCTGTGCGTCCAAAGCCGGTCTGAATTTCGTCCGCGATCAGGACAATGCCGTGCTTTGTGGCCAGGGCGCGCAGCTTGCGCAGGAAATCCTCGCCCGCGGCGAGGAAGCCGCCATCGCCTTGCACCAGTTCGATGATGATCGCGGCGACGCGCTCGGGCGTGATCTGTGTAGCAAACAACTCGTGGAGGGCACGCAGCGCATCGTCGCCGCTGAAGCCGCGATACGGATCGGGATACGGCGTGTGGTAGACGTCGCCGGCAAACGGCCCGAAGTTCTGCTTGTAAGGCGTGCTCATGCCGGTCAGCGTCATGCCGAGCAAAGTGCGGCCGTGGAAGCCTCCGCGGAACGCGATCACGCCGGGCGCATTGCGGTGAGCGCGTGCGATCTTGATGGCATTCTCCACAGCTTCCGCGCCGGTGGTCAGGAATACGGTTTTGTAGACGTCATCGCCGCCGATCAGTGCGTTCAGGCGCGCGGCCAGATCGATGTAGACATCGTAGCCGGCCACCTGAAATGCTGCATGGCTCAGCCGGTCGAGTTGCTTCTTGACCGCCTCCACCACACGCGGGTGATTGTGGCCGACATTCAGCACGCCGATGCCGCCGACGAAATCCAGATAGCTACGGCCTTCTGTATCCCACACGTGCGAGCCTTGCGCGCGCTCGATAAAGATCGGGTGGGCGGTCACCACACCACGCGCCACATGTTCCGAGCGCGCTTTCGCGAGCGCCGTCTGCTTGTTCGTATCCACTGCCATCTCTTGTCCTCACTTTCTCTGGACTTTCGTCGTTTCAGGGTAGCCGTCGCCCCATAGCGGGGGTCGATATCATCTTAGGATCGGCGTTGCCGCGCGACTACCTGCACCAGATAGGGAATGAGGGCATTGCTTTCGTATGTATCGCACGGTCTTTCGCAAAAAATGCGATTCCCTGTTCTTGATGCAGAACACGCACCAGCGAAGTGCAGAGACGCCATCAAAGTTCTTCCGGTATCGATCGAATTGCGGAACCTGTTCACAGACGGCGACGCCAGTGCCCTTAGCCATCAACCCTTTGGAGAGGCAACCGGCCAAAGCTACGCAATCGTTCGCGCCGCCGGCGATCGCACCACAAACAAGCATCAAGGCGCACCAGTGTTGAGGACTCCTATTCAGTGATGGACGACTGCCTCGACGATTCCTGCAAAACGTAGATAGGAATGCCATCCGCACTGCTATTGAATGCAATGCAGCGCTGCAAGCAGCCGCTACAGGCCGGTCAGGATTGTCAGTGGCCGGCGGAAATCGAAACTGCCAGAGGAAAGGAAACGAAAATGGAGATGACAGCATCAATAGCGGCCTCGCCGGACGAGGCCAGGCGCCGGCGGCGCGCAATCACGGCGACGATATTGGGCAATGGCTTCGAGTGGTTCGACTTCATGGTGTATGGCTTCTTTGCCATCACTATCGGGCAACTGTTCTTCCCCACCGGCAACGAGCTCACCTCGTTGATGCTGTCGGTGGCTACGTTCGGCGTGGGCTTTGTCGTCCGACCGATCGGCGGCATCCTGATTGGCATGTACTCCGACCGCGTGGGCCGCAAGGCGGCTCTGTCGCTGACCATCTTGCTGATGGCGGCCGGCACGGCACTGATCGGGCTGGCGCCGACGTATGACCAGATCGGCATCGGCGCACCTGTGCTGATCATCATCGCGCGCCTGTTGCAAGGCTTCTCGGCCGGTGGGGAAATGGGCAGCGCCACGGCCTTCCTGACCGAACATGCGCCCGAGGACCAGAAGGGCTACTACGCAAGCTGGATCCAGAGCAGCATCGGATTCGCGGTGGTACTCGGTGCGCTCGCGGGGACGGTACTGACGCTGTGGCTCACGCCGGCCGAGGTCAAGGCGTGGGGTTGGCGCGTTCCCTTCCTGCTCGGCATCCTGATCGGCCCCATCGGCTTCTACATCCGCAGCGGCGTGGACGAGACCCCGGCCTTCCTCGCCAACAAGGACAAGGTCAAGAAGCCCTTCACGGAAGTGCTGCTGAACTATCCACGCGAGACCTTCACCACGTTCTCGATGGTGATCCTGTGGACGGTCTGCATCTACGTGCTGCTGTTCTACATGCCGACCTACGCTGTCAAGACGCTCAAGATGCCGCAGTCGATGTCCTTCATCGCCGGCGTGGTAGGCGGCCTCATCATCACCATACTGTCTCCCTTCGTCGGCGCCTGGTCGGACCGCATCGGACGCCGCAAGCTTCTGGCCTTCAGTTCCGGCGGGATCCTGCTGATCGCCTATCCGATGTTCGCACTGGTGGTGTCGGCGCCGACCCAGTTCAACCTGATCCTGTTCCAGGCGGTGTTCGGTGTGCTGATTGCCGGATACACCGGCCCCATCCTCGCCGCGTTCTCGGAGATATTCCCCACCAAGATCCTGTCCACCGGACTCTCGGTTGCCTACAACGTCGCGGTGATGACCTTCGGCGGCTTCGCCTCGCTGATCCTCACCTGGCTCATCGCCACCACCGGCAGCGCCATGGCGCCGGCTATCTATGTCATCGCGGCAGCAGCCGTCAGCTTCCTCGGCGTAACGCTGGGATTCCGTGACCGCGTACGTAGCACCACCCATCAATAAAACAAGGAGAAATAGATGAAGCATTGCAATCGAAGCATCACGTTGAGCGCCTGCGCCGCAGCCACGCTGGTGTTGGCCAGCCCGTTCACACAGGCGCAGGTCCAGGAAGTGAGGCTTGGTTTTGCCGCCCCCATGACCGGCGGCCAGGCGCAGTACGGCAAGGACATGCAGAACGGGGTGACGCTCGCACTGGAGGACTTCAACGCCAGCCATCCCAAGATCGGCGGACGCGAGGTCCGTTTTGCCCTCGCCGCCGAGGACGACCAGGCTGATCCCAAGACTGGCTCGGTGGTAGCGCAGAAGCTGGTCGATGGCGGCATCAAGGGGATGCTCGGACACTTCAATTCCGGCACAAGCATCCCAGCGTCAGCGGTGTACAGCCGCGCCGGCGTGCCTCAGATCTCCATGGCCACGGCGCCCGAGTACACGCGCCAGGGCTTCAAGACCACCTTCCGCATGATGACCTCGGACACCCAGCAGGGTAGCGTGGTGGGGGCCTATGTGGTCTCCAAGCTGGGAGCGAAGAAGATCGCCATCATCGACGACCGCACGGCCTATGGCCAAGGCCTGGCAGACGAATTCGAGAAGGCTGCGCGCACGGCGGGCGGCGCTATCGTGCGCCGTGAATTCACCAACGACAAGGCGGTCGACTTCAAGGCCGTGCTGACCAACCTGAAGCGCCTGTCCCCGGACGTGGTGTTTTACGGCGGCGCGGAGGCGCAATCTGCACCGTTGGCCAAGCAGATGCGCGAGCTGGGCATGAAATCGGTCCTAGTTTCGGGCGAGATGTCGAAGACCGACAATTTCATCCGCCTGGCAGGCACGGCGGCGGAGGGTGCCATCTGTTCGTTAGCAGGCTTGCCCCTGGACCAGATGCCGGGCGGCAAGGCTTACAGCCAACGCTATGAAAAGCGCTTCGGCTCGCCGGTGCAGACGTATTCGCCCTATGCCTACGACGGCGCGATGGCCATGATGAAGGCGATGGTCAAGGCGGGATCGACCGAGCCGGACCGCTACCTGCCCGCGCTGGCGTCGACCGCTATGGCCGGCGTCACCTCGCAGCAAATCTCTTATGACAGCCATGGCGACCTGAAGGAAGGCGGCATCACGATCTACAAGGTGGTGTCGGGCAAGTGGCAGCCGCTGGAAAGCCTCGCGGGCCGCTGAAGCCTACGCCGGGCTGCAAGTGAAAAACGCCGTGCGGGTATCCCGTCCGGCGTTTCTTCATTTGCAGTACTTGTCTGGCCTACTCCTGCAGCCGCGCCAGCCGGACCGGAGCACTGCCGGCGCCGGGCGATCGGATCATCGACAGGCGGCACGGCATCGACAGCGCCGGCCCGATGTCGCGGATCTCCGTCATTTCAGTATCGCGGGCAATGATGATAAGGTTCGACGGCCGCCCACCCATACTGCCGGTGGATGGATCATCCGCGCCGATACGCCGCGGCGTATCGAAATGCTGCCCCACACCCTGGATCAGCAACAACTCGTCGCATCCCTCCACCACAACCAGCCCCTTGACTCGCAGCAACCGCGCCTCCAGGTAACCGGCCAGGTTCTCCAGCCACGCGGCGAGCAATGGCCATGCAACCGGGCCATTCCACTGCAGTGCGTACACGTTGATGCGAGGATGACCAACCGTACCCTCCGCCAGGAAGGCAGCAGGACTGCGCGGGAGCGTGGGTTCCGCTGCGTGAGTCTCGTCGAAGGCGCGCAGGGCACGTACGTGCCGGTCGCGCTCGGCCACCAGCGTGGCCATGGCGCCTAGCGCACGAACCAACGCCGTAGCTTGCATGACCTGTTCGGAGTCGGCGACGTCCATTCGCGTCAGGACGATCACGTGGGCAGCGGCAAGTTGCGCGGCAGCCAGGCCAAACTCCTCCCGATCCGCCATCGGCCTGTCGCAGGCATAGGTGGTCACCACACGCACGCGCATGCGCAAGTGCGCCAGCTCGGAAAGGCTGCGCAACACCGCACCGGGATCGGATAGCCCACTGCACTCCAGGATCATGCGCCGGAAGCCCGGCGCGCCGGAGAGCCTCCGCGTCTCCAGCATGGCCTCGATGGTGTACTGCAGATCGTTGGTCAGGCTGCAGCAGACGCAGCCGTTGCTAAGCGTGGCCATTGGCACGCCAGCGGTCACAGCGATCAGCGCACCATCGATATTGACCTGCCCTACGTCGTTGACGATGACAGCCGTGCGGCCATCATCATCGGCGGCCAACAGGTCGCCCAGCAGCGTGGTCTTGCCGCTGCCGAGGAAACCCGACAGCACCACGAACTCGGCCGGCGCTTCCATTACTGCCCGTCCTCGGTGGCATTTGCCGCTGCCACCATCCCTTCAACGTCGTCCAGCAGTTCCTGGGTGTCGAACACCATACCGTCCTTGATGGTGGTGCGCAGGCAGCGCTGCCATTGACCGCGCTGGCGCGCCTCGTCCAGCCGCAGCGCGCCCGTGCCATAGAGCAGTTTGAAGTCGTCGAGCGGATTACTGTCGTGGACCAGGAGGTCGGCGCGCTTGCCAACCTCGACCGACCCGGTTTCGGCTTCCAGCCCGAGCAACTCCGCACCCTGGTAGCTCGCGGCGCGCAGCACTTCCAGGGGGTTGAAGCCCGCTTCCTGCAGCAGTTCCAGCTCGCGCACGAAGCCGAAGCCGTAGACCTGGTACATGAATCCCGAATCGCTGCCGGCACAGACGCGGCCACCGCGGTTCTTGAAGTCGCGCAGGAAGTGCATCCACAGGCGGAAGGTCTCGCGCCACTCGACTTCGTTTTGCGTGGTCCATCGATACCAGTACGATCCATGGCCCCCGCGGTGCGGCTCGAAGTACTTCAGCAGCGTGGGATCGGTGAAGCGCGCGTGCCAGTCGGCGCGGCGTGTACGCATCAGGTCGCGGTTGGCATCGTAGACGTTCATGGTGGGCACGAATGTGTGCCCGGCGGCAAGAAAGGCGTCCAGCACCTGCTCCCATTTCGCGCTGCCGGGTTGTGCAGCCTGCAAGAAGGTGGTACCCGCCGTGGCGAAGCGCAGGTATTCGTCGTTGTAGTGATAGCCCGAGGGAAATGACTGGACAGTGCGGTCCTCGAACAGAGCTTCCGGTAGACCGTAGGAATGTTCCGAACTGGTCAGGCCCCACTGGGCCGTGGTCAGCGCATTCATGCGGCTGACCGCCAGTGTGGCATGGTGGCAACAGGTGCGCAGCCCGAGGTTCCGTGCCTCGTCCAACGCGGCCTCCATGACCGCAGGGGGCGCACCGAAGAACTTGACGCCATCCGCACCCTTGTCGGCAAGCCGGCGCAGCCACTCACGTGCGGCGGCGGGCGTGTGGATGGTCTTCAGGTAGTCGTTGATGGCCGGGAAATAGGCATAGGCGTACAGGCTCGGTGCCGCGATGCTGTGCGCAGCCGAGGCGGCCTTCTGCTCCAGCGTCCAGGCCAGGCCGTTGAAGCAACCAGCCTCCCGGACGGAAGTCACGCCGTGTGCCAGCCACAGCTTGTAGACGTAGTCCGCTCCCGGCATGTTGCCGCTTGCCGCGTGGAACGGTGCGCCGATGTGCGCATGGCTGTCGACAAAGCCTGGGGTAACAAAGCGACCTTCGCAATCGATCTCGTGTTCCGCCTGCGCCGGTCTGCGCTCGGGGCGGATCGGCAAGCCAGGTGTACCGACGCTAACGATGTCGGCGATCCGGTTGCCTTCGACCACAATGTCGACCAGGCCCCAGGGGGGAGCGCCGGTGCCGTCGATCAACGTAGCGCCGCGCAGGACCATGCGAGGAAACGGCCCCAAGCCACGATCGCGGCTGCGCGCTGGCGCCACGCCAGGCAGCCCGTACTTTGCGAACCCCGCCACGATTTCCTCGCCGATCTCAATGGCCGCCACCTTTGTTTTTTCCATGTCAGTCCCTTCCAGGTTGATGTCAGCGCCGTGGGCTGGCGCGGTTGCCGATGCCCACCGCCACCGTGACCAGCACCGCGCCGATCATCGTGGCGACATCAATGCCGCGGCCAAGGAACAAGCTGACGAAGAGGGTGGACACCACCGGCACCGCATAAGCCAGCAGCGCCACCTGATGCGGGTTGCCCTTTTTCATGGCGTAGTCCCACAGATAAAAGGCGCCGCCCAGCGGTCCGAGCGACAGGTACGCCAGGGTAAGCCAATGCCTGGGTGCCAGCGATGGCATCCCGCCGCCCAGCGCAAGCTTGTCGTACGCAGGAAGTTGGCCAAGCACCGCGTAGGCTGTAAGCGAAGCCAAGCCGGCAAGCAGGCAGTAGAGAGAAACGGTGGCCGTGGGTACTTCGGCGAAGCGCCGCGACCAGACCGAGTAATAGGCCCAGATCAGCGCCGACACGAGTGCAAGCGCAAAACCGACCCCTGCGCCGGCACCGAACACCGGTACCGCTCCAAGGCAGGCGGCCGCACCGGCGAAGCCGAGCACGCCGGCGCCAACATGGCTTCGGGTGAGCTTGTAGCCTTGCAGCATGAGCGGTGTCAGTAAAATGATGAACAGCGGCCACAGATAGTGCAGCAAGTTGGCCGCGACGGCATCGGCGGTCTTCAGGCTCAAGAAGTAGAGCGCGTGATAGCCCAACATGGCCAGACTGCCCACTAGCACGGCACCCGGCTCCAGCCGTCTCCAGGCAACCCATGGCAGCCCGATGATGCCGCCTCCAGCCAAGGCCACGCCCGTGGTCAACAGCGGCGACAGACCGGACAAGCTGACCACCGACACGGCGAGCGTGCTCCAGATCAAGAGCGCGCAGACCGCCAAGGCCATGGGTAGCCACGCTCGGACTCTGGGAGTGCCAGAAACGTCGGCGTCATTCAGCTCGGCAGTCGATTTCTGCGTCGCAGCTATGGTCGTGGCGGCCTCCGGCACGCCCTGAAGCAGAGCAGCGGCCTCCCCGTTCACGCCTGCTCCCCTGCGCCCAGTACGAACACCGCAGCAGCACTAGGTGCCAGTGACACGATCTGCGCAAGTGCGGCGGGAGCCACACCTTCGTGCTGGCATAGGAAGGCAAATGCCCCAACGGTTCGACGGCAAACCACCACTGGCACGTTGATCAGCGTGCGCGTGCCAAGCGAGCGCAGCAGTGCGTGATCAGGAAAGTAGCGAGCCAGGGCGACATCGCCGGCGGCAACCAGTACGCGCTGCTGCTGCAGGACATGCTCCGCCCATTCGCTACCCCCGAGATGCTTCCAGCCCCCCACAGGATAGGCCGAGGGAACGCTGGAATAAAGTCGGCGCACGTCACCTGGCCCGTCTGCGCCGCCGGCCACAGATGCCTTCGCGACCAGGGCGGTCATGTGGAGAAAAGGCATCGCCTTTGCAGCGACTACGGCAAAGCGTGCAAAGGCGTCCTGCACCGACTCACCGCTTCGCACGGCCACCGCGGCCTGGCCCGCCAGCGTACTGTCGACGCCGGCCACGTCGGTCTGCTGTGGCCGGATCCCAGTCTTCTCTTGCGCCAGCGCGCCAAATGCAAGCAGCGCCAGTCCGCTGCCGGTGGCAAATTGTCGTCGATTCATAGCAGGCCTCCACGTTGTCGATGGAAAGAGCATAGATGCGACGTGCGCCAAGCACTTCCAACGGACAATATGAATCGCGGAGCCTTCTATCCTACGGACCATACTATCTTGCCTGGTGCCGTCGATAGCCGGGGGATCAAACTGCATCACATGCGCTGCGATAACACTACCCAAGGCCGTCGTGCTGGCCGTGGTACCGCTCGACCAGCGAGGGAAGATCCCGGCTCGGGTTGGCATTCGCTGATGGCGCCACGCGATGGCGCCGGTGCAGGCGGGACCTCACAGGATGTCGCCGAGTATCCGGCCAAGCTACCGGCCACGGCCAAGACGCGCATTTGCGTCGGGTAGCTGCACGCGCAGGTAGAACAGCACCGTCTCGCACAACGCCACGAAACTTACCTTCTTGAATGCGCGCGTCCCAGTGAAGTTAAGTGGAGGACCACCAAGCAGCGCGGCGCGCAACGTCGTCCCTTCCAGCCCATCGAGGGCCAAGCGCCGCCTGAACTCCCGCCAGGCTTGCCGCGGATGAACCGTAAGCAGGACCCCCGCGTTACGCGCGCACACACCGCGGCCGAGCCAGCCTGCAACGGTGTCGGACGATACAACCGCAGACAGCCGCCTTTGGTCATCCTCCGATATTCCACTGGTGATCCTTCGCTGATCCAGCATATCCGCAATCGCGGCCGTACTGAGACAAGAAAGTCCCGGCGTGAAGTCCTTCCCATGATCGGCGTACTTTGATGGCGAGAAGTGCCCCATGCGACACCTATCCTCCGGAGTGACGAGATGGTGCGACTTTCACATATGAAAGTTATGACTCGATATTCTCGAAAATATGCCTATTGCGGCACGCACGAGGGGGCGTAAGTTGGGGGTATCCGTACCTTCTACGTAGAATCTGACGTAATTGCCCAGAGGGCCCCTTGCCCGCAGGCCTACCTCTTTACCGGTCGAGACCCTGGTTGGCGCGTTGCGGGTTCATGGAGAGCTTCCTTTATTCTGCAATGGCCGATCCGGATTGCTTGGCCGGCCCCCCTAGAGCCCCTCCTTCCTGACGGTGTAAGTTGCCAGTTTGGGCGCCTTGCCGCTTCCGACATTCCGCGCCGAATGTGCCGAGCGATGAAGACCCGGGCGGCGTCGGCGGGCCGCGAGGCGGCCCATTGCCGCAGGGGTCGCCAACGCAGCTTGCCGTCTTACCGGAACGCATCCTCAATGCGATGCCGCTGGAACAAAAAAGGACTGGACCGCTTGCCTAGCTGAGAAGCAATATCCCGAATCTCCATTTTGCCAAAGCTGGGCTGATCGGCCTCTGGCGTTGATCGCAACACGCAGCCATCGTGTACGACCCGATCGCAGAGAACCTCGACCACCTCGTCGCAAGCCTCATCCACATACCGCCTACAGGGCTTGCTGAGGTCTATCTTAGATGGATTTCCCTCCTATATAGGGGATTCGAAAAATAATCACTCGTGCGCGTTATGAAATAGCGCCTCAATGCTCAACAGTTACGTCTGATATAAGCCTGACGAATTTGCAATGAGTCATGCGCTGGCCTAGTCTCCACATCGTGACGAAATAAAACGCCGCGTTCCGGTGTCCGGCATTGATCACCCCAATACAGATAATCAGCAAAGACGCTGAATCATACCGCGCAAATCAGATTAAACCACGTTGAATGGGCGAGGTGTGATTTTAATAAAATCGTCGTCGATGTTATTTTTTATATGGCTAACCAGACCTATCGTGAAATTCACCGGGATTGCCGAAAACCGGAAAAAGAGTAGGCGCGAAGCGAGGAGACCATCATGGCAGAAGCTAATGCACCCGTCAAAGGCAAGGCGGCCGTAGATTCAACCCAGAGCATCACCATCAATGTGATGACAACGATGAATGTCGAAGCCATCATTGCTGCTAATGGCTCATTGAGTCAGAACCCAACGAGTCCCACATCGATCGGTCATGGGAACATCTACATGGTTTCCGACGACCCCCGCGGCTGGAGCACAGGGGGAGACCCTGGCAACATTTCGCTCAACGCCCACGTCAACGATACTCTGTCATTTTACTGCAGCAGCACGTCCGGAAACTCGGACAGCGCGGCTTTTATCTACAGCCTATCGGGTGGTGGTTCGGTTCTCAATAACCCGGTGGTTAACGTCATCACGCTTCAAGGGGCCGCTCAACCGACGTCGCCTAACGGCTATCCTTTCAAATTTGTTCCGGAGAGCTTCTCCAGGTGCGATACCCTAGTAGCCAGCAAAGGCACGGCGCAGAACTTCTGGGCTTGTGCCGCACTGTTCACTGTAGATGACGATAACGAAAACCAAGTGTTGGCCGGATACGTTACCTGGGACCCGACCGTGGTCGTGGCTTGATTATTTGACGGCTTTTTCGGCAGTTGATGCGGGGCTGGAAATCTCATTTATCTTCCAGTCCCGTCAAACCGCTCCATCCTCGCGCTCTTTACCACCATCAGCGTGATGGGTGGCGGTCAATCTACCAGAGATAAGCATCAACAAGATTTATAGGCCGCATGTCGATGAGGCTTGCGACGAGGTTGTCGAGGCTTGGCGGACTGGGGGCGGGCAAGCACCGCCATGCGGTTGACGATGCCAACTTAATCTTGAGCATCGCCGAATAGCCGTGCACCACCTTCGCTTGCGCCGTAAGCTAAGAACGCCTGAGCCTTTGCGAAAAGGCGAATATGGGCACCACGGATGCACCCTTGGGAGCACCAGCGTCATTCTTGGTAACACCCGGCGCGGCATCATCGCGATTGAAGCCATTCCTCGCGACATCCTTGCATTGTTTTTGGCGCTGGGCCAGCACAGCCGGCGACGTACCGTTCACGAAACGGTAGGTGTAGATCACATTGCGAGTCGCCCGCAGTCAAGCCCAGACGTTAAACCTGGCACCATGGCCCTTGAATGGGGGACCATTGCGCTCTAAGTTGGAGACACCCGCCCCTGCGATCGCAGGGCCGGAGCGTGCAACCGGAGACAATGATGACAACCCCGATTTCTGTCGTGAAAACAGCCTATGAGGCGTATGGCCGCGGCGACGTCAATTCCATCCTCGATCTGGTGGCCGACCAGGTCGACTGGAAAATGGTAGGGCCACCGCAGATTCCCTACACCGGGCAACGCACCAACAAGGCCGAAGTCGCCAGCTTCTTCGCACAGCTCGCGCAGGCGGACGACACAGAAATTTTCGAGCCGCGAGAGTTTATAGAGTCAGGCGAGCATGTGGTTGTACTCGGCTTCTTGCGGGGAACCGCGCGTCCTGAAGGTAAGTTGGTTGAAACCGAATGGGTGCACGTCTTCACGGTCGTCGACGGCAAGATTCGGCGCTGGAAGGGCTTCGCCGATACGTCGATCCGCTTTCTATAAGGTAAGACCGGCAATTTTCTACCCGTCGGATTCCCAGGCTTTGTCAACTTGGCAATATCGACACAAGGCAGCGGGGAGCGTGCCCACTGCTCAGGAGACGGTTGACGGATTCTTGGCCACGTCAGTGAATTTATTCAAAGTAGCGAATCGCGCAACGAGGTGTTTGCGGTAGAGCGAAGCGCGTAGCAGATGCCGTTTCAGCACGAAGTGCTGCCGGATCGGCTCGAAGCTGGACAGGAAGTTTTGTATGCGCTTCGGATCGCGGAATCCACGCATGCGCAGCTCGCGTTCGCGGGTCGGCTGGTGGCTGTTCTCGGTGCGATTGTTCACGCGGACGGAGGCCTTTACGAACATGTGCCTGATGCTGGCCAATTCGGGAATGTCGGCCCTTGCGGCCGGGTAGCTGCGCAGCTGGTCGGTGACGATCTTGCGCGGCTCCGGGCACGCGCAGAAAGAAGCGTTTGGCGGCGGCCTTGTCGCGCCGCGTCTGCGGCAGGATGTCGAGTTCGGCGGCGCCATGGTCGTCGACCGCCCGCCACAGCAGGTAGGGCTCGCCGCGCAGCGCCACGAACATCTCGTCGAGATGTCACGTGTTGCCTGGCTTGCACCGTGCGGCTTTCACACGATGCGCGAACTCCGCGCCAAAGTTTTCGCACCAGCGGCGGATCGTCTCGTAGCTGACGATTCCGGCGCGCTCGAACAGCAATTCCTCGATGTCGCGCAGGCTGAGGCGGAAACGGAAATACCGGCGCACCGCACAACTGATGACGACGGCGGGAAAACGGTGACCGTGATAGAACGAGTTCTTCTTCATCGCGCCATCCTACGCGACCTCCCCAACGTGACAGTGCCCGTGATCTCCCTCCTTAGATTTGATTGACCAGGGGCTGGAGCGTGAGCCGAAAGGCCGCACGCGCGGCGGTATCGGCGCGGTCCGCGTCATCCTTGGCCACCAGGTAGTCGGCCTCGGTCACTGTGGCATTGCGCGTCGAGGAAGCGCAGCGCCGCGCGCAATACCGCGGGGGACGGCCTCGCATCGGTAGACGACGAGCGCAGGCACCGACGCGGAAATGCTCCACCGTCTGCCCGGCGTTGACAGCCCACTGCAGCCACGCCGGCATGGCGCAGCGACCGTCCCAGCCCTGCCCCTGCACGTTGCGCTAGCGTGCCGCGCAGGGCGGTGGCGGTGGCTCGGCAACGCAGCCGGCGGCTTGCGGGTCGGTCAGGGTCAGACCGTGCTGGGCTATCTGGATGCGGACCAGGCTATCGCTTGCGCGCGCTCGATATCGATCGATATGGCGTAGGTGAATGGATTGGGGGCGACGCCCGATGCCGCGTCGAGTCGTCTTGGAAAAACATTGGGCTTCAAGGTTGTCCGGGGGCGGCTGTTATGGCAAACCGCGCCGGCGGGAGTGCGTGGCTCGCCCTCTTTGCTTAAGCCTTAATCAAATCCGCAGAGGCCGCCTGCTACCTGCCCCCGCGCGGCTTGTCCACAGGCTTGTCCCCGCGTGCGGTGGATAAATCAGCCGACACCCCCGCCGTCCTCTCTTAGGTCGGCCCGGGCTTGAACTTGGTGCGCGTCACCGGCATCCGGCGCTTGGCACCTACCGGGCGGCACGTCGTGGAGGCTTTCGCGGCCCGCCGTACGGCCGCTTCCAGTTCCGCCCGCAACCCTTCTTCTGCCGCCTGCACTCGCTCGAACGCCTGCCCTGCCTCCGCCTGTAGCCGCGCCTGTTCCTCGGCTTCGGCCTCGGCGGCGTCTAGCGCCGCGCCTGCTCGGCCTTCTGGCGCAGCGTGTGTTCGTGGTCGACCTCGCCCAGCGCGCGACCCTCGCTGGCCCGCTCCTGCGCCACTGCGACCTGCGCGCGCGCGTTCCAGTTCCGTCGAGGACTGGAACACGCGCTTATCACGAGCTGCGTGCGCCCTAACAGGCTGCTGAAGTACCTCGACCACAAGTCAGCGTATGGACATATCGAAACGTTGATCTGAGAACCCGACAAGAATCACTCTCCCACATCGCATGCGCGGCGCAGACACCTTTACCGAAAGCCTGTTCACCATGCGACGGCTGGATGATTTCGTTCCCAAGTCCCACCCGCTGCGCCCGATCCGCACCATGGTAAATCAGGCCGTGGCAAAGATGGATCGGCTGTTCGCAGGGATGTATGAGGCCGACATCAAGGGCGGTCGCCCGAGCATCGCGCCGGAGAAGCTGCTCAGAGCGATGTTGCTGCAGGTGCTCTACAGCATCCGGTCCGAGCGCCAACTGATGGAGCAGACCCAGTACAACCTACTGTTTCGCTGGTTCATCGGGTTGTCGATGGACGACGCAGTCTGGGTGCCCACGGTGTTCACCAAGAACCGGGCGCGCCTGATCCAGCATGATGCGGTGATTGGATTTTTCAACGAGGTGCTGGCCCTTGCGCAGAAGAAGAACTGGTTGTCGGGCGAGCACTTCAGCGTGGACGGCACGCTGATTCAGGCGTGGGCTGGCCACAAGAGCTTCGTTCGCAAGGATGGCAGCGACCGCGACGACGATAGCGGCGACTTCAGGGGGGACAAGCGCAGCAACGACACCCATCAGTCCAAGACCGACCCCGATGCGAAGCTCTATCGCAAAGGCAAGACTGGCAGCGAACTGCGCTACATGGGGCATACATTGAGTGATAACCGCCACGGCCTGGTGGTCAGCGCCCTGGTGAGCACCGCTGACGGACACGCCGAGCGCGAGGCTGCCAAGGTCATGCTTAACGATGCCCGACAGGTGGTGGACAACCCGGACACCGAGATCACAGTGGGTGCAGACAAGGGCTACGACGCACAGGAGTTTATTGAGGCGTGCCTGGAGATGAAAGTGACGCCGCATGTCGCGCAAAACACCTCGGGTCGGCGCTCGGCGGTTCCTGATGCCATTGCCCGCAGCGAGGGATATGCGATCTCGCAGCAAAAGCGCAAGCTGATCGAGCAAGGCTTCGGCTGGGTCAAGACGGTCGGGCGCATGCGCCAGGTGATGGTGCGTGGACTGAAGCGGGTCGACCAGATGTTCGTGCTGAGCATGGCCGCCTACAACCTCGTGCGCATGCGTTCGCTGGGACAAATCCGTCCGCAGTTGCAGTAAGCGGGCAAAGAAAGCTGGAAATGGGCGCCCAACAGCCGAAAAACTCGATTCCGGGGCGCGTAGTTTCCGGATTGTGAAATCAAGCAGTGCTCACCTGCTCGGGCGGAAAGCATACCGTGTGTGCGGCGAGTACTTCAGCAGCCTGCTA
>NZ_JBFRDD010000081.1:0-26470 GCF_052113425.1 Cupriavidus sp. YAF13
CCGCTCGACTTGATTAGCGTCGTATTCCATGAAGCCACGCCCGACAACCTCTACCGTTCGGGAGAGCCCACTTCCGAAACGCTGATCTTCTGCCACATACGTGATGGGCGCAGCGACGGCGCCATACTATCGCTGGCCAAAAAAGTGAGCTCGATCTGGAGCGCGTGCACCGGGGCAACGGAAGACGAAGTCGAGGTTCTCGTCACACTGTATCCCGCCAAATACGTCGTGCGCGGGGGTGAACGCCTGCCCGAAGCCCCTCGCGTGTGAGGTCCGGCCATCGTGCATCTGCATGCCGGCGACCCAGAACCTGCCAGCCGGACCGCACTACCGGGCGACTCGAGCCGATCCCGCAGCGGTCCGGGCGCGCTCCAACTGAGTCGTGAATCTAACGCCCGGCGGTTCGCCGGCCATGAGGCTCGAAGAGTGCTTGCGCCATGCCATTCGATTCAACCAGCGCGCGCCATGCTCGGACTACCCGGGGCGAGGTATCGGCCCCGCCGCATCCCGAACCTCGTACCGAAGATAGGAGAAGACAAGTCAATGAAGTCAACCCGCCCTAAGCTGGCAACAGCGGATGCAAGCCGCCTGATGCGGACTTCCTGATTCATATATGAGCAAAGTCATCATCACATGTGCTGTCACCGGTGCGATTCATACGCCCTCAATGTCACGGTATCTACCGGTCACACCGGAGGAGATCATTGAAGCCTCTGTCGGCGCGGCCGAGGCGGGCGCCGCGATCATTCACCTTCATGCTCGCGATCCTGTCACGGGCAAGCCGGACCAGAGCCCCGATGCATTTGGCCGATTCTTGCCGCAAATCAAGGCACGCACCGATGCAGTGTTAAATATCACAAGTGGCGGCTCGCCCTACATGACGATCGAGGAGCGCATTCAGCCGTCAATGCGCTTTGCGCCCGAGTTGGCTTCACTCAATATGGGCTCTATGAACTTCGCGCTGTTCCCAATGCTGGCGCGTTTCAAGGAATTTAAGCATGCCTGGGAGCGCGAAGCGCTCGAAGCCAGTCGTGACCTGATTTTCCGAAACACCTTTAAGGATATTGAATACGCCCTAGCGCAATGTGCCGCCAACGACACGCGCTTCGAATTCGAGTGCTACGACGTCAGCCACCTCTACAATTTGGCGCACTTCGTCGAGCGCGGTCTGGTCAAGGCGCCGTTCTTTGTTCAGACCGTGTTCGGCATCCTGGGAGGTATTGGCACGCATCCTGACGACGTGTTGCACATGAAGCGGACGGCCGATCGGTTGTTCGGCAATGACTATCACTGGTCGGTGCTGGGGGCAGGCAAAGATCAGCTTCGCCTTGCAGGAATGTCTGCCAGTATGGGCGGCAATGTGCGCGTCGGATTGGAAGACAGCCTGTGGCTTGGACGGGGCACGCTCGCCGAGAGCAATGCCGCACAGGTGCGGCAGGCGCGCCAGATTATCGAGGGGCTTGGACTCGAAATCGCCAGCCCAAACGAAGCCCGGGAAATCTTGCAATTGAAGGGCATTGGGAACGTCAAGTTCTGAGAGAAGGAACAGGGGCGGCGTTTTTTGCCAAGCAAATCGCGTTGCGAGGTCCATGGGGGTGAGCGCCGAGATCAGGCGCGCCGGTGTGGCCGACGCTGCAATCGGCCAGCAGCGCCTTTCACCGAGATGTGGCGACGCCATCGGCTAGACCTAAATCGCCGATCCACTGTGCTTGATGCCGGGCCCCTCGCGGACCCGTTGTCTTGGCTCATCGCATCGCTATTGCTTCAGACCAGCACGAGTCGAGCCAAGGTGCACGATGCGCGGGGGCAAAGCGAACGCGGTTGACGTCCATGCGTCAGCGACCCTCCCCATAAGGGGTCGTCACCAGCGACTGATTCGCTTGCGAGGCTAATCGGCTGCGCGCACAATGAGGCTGGACGTAAGGACGAAGTGGAGGTTAGAAATGCATGGTCACCTTGACTCACAAGCTGAATACCGCGAGGTTGGGGGCGATCTCATATCCGGCACCATTGTTGACTCGCGCACCACCCATGTCGAAGTCCTTGCGCGTCGGGCCACCGGGCCCATCTCTTGGCGTTTTCGTCAACCGCGGCTCGCGCTGTTCTGGTTTCGTAACGGCCTCAAAGAGTTGCATCTGCAACTCGATGGCCGCCGCATCCACTCGGGAATAACACAAGGAACAAACCTTGCGCTGTTCCCGGCCTCGATTTCGGTCGAAGGCGAGTTCGACGTAGCACCGTGCTTCGACTACACGGTGGTCTTCCTGGACCCGGCCATTGCCGCCGAAGCCGGCTGCCACTTCAATCGGCCGTTGATTGCCTTTGGCAACGAAGATCTCCAACGTGGACTTTCGGTCCTATGCCGTGAGGCGCGCAATGCAGACAGCCTTTACGGGTTGTTCGCCGAAGGCTGGGCAATGCAAGCACTCGCCCTCCTGGCGCGGGTCGACGGCAGCCAGCGAGCCGCCATTCGGCCGTGCGGTGGCCTCCCACCTAGCAGCTTGCGGCGCGTTATCGACTACATCGAGGCCGACTTGTCGCGACCGTTCACAATCAAGGGCTTGGCGCAAGTTGCCGGTGTCAGTCCCCGACATTTCATGCGGGCTTTTCGAGAAAGTGCCGGGCAGACGCCATTGCGCTTTGTGTACGGTTTGCGTCTCGAGCGGGCCAAAGAGTTCCTCTTGGATCCTCGTCGCACCGCAACTGAAGTCGCCCTGGATTGCGGCTTCAGCCACGCTCAGCACTTCAGCACCGCATTTAAGAAGGCGACCGGCGTCACGCCGTCTGATTTTCGCAGGGCAGCGACGCGCTAATGCGTTAAGCGGCCCCCGGGGTGCCGTAGTGGCGTTGGTCATCGTGATTTCCTTCAAGGACAAAGTTCGGTGGATCGCACATCAAACTAATCCAGACTTCACGATGGCCACCCAGAACGAAATGGTCGCTGCGCGGCAAGCCGCTTCGGGCGACGCCCTACGCGCTTTGCCGCGCAGCGAGTGGCACAAGACTTACCCCACTTCCTGGGACACCAACCGATGGAGAGCTCACGCTCGAAAAACGTCTAGGTTGTCGGTCAACCATTCCGTTAACGAACGTGGGGCCTTTCCGGTCAGTTCCTCGACCGTCGAGGTCGTTTCGGCGATCACAGACTCGCGGAACATTTGGTCGAGTCCAACCAAAAGATCGGCTACGAGCGGAGCAAGTCCGGCGCCGAGCAGAGCCTCTCTCTGCTCGGCAGGCGAACGTTCGACGTAAGTAACCGGATGTCCAAGTAGGCGGGCCAACTCCTCTGCCACCTGGTTCATGGTCCACGCACGTGGACCAGACAGGTGGTACGCACGTTGCGACGCCGGCTCGATTTCCTCGAGCAATGCAATGCGGGCCACTTCAGCAACGTCGCGGGTATCGATGAAGTTCACACGCCCGTTACCCGCGGCGCCGGCCCAGGAACCGGCGGCGATGTGTGGCCCCAGACGCTTGAGCACATGGCTGAAAGTGCTAGGGCGCAAGACGGTAGATGCGATCGGCTGCTGTGCCAAATGCGCTTCGATCTGCATGTGCCAAGCGATGGGAAGAAGTCGGGTCGCGGGACCAAGGGCGGACAGTTTGACGATGTGCCGAACGCCTGATGCAACTGCTGCATCGATCAACGCGATTTCGTTGGCGACCTGTTCGAGGGAGGTGCCGTGCGCGATGAAGAGCCGGTCGACGCCGCGTAGGGTCTCCTCAAGCGTGTCCGCACGTTTGAAGTCGACCTCGAATGGGATCACCCCTTCGGGCAGTCGCGCTGTGCTGGGTTGGCGCGTTAGCGCGACCAGGTCGATTGGGTCGGCGGCGAGCAACGTCGTCAATGTAGCGCCAACGCGTCCTGTTGCCCCCGCGATGGCGATCCGAGGTTTCCTGATCTTAGCTTTGGTGGGATTGATCATGGTTAGTGCCTCTAAGATGTATCATGGAACGAACGATCCACATATCTTGGAACGATCGGTTCACATATCTTGGAACGATCGGTCCAATTTGTCAAAGGGTATTTCAATGAGTGGTAAGCCGCAATACGACGAAGGTGCCGTCGTTGATGCAGCCCTGGATGCCTTCTGGCGTCACGGATACGCGGCTACATCGATCAACGTGTTGACGGAAGCGACCGGACTATCGCGTTCAAGCCTTTACCAACGTTTTAAGGACAAAGATGGCCTGTTCCAGATGGCACTTGCAACTTATACGGATCGGGTGCTACGGAGGATGAAGTCATACGAGGGCGGCAGTGCCCGTGCGCGGCTCGAGGCGCTGCTACGGGGGCTGCTGCCGATGGGGTCCCGTCGCCCCCCTGGTTGCCTGCTCACACGAAGCTGTGCCGAGCTAGTCGATCTGCCGGCAGCAGGGCAGGAGGCGGCGCTCTCGGGGATGAGTCAGCAGCGCGATCTGCTCGAAGGTCTGCTTCGGGAAGCAATTGCAGATGGCGAACTGCCAACTGATGCAGATGTCGCTGCGCTGGCTTGGTATTTTCTCGGCGTGATGCAATCGATCTTGAATTTGCCGCAGGCGGGGGCTAGCAGGGGCGAATTGGACCGCATGATCGCCGTTGTGATGTTGGCGTGGCCGGCGGCCGGAGTCGGACAAACGAGATCTTGAGCCTATACGGGATCAAGATCCAGAATTGGAACTCGGCATTGTCATATTTACCCATGCTGCGCTTGGTTTCAGAGCCAAACTTCTTCGGCGCCCAGATATGGAGCAAACTCTGTATGTCCTGGCGGCAGCCGATTCTGGTGCGGCAGCCGCCAAACAGACCATAGCGAAAGTGGAGGCGTTAGCCGAAATCAAGCTCCATGATCGGACCGGAGCCGGCGGCGATCGCCGCTGCCAGAGATTCTATTTCGGGTAGCAGCTTCTTGAAATAGAAGCGCGCCGTCGCGACTTTCGATGCATAGATCGGATCGGCAGAGGCGGCGTTGACGAGCCCGATCGCAGCCATACGTGCCCACATCCATGCTAGACCGACATGACCGGCAAGCCGAAGGTATGATGCAGCAACGCTTCCCAAGGCGTGAGGATCCGCCTTGGCTTGCATCGATACTTCGTGCGTCGCATTCCGCAACACATCAGTCGCGCTCGAAAGCGGGGCGGTGAACTCCCGCAGGACTGGTTTATCGGCATTCGCGTTGATGAACTCGGTGACGAGTGCAAGGAACATCTCCAGCCGTGTGCCCTGGTCGAGGAGAACTTTGCGTCCAAGGAAGTCCATGGCTTGAATGCCGTTGGCACCTTCGTAGAGCGGGATGATACGTGCGTCACGAAGATGCTGTTCGACCTGGTTATCCACGATATAGCCATGTCCACCAAGGACTTGCATTGCCAGGCTGGTACATTCGACGGCGAGGTCGCTGCTGAACGCTTTAACGATCGGTGTAACCAGGGCAGAGAGTTCTGCCGCCTGATGCCGAATCCCGGAGTCATCGCCGAAGTGCTGGGTGTCGGCCAGCTGGCATGCCCACTGCGCGAATGCTCGTGTTCCTTCGATATAGGCTTTCTGAGTCAGCAGCATACGGCGCACATCAGCATGCTCGATAATCGGATCCGCCGGGCTGTTACGGGCCGATGCTGTTGGGGACCTTCCTTGTGTGCGGTCCTTCGCATAGGCCAGTGCCTTCTGGTACGCCGCCTCCATCAGCCCGATTGCATTGACCCCGACAAGGAGCCGCGCGTGGTTCATCATAACGAACATAGCCGCGAGCCCCTTGTCTGGCTCGCCCACCAGATAACCCGTTGCACCATCGAAGTTCATCGTGCAGGTGGCGTTCGCATGGATGCCCATCTTGTGCTCCAGGGAGCCACAAGTGACTGCGTTGCGTTCGGCCAGATCTCCTTCAGGCGACACCAGGAACTTTGGAACAAGGAAGAGGGAGATACCCTTGACGCCGGCGGGCGAGTCCGGTAACCGGGCGAGTACCAAATGGACGATATTGTCCGTGAAGTCGTGTTCCCCTCCCGAAATGAAGATCTTCGTACCGGTTATGCCGAAGGTGCCATCGGCATTCGGTACGGCACGGGTGCGCAAGAGTCCGAGGTCGGTGCCGCAATGCGGCTCGGTCAAACACATGGTTCCCGCCCATTCGCCGGAAGCTAGCTTCGGCAGGTAGAGCGCCCTCTGCGCGTCCGAGCCATTTGCCGCCAGGCATGTGTAAGCCGCCTGCGACATACCCGGATAAGCCGCCCAGGCCATGTTAGCACCAGCGAATATCTCCATGACTGCCGCATTGACCGCGTTCGGCAGTCCCTGCCCGCCATGCTCCGATTGACATGCCAGTGCGGTCCAGCCTGCCTCAGAGAATCGCCTGTACGCGTTCTTAAATCCCTCAGGCGTTGTCACCACACCTGACGAAGGCATGGTGCAGCCTTGGAGGTCTCCAATGCCGTTCAGGGGCGCCAGAATCTCTGTAGCGAACTGACCTGCGGCTTCGATTACCTGGTTGATCGTATCGGGATCGGCAATTTCGGAGCCGGTGGACGCGTCGAGCAGCTCATGCAGCACGAACTGAAGATCGCGGAGGGGGGCGTGATAGTAGTTCATAAGGTCCGGGTGTGCTGGCAGCCGCATGGCTGGCCGGAGAGAAATCGAGAAGGGCTGAGCGGGGCGCTATGCATTGCTTTGCTCGGCAACCAAGCGCGAACGCAAGTCTCTACGCAGGATCTTGCCCACCGTTGATTTGGGCAGGGCATCGACAAACGTAATGTGTCGTGGCACTTTGTAGGCGGCAAGATGGGAGCGACAGTGTGCCTCCACTTGTTCCGTGGTGAGCGCCATATTGCATGGCACGATGAAGAGGTGCGGGGCCTCGCCAGAACGGTCGTCAGGCACGCCGATACAGGCGGCCTCGAGGACATCGGGCATCATAGCGACGACGGCCTCGATCTCATTCGGATAAACGTTGAAGCCTGAGACGAGAATCATGTCCTTCTTGCGGTCGACCATTGTCATGAATCCCAATTCGTCCATGACCACGATGTCGCCCGTCCTGAACCAGCCATCATCAAGGAACGCCTTCCGTGTTTCGCCCTCCTGATTCCAATAGCCGCCGAAGAGTTGTGGTCCCTTGATCAGAAGTTCGCCGGCAACACCGAGTGGGACGTCGTGCCCACTTTCATCTACTAGGCGAACGTCAGTCGAAGGAACAGGAATACCGATCGATCCGCTTCGCCCAGGAGGATTGAAGGTGGCGCTCGGTGAGGTCTCTGTAAGACCATAGGCTTCGGTAACAGGGGGAGCGCCGGCCRCGAGCCATCGCTTTGCAATAGCGTCCTGGATTGACGCCCCGGCACCAATCACCAAACGGGTAGCGCTGAAGTCTACGGAAATGAGTTCCGGTGTGTTCACCAAGCTGTTGAACAAGGTGTTGACCCCGACAAGCATCTGAAACGGCCGCCGCTTCAATTCAGCAAGCACAGAACCAGCCTCACGCGGATTGGGAACCAAGCGATTCTCACAACCGAGCGATAGCGCCAGTAGTGCAGTTGCAAGCGGGAAGATATGATACAGAGGCAGCGGTGTCACCATCGATGCCTCCGAGCCTGCTAACGGTGGTCCAACCCAAGTCAAAATTTGCGCCAAACTCGCGCAAACTGACTTGTGCGTGAGGACTGCTCCCTTGGAGACACCCGTCGTGCCACCGGTGTATTGCAGAATGGCGATGTCCTGAGCGGTCTGTGCGACCGGGGAAAGACTGCCCCTGCTTCCCTGTAGAAGCGCGTCGGCTAAAGGTTGGCACGTGCGACCACCGGTCGTGCCGGCTTGTTGAGCAGCGCCAGCGTCTTTTGTGAGTGCCCCGAGTTGACCGACAATAGGTTTCAATCCAACAACCGGTGCCGTCAGCACTTGAACAATGCTGGTTTCCTCCAGCACTTGCTGCAGCGACGGCTGCAGTTGGTCGGCGACGATAATGCAGGTGGCGCCAGAATCCTGTAGCTGATGCTTCAATTCACGCGGTGTATACAGTGGGTTGACTGGAACCGCCACCATCCCTGCTTGAAATACCGCTGCAAAGCCTATCAGGAAAGCGGGGCAACTTGGCAGCATCAACGCTACACGATCCCCCTTTCTCAATCCTGACTGCTGCAGGAAAGTCGCAAGCGCCTCAGACAGAATGCCGAACTCTGCGTAACTAAGTGATTCCTCCAGGCAGGTTACCGCAGGACGCGTGGAGAACGAGGCGACCGCGCCTGCAATCATGGACCCCAGTGTCGCTGTCGCGTCCACATCAATTTCAAGCGGTATCCCGGGCGGATAGGAGCTATGCCAGCGTCTGGTTTCCATATTGATGTCTCTCAGTTGTTATACCCCGGTTAGACCCCAGGGTTGTTTCGCTCTGTTGCCATCTGCCCCACGGCTTCCGAATGAAGTCGACTCCGTGTGGTGAGAAGCATCGTGACGAACGCGCAGCTCACTGTTAGGCCTACCGACGGAATTCTCGTGCCGGAGACTGGCCCAAACAGATGGCGCGTGACTCGTTAGTTAACGATCGTTTTGCAAAAGATGCTAGGTTACACACTGAGTGATGTCAACAACTATTCGCGGTTGGTGATTCGACCTGCGCATGCCATTTGGTGCCCACGGCATAGGAGCGGGACGCGAGCTGGGCGCCTTCGTGTCCCGAGGATGGCACTCACTCGGGCCGAGAAGAGACGGCGCTTAGACGGGCTTCGACGGCCGATGTACAGGACGGTATCCGGGGCACCCAGCCCTGGCGAGCGCAGGCCGGTATCTTGGAAATTGGCAGTCTGTTGCGCTGCAGCATCAACCCGGCGCAGAACTTTCCTGAACGATCGTCATGCTATAATTCGTGCCATGTCCTGAGTTCGAAGTGAGGCGAAAATGCGCTACTCAAGCACGCACAAGCAGGAGACGCGGGAGAAACTCCTTAACAGTAGTCAAGCGATTGCAAAAAAGGGGGGATTCGATTCAACGGGAGTCGATGCCCTGATGGGTGCCATCGGGCTCACTGGGGGCGCCTTCTATAGTCATTTTGGCTCTAAGGCGGAACTGTTCGCGGAGGTCATCCAGCGGGAGTTGACCAACAGCGCTGAAATGCTCGCAGGCGAGGATGAGACGGCCGAAGATCATTTCGTGAAACGCATCAGAAGCTATCTCAGCAGTTCTCATGCGCTGCATCCGGAATCAGGGTGCGTCCTGCCGACCTTGGGACCTGAAATCGCGAGGTCTGGGCCAGCAGTCCGCGCCTCAGTAGAGGAAAGCGCGAAGAAGCTGCAGAGCAGTTGGAAGCAGCGTTTGGACGACCCGGATGCGGCTTGGGCGTTGATTGCGCAGTGCGTGGGTGCCATTTTGCTGGCCCGGGTGGTTGAAACTGACCGGACCAGGCAGCAAATTCTCGCTTCCAGCCGTCGCTTTCTCGGGCGGTCTATTGAACGGCTCGAACCCCTCAGCAAGACCTAAGCGGTGCCAATGTAGCACCCGCCTCCTCCGGGCGCAGTTCTGCGCCCTTCTGGGTTCTTCTCGATGCGCGCAGATATGTGCGTGCATGCCGCGGTACCGCGCTTTCATTGCGACGGCTTCGATTGTCGGACCCGGCCGCACCGCACGTGCTGTCGATGCTTCCGGTTCTGGCCCCGGCGCGCGAAGCCATACAGCAAGCGCCGTCGCGGCTTTTCTTCTTTCATCCTTACCATCCTCGCCACTTCGCGTGCCGCGCACAGCGTGCTCCTGAGCATTCTCGTTGTAGGTGCGCTAGGGTAAGTCGCCCTTGACTCCTGCGCGGGGGTGAAGTACTCTTTCTTTACTAAACGATCGTTCGTTAATAAAGGAGGCAGTGATGGATGTCAGAGAGCAGAGGGTCGCGCTCGTGATCGGAGCGGGGGACTCCACGGGTGGTGCAATCGCCAAGCGTTTCGCCGCGGAAGGCATGGTCGCTTGTGTGACGCGTCGTACAGCGGACAAGCTCCAACCGCTGGTTGACTCCATTCACGATGCCGGCGGAATCGCCTACGCGTTTGGCACGGACGCGCGCAAGGAGGAGGAGGTGGTCGCCCTCATCGATAAGATTGAGTCCGAGATCGGCCCAATTGACGTTCTCGTATTTAACATTGGCGCCAATGTGCCTTCTTCCATCCTTGAGGAGACAGCGCGAAAGTACTTCAAGATCTGGGAAATGGCCTGCTTTGCAGGATTTCTGAACGCAAGGGAAGTTGCCAAGCGCATGGTACAGCGTCAACGCGGCACGATTCTCTTTACCGGCGCTACTGCGGGTCTGCGAGGCAAGGAAAACTATGCCGCGTTTGCGGGTGCCAAGCACGCGCTTCGCGCGCTTGCRCAAAGCATGGCCCGCGAACTCGGCTCGAAGAACATCCATGTGGCCCATATTGTGGTGGACGGCGCGATCGACACTGACTTTATCCGCACCAATTTTCCGGATCGTTATGCATTGAAAGACCAGGATGGCATTCTGAATCCGGAGCATATCGCACAGAACTACTGGTACCTTCATTCGCAACCACGCGACGCCTGGACATTTGAACTCGACCTGCGTCCCTGGACTGAGACCTGGTAATCAAAACGTCTAACCAATGGGATAGAGACCGCTTCCGCACGATCGCAATGCGTGGCCAACCGAAGGAATTTCCCATTCTCTCTGTTGGTGGCCCAGCTTCGCGATGCGTCAGAGAGAGACACGGTCATAGCGGGGGTCTCCCCGGTATTCACATCATCAAGAGGGCAGCATGAGGGAAGCAGTCATTGTCTCGACGGCACGGACCGGGATCGGTCGCGCCTATAAGGGTTCGCTGAACAACACAAAGTCGCCGACCCTCATGGGGCACGTCATATCGCATGCGGTTCAGCGTGCCGGAATCGCCGCGGAAGAGATTGAGGATGTAGTAATCGGTACCTCGATGCCGGGAGGCACGGCCGGTATGAACATTGGCCGTCTTAGCGCGCTGGCCGGCGGACTTCCGCTCAACGTCGCGGGTCAGTCCATCGACCGGCAATGCGCCTCTGGCTTGATGGCGATGGCCACCGCAGCAAAGCAGATCATTGTGGACGAGATGGACGTGGTGGTCGCAGGGGGGCAAGAGAGCATCTCGTTGGTTCAGGACCGTTTTGTCGAATGGATGACGAGTGCGGCCGACACGGAATTGATTGAGCGGGTTCCACATGCCTATATGCCGATGTTGCAGACCGCTGAACTCGTCGCGGGGCGGTATGGCATTTCCCGAGAGGCGCAGGATGTTTACGCGGCGGAATCACAGCGCCGTACGGCGCTTGCCCAGGAAAAGGGCCGCTTTGCGGCCGAAATTGTACCCTTCCAAACCGCCATGGCTATCCAGGATAGGGAGACAGGGGAGATCAGTTTCTGTGACGTGCTACTGGACCGCGACGAAGGGAACCGTCCCGACACAACGGTGGAGGGGTTGGCAAAGCTCAGGACAGTCATTGACCGTGGCGTCGTCACCGGAGGAAACGCAAGTCAGCTTTCGGATGGTGCCTCGGCCTCGGTCCTGATGGATCGCCGCCTGGCCGAGCGGCGCGGATTGCAGCCTCTTGGTATCTACCGCGGCATCGCGGTGGCGGGCTGTGCGCCCGAGGAAATGGGTATTGGTCCGGTTTTTGCGGTCCCGAAACTCCTGGATCGGCATGGGTTGAAAGTTAGCGATATCGGTCTGTGGGAACTGAATGAAGCGTTCGCGTGCCAGGTTCTTTACTGTCGCGATCGCCTTGGAATCGATCCGGACCGATTGAATGTGAACGGTGGCGGGATTTCCATCGGGCACCCGTATGGCATGACGGGTGCAAGGCTTGTGGGTCACGCCCTGATCGAGGGCAAACGCCGTGGAGAGAAATACGTTGTCGTCACGATGTGTGTCGGTGGTGGAATGGGGGCAGCGGGGCTGTTCGAGGTAGCGTAAATCGCCATTGGAACACGGTTTTCGGTCACATCAGATCTATCGGCGATTGCGACGCAACCATACAGAGGATCCACCGGGGGATAGCAATGAAAGACACGACGTTTGGAAATGATGACGTTTCGCAGAAGGCAGCACAGATATTCTCCCTCTTTGTATTAAACGCTGAACTCGAACTGGCAGGTGTCATCACGGTAGCGGCGGAATCGGCAGACGATGCGCGAGGAAAATTCGAAGCTGCCCGATCTGCTCACCAGCACTTGTTGTCGGTGAGTCCCGCACCTGGGCAGGCTGTATGACCGCCCTAGCAGAGCGTGGGCCGATTTCGACAGAGATCGTGGAGCATCCGTCGTCAGATCCACAACAGGTAAGCGGGCTTTGCTAAACGTTCTACCCAAATTTCACTACGTCATATATTAGGAGACACCATGAGCGGCTTACGAGTTCAGTTCCACTTTGATTTCGGCAGCCCGAATTCCTACCTTAGCCACAAAGTCATTCCGAGTATTGAGGCACGGCAGGACGTCCTGTTCGAATATATTCCGGTGCTTCTTGGGGGGCTGTTCAGGCTAACGGGGAATCGTTCTCCCGCGGAGGCTTTTGCGGGTATCAAGAACAAGCCGGAGTTTGGGCGTCTAGAGATCCAGCGCTTCATCACCAAGCACGGACTGACCGCCTATCGGGACAATCCATTTTGGCCCGTCAATACATTGCAGATCATGCGCGGGGCTGTGGCTGCCCAGAAGAACGGCACCTTTATGCCCTACGTAAATTCCGTGTTCGCAAACATGTGGGAACAAGGTTTGAAGATGGATGATCCCGCCGTCATCTCGGCAGCCCTGGATGTCGCCGGTTTGGACGGAAAAGGCTTCGAGGCCCGCATTGCGGATCCCGAGGTCAAGCAGATCTTGCTGGCGAATACCCAGAACTCATTCGAACGCGGTGCGTTTGGCTCTCCGACCTTCTTTGTCGGCGACGAGATGTTCTTTGGGAAGGATCAGTTGCGGGATTTGGAGGAGGAAATTGAGAATGCGAAAGCACGACTAAGGTAAGCGAACCGTTGCCCACGGCGCCTCAAGATGCTGGGGAAGCGTGCACGCACGGTGAGCGACAACCATGGCTCTCAAGAGGGCAGCCAAATCTAGATTGGAAGGCTGGCCCCGCCGGGTACCACTCCAGGAACGAACATCATAAGGAGACGAGATGCAAATCGGTATCCCGCGGGAGACGCGGGCCGGCGAGACCCGTGTTGCCGCCACGCCCGAGACGGTCAAGAAGTACGTCGCGCAAGGTCACGAAGTCATTGTCCAAGCGGGCGCCGGAGTCAGGGCAAGCCAGCCGGACCCGGCCTATGAGGCCGCGGGCGCCCGCATCGGCACCGCCGCGCAGGCACTCGGCGTCGAACTGGTGCTGAAGGTGCGCGCGCCGGACGAGGCCGAACTCGGCCAGATGAAGCCCGGTGCCACCCTGGTCGGCATGCTCAATCCCTTCGACGCCGAAAACAACGCGCGTATGGCTGCGGCCGGCATCGTCGCCTTCGCGCTAGAGGCGGCACCCCGCACCACGCGCGCGCAGAGCATGGACGTACTTTCGTCGCAGGCCAACATCGCCGGCTACAAGGCAGTGCTCGAAGCCGCCGACCACTACCAGCGCTTTATGCCGATGCTGATGACCGCGGCCGGCACCGTCAAGGCCGCGCGCGTGCTGATTCTCGGCGCCGGCGTTGCTGGCCTGCAGGCGATTGCCACGGCCAAGCGCCTGGGCGCGGTGATCGAGGCCTCCGACGTGCGCCCAGCGGTCAAGGAACAGATCGAGTCGCTCGGCGCCAAGTTCCTCGACGTGCCCTTCCAGACCGAGGAGGAGCGCGAGATCGCGCAGGGCGCGGGAGGCTATGCCCGCCCCATGCCGGCCGACTGGATGCGCCGCCAGGCGGAGCTGGTGCACCAGCGTGCCAGCCAAGCCGACATCGTGATCACCACCGCGCTGATTCCGGGCCGCCCGGCGCCGGTGTTGCTCAAGGAAGAGACCGTGATGGCGATGAAACCCGGCTCAGTGGTAGTCGACCTGGCCGCCGCGCAAGGCGGCAATTGCCCGCTGACGGTGGCCGACCAGGTGGTCGAGCGGCATGGCGTGGTGCTGGTTGGCCATACCAACCTAGCCAGCATGGTGGCGGCCGATGCCTCGGCGCTATACGCGCGCAACGTGCTCGACTTCCTTAAGCTCATCATCGACAAGGAAGGCAAGCTCTCCATCGACCTGGAAGACGACATTGTCGAGGCCTGCCTGATGACCCGGCGCGACAAGATGGCATTGGCCAGTTAAGGAGACATTAATGGAAATGGTGAACCACACGGTAATCAACCTGATCATCTTCGTGCTCGCGATCTATGTGGGCTACCACGTCGTCTGGACGGTCACGCCCGCTCTGCATACGCCTCTGATGGCCGTGACCAATGCAATCTCGGCCATCATCATCGTCGGCGCGATGCTGGCCGCAGGCCTTACCGAAGGCCCCACCGGCCGCATCATGGGCACGCTGGCCGTGGCGCTGGCCGCGGTCAATGTGTTCGGCGGATTCATGGTGACCCAGCGGATGCTGGAGATGTTCCGGAAGAAGGCACCCAAGGCTGCGCCGCAGGCTAGTACCACGTCCGTGGCCGATGACCTTGTGGCGGAGGTGGCGCGATGAACTTTCTGTCCATGAACTCGGTAACGCTGTTTTATCTGTCCGCCTCGGTCTGTTTCATCCAGGCGCTCAAGGGCTTGTCGCACCCGGCCTCGGCCCGCAAGGGCAATGCCTTTGGTATGGCCGGCATGGCGATCGCCGCAGTGACCACCGTGGCGCTGATCGTTAAGCTCAAGCAGGAATTCCCTCCCGCCGGCGCTGGCCAGTCATCGGTCGGCACGGGCTTGGCGCTGATTCTCGGCGCGCTGGTGGTAGGCGGCGGCATCGGCGCCTACGTGGCGAAGAAGGTCGAGATGACCAAGATGCCTGAGCTGGTCGCGGCGATGCACTCGCTGATCGGCCTGGCGGCGGTGTTCATCGCGGTGGCGGCAGTCGCCGAGCCAGCGGCTTTCGGCATCAGTACGGCGGGCTCGCATGCGATCCCGATGGGCAACCGCGTCGAGCTGTTTATCGGCTGCTTCGTCGGTGCCATCACGTTCTCGGGCTCGGTAATCGCGTTCGGCAAGCTCGCCGGGCGCTACAAGTTCCGCCTGTTCCAAGGCGCGCCGGTGGTCTTCGCCGGCCAGCACATGCTGAACCTGGCGCTGGCCGTGGCGATGTTTGGCTTTGGCGTGGCGTTCTTCTTCACGCAGAACTGGCAGCCGTTCCTGCTGATGCTGGCGATCGCCTTCGTGCTCGGTGTCCTGATCATCATCCCGATCGGCGGCGCGGACATGCCGGTGGTGGTGTCGATGCTGAACTCATACTCGGGCTGGGCGGCGGCCGGCATCGGCTTCTCCCTGAACAACCCGATGCTGATTATCGCCGGATCGCTGGTGGGATCGAGCGGTGCGATTCTGTCGTACATCATGTGCAAGGCCATGAACCGCTCGTTCTTCAACGTGATCCTGGGCGGCTTCGGCGGTGCGGCGAGTGCCGCGGCCAGCGGCAGCGCCGAGCAGCGCAACGTCAAGTCGGGTTCGGCGGATGACGCGTCTTTCCTGATGAGCAATGCCGAGACGGTGGTCATCGTGCCGGGCTATGGCCTGGCGGTGGCGCGCGCCCAGCATGCGCTCAAGGAACTTACCGAGAAGCTGACGGAGCACGGCGTGACGGTAAAGTATGCGATCCATCCGGTGGCAGGCCGCATGCCGGGCCACATGAACGTGCTGCTGGCCGAAGCCGAGGTGCCTTATGACCAGGTCTTCGAGATGGAAGACATCAACAGCGAGTTCGGCCAGGCTGACGTGGTGCTGGTGCTGGGCGCCAACGACGTGGTCAACCCGGCGGCCAAGACCGACCCGAACTCCCCGATCGCCGGCATGCCGATCCTGGAGGCGTACAAGGCCAAGACCATCATCGTGAACAAACGCTCGATGGCGGCCGGCTACGCGGGCCTCGATAACGAGCTGTTCTACATGGACAAGACCATGATGGTATTCGGCGACGCCAAGAAGGTGGTCGAGGACATGGTCAAGGCCGCGGGATAGCCGCATGTGCTGACGGTCGACGAACCGGCCTCAGCCTGGCCAGGTGGCCGCGTCCTTCGATTGCGCCATGCCGTCAAGACGTAGCGGCAGGATTCGATGTGGTGCCACTCGAACATCGGCGCAGCCGCCATCCAGAAAGGACTGGCTACGGTGAGCAGCACCCTCGACCGCCTGATCACTAGTGGCAAAGCGGGTGAGGCCGAACTCGCATGGACGCTTCGGTATCCATCGTGCAATACCCATTGTCGCCTATAACGGGCTGGCGACCTTCTCAAGTCGATGCAAATCGGCGCGATGTTTAGGAGACCGCAATGAAGCACATAGAAGTTGTGGCGGACCGAGGCGTCATGTTCACTGGCCTTAACAGATCAGACCGGAAGAATGCCATCACTTTCGATGGGCACGGAGCCCTTGCTGAGTCAATCAGAGGCGCGGGCAGGCCCGGCGAAGTTCGCGCTGTGGTGATACACGACAGCGAAGAAGCACTCACGAGCGGAAATGAGGATGCCTCAGAGGCACCATCGAGATTGGGAATTTTCCCGGAGTTCGGGTCAAGTCAATTGCCGCCGAACAACCTCGGGACGCCTAGGGCGACTGAGTTGCTTCTGCTTGGCGAGCCCTGCACCCCGCAAGACGAGGCTGAATGCGGCCTGATCAACATTCTCGCGGGAACAGCGTTAGAGCACACGATGGACCCTTGCGCGATTCGGGCAATGCGTTACCTCATTCGCAGAAGTGAAGATGAGGGAAAGCTCGATCCTATCGACCTCAAACTGCCAGAGTCTGCCATCTGTCTCAGGTCTGCCGAACCCAAGAATGCTCTCGCGGCCTTTTTCGAGCGTCGTGCGCGTGACTTCTCCCTGTTCTCGTGAGAGGCAACATGGCACATCCATCGCACTACGCGCAGACCATGCCTAAGAAGATTGCGGCGGTCTTCATACCTGGCAGGCGCGAAATCACGTATTTCCAACTGGAAGAGGGGGCCAATCGGGTTGCCAATCTTCTGCGCAGTGCCGGGATCAAGACCGGAGACGCTGTGCTCTTCTGCGTCGAGAATTGCCCCGAGTTCCTGTATCTGGGATGGGGGTGTCAGCGCGCTGGCGTCGTTTTTACGCCGGCGTCAACCAAGTTAAGCGCCGATGACCTGCGCTATATCGCGCGCGATTGTGGAGCGCGCGCTGTGTTCATTTCAGTGGCCGCCGTCAACAACACGGGTCTCTTAGCGGCCGATTTTGGTTCCGCAGCATGTTTCGCCCTTGGGGGCGATATTCCCGGTTTTGAGCGATTCGAGGACGCGCTTGGTGCGTGCCCAGTGACATCAATCCATGATCCCGCTCGTGGCAGGGAGATGATGTACTCGTCCGGGACGACCGGGCGGCCAAAAGGTGTGCGCAAGCCGATTCCCCCTATAGGGTTCCGTGACATGGACCCGCGCGATGCTGCGTTTGCCAGCAAGCCGGGCGTCGATATGTCCATGGTCCATCTGTGTACATCACCTCTGTATCATGCCGCGCCGCACCGAAACGTCTCGGCGACCCTGGCGTTCGGTGGTACCGCTGTAGTCATGGAGCACTTTGATGCAGTTCAGGCTCTCCATGCCATGGAAAAATTCCGTGTTACCCATAGCTTATGGGTTCCGACGATGTTCCATCGATTGCTGCGCCTTGACCCAGGCATGCGCATGCAGTTTGACCTTTCCAGTCATCGCGTAGCGATGCACGGCGCCGCACCTTGCCCCATCCATATCAAAGAGGCAATGATCGAATGGTGGGGGCCGATTCTGGAGGAGTATTATGCGGGAACAGAAGGGATCGGCGCCTGTGCGATCAGTTCGCTTGAATGGCTCGCTCACAAGGGGTCAGTGGGTCGTGCCGTCGAGGGAATCGTTCATATCCTTGCCGACGATGAGAGCGAAGTGGCTTCTGGCTCGACAGGAACTGTGTACTTTGAGTCGGACGCCGGGTTTGCCTACTGGAACGATATCGATAAAACGGCTGCGAGCCGAAGTAAACAAGGGTGGTGGACCTACGGTGACATAGGCCATCTCGACGAAGAGGGATACTTATACCTCTCGGACCGCCGCGATTTCACGATCATATCCGGCGGCGTGAACATCTATCCACAAGAGATAGAGAACATTCTTGTAACAGATGATCGCGTGCTCGACGTGGCTGTCTTCGGCCTGCCCGATGACGAGTACGGCGAAGTGGTACACGCGGTGGTCCAGGTCGAGCGGCAACCGGGAACCCCTCACGTGCTAGCTGAGGAGTTGAGAGCCCTTTGCCGCAGCAAGCTCGGTCCGATACGGGTTCCGCGATCTTTCTCGTTTGTACTCGATTTTCCGCGCCTGCCCACGGGAAAGCTCCAGAAGCTGCTGCTGCGTGACACATTGATTCGCTCGATGAAATCTTCGTCAGTGGGCATTTGAGCCGCATATCACCAAGACCGGCAACAGCTACGCAAGGAAGCTGCTCGTCGAGGCAGTCTTGAGCTACCGGCACGCGTCAGCCTCGAGATCCAGCGTCGGCACGAAGGCATCCCGAAGGCCATCATCGATCGCGCCTGGGACGCGCAGCTGCGGCTACGTCGCCGCTATCGCAAGCTGGCGGCGCGCGGCAAGAGCACGAACATCGCGGTAGTCGCGTTGGCGCGCGTTGGCCGGGCTCATCTGGAACATCAGCCGGTTGGCCCATGTCGTTGGCCGTGCCGCGAGAGGCGCTCGGTGTAACACAGCGCTTCGACAACTCAGGCACTGTGGGTGCAACTGCAACGGCGAGAGATAGTGCTAGCGAAAGAATTCGAACGGCACGTCGTCGGACGCTTCGAGCCGCGCCTGCTCGCGAAGCGATGCCTCGGCGAGCCCATGGAAGAGCGCGGAGTAGGTATCGGACCAGGCAAGCTCGAGCAGGGCACGCCGATTCGCATCGCTGCGCGAGTGGGTGCAATCCACCGCGACTCGCGGAAGTCTGTGGTGATGCAAGCGTGTGTCAAGGCCGAGCTCAGCGCCACCGGATGGGGCGTCACGGCAAGGCTGCCGGCGCGACGTACACGCGGCGACTCTTTCTCGATGCCACGCCGGATGCCCGTCAGCCGGTCGGTCGAAAACGCATTAATTCGGTCGTGAATCGCTGGGATGGGACTTTGCCATGGGAAGCCTGGATGCCGGGTCAGAGCCGCGCCGCCGGAGACGGCCGGATCAATTCACAGAGGCTTGCCTTGCAGCGCGTGACAGACCCATTCGAGGCGGTCTTGGCCGAAGAACATATGCTCGCCAACGAAAGTGGTCGGGGCGCCGAACACACCACGCTTGACGGCCTCTTCCGTCGTCGAGCGCAGCTGCGATTTCACCTCGGCATCGTTGGTGAGTGCCAGGATCGCCTCGACGTCGAACCCCGCGTCGACCAGCGTTTTGGCGACAAGCTGGGGCTGGTTGAGGTCCAGCGCATCGACCCACAACGCATGAAAGACGCTGCGCAGGAAATCCTGGAACCGGTCGGGCATTCTCATCTGTACGCCGGTGGCGGCTCGCATTAGCGTGAGCGTGATGATGGGAAAGTGCGGGTTGCACTGATAGGGAACGCCGTAGAGCCTTGCGTGCCGGGCGTAATCGATGTTGGTGTATGCGCCCTTGGCCGGAATTGTCGCGGGCGAGGCATTGCCAATGGCCTGGAATACTCCGCCGAGCAATATGGGCTTGTAGACAAGCGTGCCACCGGTTTCTTCGCAGATCGTCGGCAATTGCGTCCATGCGAGGTACGATGCCGGACTGCCGACGTCGAAATAGAACTCCGCGGTCTTGGACATGAGTTTTCTCCTGAGTCTGATGGATTTCCGATGTGTACGTCGAGTTTCCTCAGGCGGCAACGCTTTCCTCGGGCATTTGTTCGGACCCGAGAATCCGGGCGAGGCGCTGCCCGATCAGGTGGTTGGCATCCGCCATGATGCGATCGATGAGCTCGCGTACGCTCGGAATGTCGTCGATGAGGCCGGCGACCATCCCGCAACTCCAGGCCCCTGCATCCATCTCACCGTCGAGCATCACTTTCGGATAGACGCCTGCGACCTGCTCAAGGATGTCGGAGATCTGGATCTGCTCACCCTTGTCGCGCTCGATATCCAGGATCTTCTCGACGCCAGCGTTCCTCAGCACACGCTCCGTGTTGCGCAGTGGGCGCATCACGAGTCGCGTGTCAAGCTCGGTGGCCGCGACGATGGCGCGCTTCACGTTCTCGTGAACAGGCGCTTCCTTGGTTGCCACGAATCGCGTGCCCATGTTGATCCCGTCGGCGCCGAGGGCGAGGGCAGCCACCAGGCTACGGGCGTCCGCCATGCCGCCGGAAGCCACAAACGGGATCTTGAGCTCATCGGCGGCTCGGGGCAGCAGGATCATGTTTGGGATATCATCCTCGCCGGGATGGCCACCGCACTCGAAGCCGTCCACGCTCACCGCATCACACCCGATCCTCTCGGCCTTCAGAGCATGCCGGACTGACGTACACTTGTGGATCACTCTAATTCCGGCCGCCTTCATCGCCGGCATGTACTCCTCAGGGCTGCGCCCTGCTGTTTCGACGATGCGCACGCCTCCCTCCACGATCGCCTGGATGTACTCGGGATAGGGCGGGGCGGAAAAAGTCGGCAGGAATGTGAGGTTGACGCCGAAAGGCTGGTCCGTCATCTCGCGACATCTGGCGATCTCCTTCGCCAGCAGTTCTGGCGTGCGCTGCGTCAGCGCGGTGATGACGCCCAGCCCGCCGGCGTTCGAGACTGCGGCCGCCAGTTCGGCCAGGCCAACGAAGTGCATGCCGCCTTGCACGATGGGGTGTCGAATGCCGAACAGCTCGGTGATCCGTGTCTTCATGGGATTGAGTCGTATTGGTTGTGGAGTGGGTCCGTCTCAGAAGCGTTCCATGTAGGGCCTGAGATCGAGTTCGTGGGTCCAGGCATCACGCGGCTGCGTGTGCAGGTACCAGTAGTTGTCCGCGATGTGCTCGGGATTGAGGATGCCGTCCTGGTCCTTGAGCGCATAGCGCTGGGGGAAATTGTTGCGGATGAATTCGGTGTCGATGGCTCCGTCGACGACAACATTCGCGGCGGGTGGCGCAGACAACGAACCCTTCACGAGCAAACCGGCGTGCGATGGCTCCGCCGGTCGAATCACCTGCGCCGATGACCAGCGCGACTTTCAGGCTAGTGGGTTCCACGAACTCGCTTTCCTTTGATAAACGATCGTTATGTAAACGTACGTGCTTGCGCACCCGGTGTCAAGACTTCTCTCATGTAAGAACCTCTAGGTGCATTCGTAAAGCCCAGACCGCGCTCAGGCGGCGTCAATTAGACCCGCGTATCGGCTTGCGACCATCCAGCGGTCCACTTCGCCCACGGGGGAATACAGCCCATGGCCTCCCATGTCCATGGCCGACGGTTGCGGCAGCACCAGGCCGGCATGGAGGTGTTGCATCTCCTTGGCATGTGCCGTTTTGCGGACGATGCTATCCCTTGCCGTGCGACGACGGGCTGCTGGCGCCCGCGAGCCGCGCGATCTGAAAGACATTGTCTGGCGAGACCTGGACATAATCATTCAGTCCGCCGGACCGCATGATCGGATATGCCTCGGCTGTCTGATACACGCCGTCTTTCAGGAGTGTCTTGTCGATGTACACGGCCACCACTTCGCCCAAGACGAGCCAGCCACCTACCTTTTCGCCTTCGGTGTTTCGGAATTGCACGATGTCGATCACCTTGCATTCCATAGCCGCGCGGCTTTCGCCCACCCGCGGGACGTTGACCTTGCGACCCGCCACGGCCGTGAGGCCGGCGAACTGGAACTCGTCATCGCCGCGCGGAAGCGGTGATGAGGTCTGGTTCATCTGATCACCGAGTTCGCGGGTGACCAGGTTCCAGGTGAACTCACGCGTTTCCGATGCGTTTTGAACGCTATCCTTCCAGGCGATCGAAGAAAATCCGATGATCGGTGGGTCGTAGTTGAACGCGTTGAAGAAACTGTAGGGCGCAAGATTGACCCGCCCCTGCGCGTCGCGTGACGAGATCCAGCCGATGGGTCGCGGTGCCACCAGCGCATTGAGCGGGTTGTGGCTCAGCCCGTGGCCCTCGGCGGGCTCGTAGTAGTGAAAGTCTCGAACGGTCATAGTATGGGCCTCCGGCGCGGCAGCGTTATTGCGCCACCAGATTAAGGGTCTTTGCGATGCTGACAAACTTCTCGTTTTCTACGCGCAAGAATGCCGCTGCCTGCTGCGGCGTCATTGAGTCCAGCTTGCGAAAGCCCTGCGCGGTAGCGAGCGCGAGGAATTCCGGGCTGTCGTTCCACTGCTGGAAGGCCCTGCTCAGGCGCGCGACAACGGCATCGGTTGTGCGCGCGGGCGCGAACAAGCCCGTCCAGATCCCGAATTCGAAGTTCTTGAATCGAGCGTGCTCGCTCAGCGTCGCGACATCCGGCATGAGCGGATGTCGCTTGGCGCTCGCGAAGGCGATGGCCTTGATCCGCCCGGCCTGAACCATTCCTAGGATTGGCCCCGCAAGAGGAACAAACGCGAGGTCCACCTCGCCTCCTGCGACGGCCGTGGCCATGGGAGCGATGCCTTTGTACGGCACCTCCAGCAACTTGACGCCGACCCGCTCCTGGAATTCAGCGGCCGCGAGATGAGCGAGCGTGCCCTGGCCCCAGTGGGCAATGGAAAGCTCCTTCGCGCCACGCTTTTGCATGTGTTCGTAGAGCGCGGTGAGGTTGTTGAAAGGGCGATCGGGATGACTGACGAGGACCATGTCCGAGATCCCGAACGAACCGATAAGCTTGAAGCTGTCGAACGTGTACTTGGCCGAAGCGACCGTGAGCGGCRCCACCAGTAGATCCGGACCCGCCGTCGCGAGCAGCGTGTATCCGTCTGGCGACGCCTTCAACACATTCATCGCCGCGATGGAGCCGTTCGCACCGGGCATATTGTCGATCACGAGAATCTGCCCAAGGGCGCGCTCCAGCACGGGTGCGGATGGCCGCACTGAAGCGTCCACCCCGAACCCGGGCGGGTAAGCGACCTTGATCAGGATGGATTTGTTTGGATAGGGCTGCGCCGTCGCGGCGGCGGCGCAGCAAAGCGCGACTACAACAGCGGCATCAAAGAGTCTGCGAGTCAGTGTTTTCATGTTTGTCTCCGTGCGCCGGTCAAGCCGGTATAGTGTTGTGAAGGAAGGAGTCATGTCATAGACCCTGCGCCCTCGATCCTGAAGGGCGGTGACCGCCCTTCAGGCATCAGTTCAGCGAGGCGTAAACGCTCTTTTCAAAACCGTAGAACACGTCCACGGTTCTCGGGTCCACGGACGGCAGCGACTGCATCATGGCCAGGCCTGCGATGTTCAGCGTGGGGTCGATCCAGAAGTACGTATTGGCCAGCCCCGCCCAGGCCAAGCTGCCGGCACTGCGGCCGGTGGGCGCCGCACTCTCGTTGATCATGAAGCCCAGGCCCCAGGTCTTGGGCACACCGGGGAAGAATTCCACGTCGCGCGAGAGAAAAGGAATCTGCGTCGGCAGCTTGCTCACGCGAAGCGCCCCCATGGCATTGCGCGACATCAGGGCCACCGTCTCCGGCTTGAGGATCTGGTTGCCGTTTCCCCGCCCCGCATTGAGGATCATGCGCATGAACTTCAGGTAATCGTTGGCAGTGGAGTACAGGCCTGCGCCGCCCGACTCGAACTCGGGATCCTGCACTGTTCCCAGATCGATCACGGATAACTTTCCGTCGTCTCCGCGCAAATGCATGCTGGCCAGTCGGGTACGCATGGCCGTGCTGATCTTGAACGCCGTGCTGTCCATGCCCAGCGGTCCTGTGATGTTGCGCTGGAAGTAGTCACCCAGGCGCAGGCCGCTGGCGGCTTCGATCAGCTGGCCCACCCAATCGATGCCGATGCCATATTCCCAGCGTGTGCCGGGGTCGAAGCACAGAGGCACCCGCAGCGCCGCTTTCTGCCCCGTTAGGATGCCGGGGACGTCCTGCGTGCGGTAGTAGCGCTCCAGGTCCGCGTTCCATATCTCGTAGGTGAAGCCGGACGTATGGGTGAGCAGATGCCGCAGGGTGAGCTGGCCCTCGGCATCTCGCAGTTGGGGCGCGCCATTCGTGTCCCAGCCCTCCAGAACCTTGAGAACGCCCAGCTCGGGAATCACCGCGGCCGCTGGACCGTCCAGGCTCAACTTGCCCTGCTCGACCAGCTGCATGGCTGCGGCGCTGGTGATCGGCTTTGTCATGGAGGCGATGAGCATCACCGTGTCCATGTCCATCGCTGCGGAGGCGCCGAGCGCGCGCGCTCCCTGCGCCGCGGAGTAGAGGGTCTCATCGCGAGTGATCACCGCGGCGGCTACGCCGGCTGTGTCGCCGGATGCGACGGCACGGGTCAGCACGGAATCGGCGTTGGCTTTCAGTGCGGCGGTGTCATCCGATGACGTGCGGCAACCGGCGACCGGCAACGCTGCCAGCGCGACGGAGGACTTGAGAAATGTGCTGCGACCGTGTGCCAAGGTTTGTCTCCGTACACCGGTCAAAGCCGGCAAATTGTTGGGAAAGAATGAGTGATACGTTGAAGGCTTAGCCAGCTACGGCGGCCCCGAGCCATGCGTGCAAATTCGTGAGGGTGTGGGCAAAGCGCTGACAGGGGTACGCGCGGGCCGGGTTTCGAGCCGCGAAATGCATGCCCGGCGGTTGTAGGAGATCTGGGGAGCCATCGCATCAAGTGTCTACGAACGCTTCTCCGTCAGTAAAGAGGGAGCGGAAGCGCAGCTGGAGATCTGCAGTTGACACCATCCAGGGCCGCGGTTCCATCTCGTCGTCCAGGCGTCGCGGACTGCTGATGCGTCCGGGTCTCAGAACGCTAATTCCAGTAAGCATTTGCCATCGAGCAGGGTTGAACGATTCCATCCCGGTCCTTCAGCGCATAACGCTCGGGGAAGTTGTCGCGGATGAACGCCGTGTCGTTCGCGGCGTCGATCACGGGACGCGCGACGTGGATTCCCTTGGGGCCCAGTCCGCAGGCCATGCTTAGTGCGAGCGCGCGCAGCGCATGCTTGGCGCCGGCGAATGCAGCAAGACCTTCGTGTCCACGCAAGCTGGCCGGCGCGCCCGTAAAGATGATGGTGCCGCGACCCCGCGGCAGCATGACCTTCGCCGTTTCGCGACCCATCAGGAAGCCGCCGAGGCAGGCCATCTCCCAGACCTTGGCGTGGGCGCGGGTGGCGGTCTCGGTGATGCCGAAGCGAACATTGGCGCCGATGGTGAAGACCGCCACTTCGATCGGCGCGATGTCCTTCGCGATCTGCTGCACCAGCGAGATCATGTCGTCCTCCTTGCGCGCGTTGGAGCCGAAGCCGTGCGCCTCGCCACCTTCGGCCCTGATCTCGTCACCAGGGGCTGGAGCTTGTCAACAGTTAGGCGGGTAACGCATGCGATGTAGCCCTCTTTGGCAAAGCGCTTGGCGATGGCGCCGCCAGTAGCGTCGCCGGCTCCAATCGCCAGAATGGCTTTCTTGTCTGCCATGTGAATTGCTCCATGGATGAGTAAGAGAGGGGCCGCACCTGAGATGCGTTTAATAAACGGACGTTTAGTAAAAGAAGCGTATGTTATCGTCAACCCCCTGTCAACAAGGGTTTCCTCCATCAAGACATGCGCGACCGATTTGGCCTTTCGTGCAGAAAAGTCTTTCAGCGAGCACTGCCTGACCCCGATCCCCGGGGTCGCGGAAAGCATCGACCGGAAAGCGCAGCGACTCACACTCAAGAATGGATTCACGCGTCTGATCGGCGCGTCACTGTGGCTGAGTTGAGGACCTGACGTCGCCGGCCGCAGTTGTGGGGCCATCTGTCTATTACGCCATGAATAGCGCGATGTTCAGCCACTGCGTCAGCGCACAGGGCGCGTGGCCTGTGAGTTGCTCGACCGTGGGGTTGACTCCGCCCGACTCTCTCAACGAGCAATCTGGCAGGTGCCAAACGCGTGGGCAATGTTTGCGACACTACATACGTCGCACAGGGGCACCGGCCCACCGATAACGAGCTTGGCCCGGATTGGCGGGCCACGACGCCATGTCATGGCACTTCCAAGCAAGTGGTGGCACCCCAATGCAATCACCAGGGGCGACGTTCCGAGAAACTGAGGCCTCAGCAGCCCTAACTTCACGGAGACATAACATGCCTATCATTGTTTGCGAATGCAAGGTCGGAATCGAAGCTGGCGTCAAGGCCAAGATCGCCAGCGAGTTCACGAGCGCGATCAGGGAGATCATCCTTTCGCCGCTCGACTTGATTAGCGTCGTATTCCATGAAGCCACGCCCGACAACCTCTACCGTTCGGGAGAGCCCACTTCCGAAACGCTGATCTTCTGCCACATACGTGATGGGCGCAGCGAC
>NZ_JBFRDD010000082.1:0-25834 GCF_052113425.1 Cupriavidus sp. YAF13
CTCAGGGGCGTGGCCACCAAGTACTTGCCGAACTACCAAGTACTTGCCGAACTACCTGGCTTGGCAACGGCTGATGAGCTGGAACAAGGAAGGCGTTTCCGCCGACGATGTCATCGCGTCAGCTCTCGGCAAGCAGGTCATCAACGTTTAATCTGAACAGCGCCATTGCAACAAGGCTGCGCAAGAAAAATAGCGGAAATGAGAGCGGCTGCTCAAATGCCCGTCCGAACATTTCCTCAAGACCGCCTGCCCTTGCGCGAATGGATTCGTGTACTGGATACGGCAAGGCGGCGGCGGACAACATATCGGACGAAATCAGCGGTATTGCCTAGTCGGACCTGCGCTCACCCAATAGCCGCTTGGGGTCGATGTCAAACCAGCCGCGCCCGTCGAAATGGAATCTGGCGGTCGAAATTAGGTCTTCACGGTAGTGAGATACCGAAGGTCGAGAGCGCCTCCTTTACCGCCTTATATGCGTCTGAGGTTGCACCGAGCGTTTGGACTGCGGTAGCTACGCCGCCAAGGAGCGAGCCGAGCGCCAAGCGATTGGGCTTTGGCTTGTCGACTTCGGCAATGGTGCTCTCGATCAGCCCCTGTGCCTCGTCGCGCGTCTGCGCCGGGATATTCGCTTTGGCAAACTCGATCAGCGCTGCCTGAAGCGCACTCTTCAGACTCGCGAGTTGGTCGGACCCAATGGTCTGCTGGACGTGCGCCACAGAGTGAGATCCGGTTTGCACCGCGCCAACCGCGCTGTGGAAATTGAAAGTATCGCCTGCTGCCGCACGAGATCCACCTGCCATTTCTTCAGCCCAGCTGTCGAACTCGATTCCCTTGCAAAGTAGGTCCATCCCGTGTCGGCCAGCTCGTTGGTGGCGCATGTGCAGCTTGGCACAAAGATCCTCCACGACCGCGTTGAAATCGCTTTGGTGGGAGGCTAGCGATTCGCCTGTTGCATTTCGAAACGCCGCGGTGAACTCGTAGATCTGCAGCAACCTGCCGTCCGGAAGCGCGTTCAGCTTATTGAACAGCAGCTTTGCGATTCGCTTGCGCATAGTCGCGTTGCCCGCCGGCTGTGGCTGGTGGGGATCGCTGCCCAGAACTTCGCGAACCGTTAGGCCGTTTGCGGGATCCGAACTCACATCGAGACAGTTGGATTCCGCGAGCTGGATCCAACGGCGCGCTACGTACAATTGAAGATCGGCCTGCTGCGGCTGCTCAGAACGATACCTGGATTGGGCGCTGTATATCGCGTCCTTCCATGCAAATGCGTTTGCAACGCTGGGAAACAGGGCCATCAACTGCGTGACCGCTGCTTCAAAATTGGCACCATAGTCCGTAAGTGCCTTCAGTCCATTCAAATTATGGAATTCCACAGGGTTCCCCGAAATCGACTGCAATGCAGCCGAGTGAATAAACAGCTTGTTAGTGCCTCGTCCAACTGCATATCTCGCGATCCAGGAGGCGGGGGATGTCGCGCCCGTAATTCTACGTGCACCACCGTTTTCTGTCGCCGCAGACCCGGCGCACGTTAACGCAACGCTCCGGTTGCGGCAAAAACAGATCATCGTGTTCCAGGGCGAGCGACACTTCCGCTTGGAAGCGTATGACTTTGCTGAACTACCGCCCGGGCGGTTGAGGGAGGAGCTCAGGAACCGCCGAGCATACGACCAACCGCGCCGAGCCGCGCGTCATGGCGACGTAAAGGTGCCGGGCGTCCATCGTCTCCGGGGCTGGAATGACCGCTACCTCCGCTTCCAATCCCTTCAACAGCAAGGTGCTGCCGATGGCGCGGCGCGCCAGCGGGCGGCTCTCATGCCGATTCCGCTCCCGCTCTCGGACAGTGGCTTCGGCGAGGGTACAGCGGCCGCCAGCCGCTATCTGCATGGCGCGCAGGCAACCATACAGGACCTCCGGCCGATAGACGCGCGCGTTCTCCTGGCGGGCCAAGGCGCGCAGTGCCTCCCCAGCCAAGGGGAAAGTCGGAGCAGCTGCAAATGCCATCAGCGCGGCCTCCGCCGGGGTCGCCGGGTTGCGCGCTGTACCACGCCGCAGGCTGTCGAGCCGCGCAAGCAACGTAGCAACGCCCACCTGCGTCATGACGTCACTGGCGAAATTCACCAATCGCGTCAATGCATCCGCTGCCTGCAGGTCAAACTGCTGGCCAAAGCTGGTGAGGTCCGCCAGATCCACAGGTTCGACGGCGGTAGCGCCAGGAGTTTGGCTGGCCATCTGTCGGCGTCCCCGCGGGTTGCGGCTGTCGCCGATTACCAGCACCTGCCCCTCTGGAGTCACCGCCCGTGTCAGCGCAGCTGCCAGACGCTGTTGGTCGACCGTGCCGGGCTGCAACTGTACCCAGGTAACCTCGGCGGGCCGCTGACGCAGGTCGATATTGCCGCCAGCGTGCAGCACACGCCGGCAATCCAACAGCCACTGTCCAAGCCCGGGCGTGCCGGCGTTGATCCAGCGCCATGGCTGGTTGAGCTCACCGATAGGTGGAAACTGCTGCAGCACATGTGCATCCCAGTCCACCAATTGGTTGCCGCCGAAGCCAAAGATGGCCTGCATCGGGTCGCCAAGCACGCTGGTGGGCAGTATCGCGGCGAGCGCAGTGACCAGAGCATGCTGAACCAGGTTGCAGTCCTGGTATTCGTCGACGATGAGATGGGCGTAGGTAGCCGTCAGGGTTTCGCTCAGATGGCCGCCTTGGACGAGGGCGCAGGCAGCCAGACGAATAGCGGAATAGTCGGCGCCCGGGTTTCTTAACAGAAGGGTGTCAGCGGCAATCCTGCTGCGCGCGGGAAAGGTGCTGACCAGGCGCATGGCAAAGCCGTCGATGGTGGTCACACGATAGGCGGATGCTGGGACGTTGCCGCGTTGCATGCGCAACCGCAGCGTGGTCACGCCCGCGTTGGTATGGGTGAGGATGAGCACGGGCTTGGGGCCCGCGTGCCGGGTCAGGGTGTCGGCGATGATTTGCGTCTTGCCACAGCCCGCCGGCGCCGTGACAGTGCCGCGGCGAAAGGCGAGTAAGTCGTACTCAGGCGGCATGGGCCCACCGGAAGAGCTGGTTGATCAGTGCAACAAAGCCGGCTTCAGAGGCTTGAAGGTTGGGACCTACGATTTCGCGAGCCAGCATCTCGAATTTGGTGAGCGACTTGTACCAGCCGTTCTTTCGGTTTCGGGACGTCAAGGCAAGTAGCAGGCGCACCTCCTGAGGGTAAGGCTGATTTTGTTGGCGATACCGATAAATTCCGTCGAGCGTTGTCTGCCCCTGCGACTGGGTGTTGATGTGGGCGGCCACAAGTTCCTGGTCCAGAAACTCGATGGCGCGCTGGAGCATGGCATCCACGGCGATATCCGGCAGACTGAGGAACAGCTCATCCTCCAGGGCCCGCGCCGGCCTCCACGTGATGAATTCGCCTCCTGCGGCACGATAGGCGTCGATCGTCGCCTGAGTGGGTGGCTTGTCGGCATCGACCAGGACCATGACACGGTACCCCAACCTAAGAAGCGCAAGGCCGCGGACGAAGCATCGATCTGGCTCTCCCCCGCCCACGTTCGCGTAGGCTGTGCCAGCAGCCAGGAGTGACCGGAAGTTCTGCGTCGTCCAGTACTGGTCCAAGCCACGAATGAGGCCGACCTCACTAGCCCCTTCGCAGACGACGACACTACGCGCGAGAAACACTTCCGGGTCCGCCCGAACCGTACTCTGGATATCATCGGCGACGCCCACCGGCAGAACCAGATGAGAGCCAGCCTGGTTCCTGCGCACTACGAATATCTGGTCGCCTCTGAGTTCTCGGACGGCCACCGGCGAGTGGGTCGTCAGAAAAGCCTGCAGCGGCGGCGGGTTCTCCTTGGCGCCGAGGGAGTCGAGCAGCCGGACAAGCCGATGCGGCTCCAGGCCATACTCCACTTCGTCCACCAGGGCGATGGAAGCGCGTTGTGCTGCTGCACGCTGCAGGCCCGCCACCAGCAACCGGGAGGAACCCGTGCCCAGCGAGCGCAAGGGCACGCCCCCCTCATCGTGCAAGGCGATTGCGCCATCGCCGATCGAGACCGAGTGCGCATCCAGGAGGGCCTGAGCCCGCGCGCCGACGGGAACCCCCAGCTCAGTGGCCTTGCGGGTGACGATCTGCAGCGTTTCATCCAGTTGGGCGCCTGCCTGGTTACCGAAACTGGCACGCGCCTCCCGGGCAGCATTTGCCAGCTCGGCCCCCAGGTTCGGGCGCTCTTCGGAAAGTCGGTTAAGAACGGATCCACGGGTCCACGAGAGGTTGGAGCTGGCGTAGGTGCCCAGTCGCGCAGGCGCCAGCAAGAGCCGATCTTTCCACGCGATGTTGCGCTCCTGGCCCAGGGCCTGGGCGCGCCGGGACACCAGTGACCAGGCCGGCTCCAGTTCGCTGTCCACCGTCAGGCGTAGCGAGAGAACCGTTTCGAGCCCCTGCCGGGGCTCCTCCTCGACCAGACACGTGACGATATTGAAGGCCTGCAGGTAGTTGCCGTAGGCATCCAGGTCCTTCAGCGCGTCGGGCAGCATGCCCAGGGTCAGCGTGATCTGGATGGGCTGGGTGACATCCAGGCCGAAAAAATCCGTATCCCCGAACGAGACATTGCGCCGGGCCCCCAGGCACAGATCAATGGCGTCCAGAATGGTGGTTTTGCCGCTGTCACCGGGACCAATCAGGCAGTTCAGACCTGCCGAGGGTAGCCAGTCGAGGGATCGAATGGACCTGAAATTCTGGATCTCAACTTTGCAAATCCGCGCCACGCAACATCTCCTTTGATCTTGTTATCTGCGCTACCGAGACGGTACTGGTGACAGCCTGCCGCAATGTGGATTGGCGACACTAGAGCGCGGCCTTCACGTAGTCCGGAAGATTGATGCTGGCCTTCAGCGCAGTATGGAACTGCGTATCATCGACAGCGGTGATGGGCGCCATGGGCAAGGGCTTGAGTACTGGCGCCGCTGCCTTTATGGTGCTCTGCACGGTCCTGAAGTCTTCGCCCTCATCAAGCTCAAAATCGATGCTGCGCACCTGATCCTCAAGCAAGTCGAAGGCCATCGTGGTGGGAGCTGGCGCCTTTGCCGCCAGTTCGGGAAGGCGGGCCAGCCCATCGGCGAGCTTGGCGATCGCGGTTCCGAGCGAGAGGCCGGCCAACGGGTCGTCACCAGGTTCGGTCAGGTCAAGGGCATAGTCCTTGCCGCCGATCACGAACCGCTCCTGACGCCGTGCGTCGAAATCGAGAAAGCCCATGCGCCCGTGGCGTGGCCGACCGCCGATGACAACGGCCAGGACCAGGTCTTCACTGGCCATGACAAGTTGCCTGTAAGGGTCCTGGGTGCAGCCCTCGAGTATCAGAATATCGGCCTTCCTGCCACTTTCGATGCTGCCGACCAGGCCCTGCCAGCCGAGCATCTTCGCTGGCGTGGAAGTCACCATGCGGACAAGCTCTTCATCGGTGAACAGGCCGCCTTGGTGCTGGCTGACCAGGCGCGCAATCTTGAGCTCGCCCAGGAGGTTCTTGCTGCCGCTGGGTGACCAGTCAGACCCAAGGGCGATTGGCACCCCCGCCGCCTTGGCTGCGGCCACATTCGCCGTTTCCCCATACAGGAGCAGGTTCGACAGCGGAGACCACACCATGCCGGCGCCGGCCTGCAGACGCTGGAACTGCTCCGCCTTCAGCGCTGTGCAGTGGATCGTGATGAGGTCGCGGTCGATCGCCCAGGTATTGGGGGCGTACTCCAAGTCGAGAAAGCGTTGGCGAGCATCGTCGTCGGTGCCTTCACTGAGGTGGTAGAAGAACGGTCGATCCTTCTGCAAAGCGGGAACCAGGTCCGTCGCGATTTGGTCTGGCCGATAGTCGAGCGTCTGGCCGCCAGCCGCTGGGAAGTCCGGGTCAAGGGGAGCTTCGACGTTCCGGATCAGCCCCTGGTACCACCTTTTGCCCCCTGTGCCGCTCGAACTCAGGCCCTGAGTCGTGGTGGTGCCTCCCAACAGCGAGCGGCATTCCACAAAGCGGGCAATGCTGCGAGCGAAATCCTGGTCTGTATTGGAGCCGATGACCTTGACTGGCAGGGAGATGGAGATGTCGTAGTCCGGCTCTTGCGTGCGCCATTGGTTTCGATTGGTGTAGCGCCTGGGCACACTCCACAAGGGCAGGAAGTTGTAGCTCAGGTGGTTGTGCAGTTCGATGAGTCCTGGATAGAGGGTGCCCTGCGTTTGGATCGGCGTCACGTCGGCGAAGCTGGCTGGGATGTGGGCCGGGTCCGACGCCACAGCGGCGATGCGATCGTCCTCGATACACAGGGCGCCGTTTTCGTACACGGTGCCAACGTCATCCATGGTGACAATGCGGCCGACCAGAACCCGCCGATTGCCGCCCATCGATACCAGAAAATTCGCCATCTCTGCCTCCATTTTGTTGGTATTAAGCAGCACCGCAACGTACAGGCAGAAATGTACCGCAGTCCGATGTCTCGAGGGCGCCCCGGCTAAGGATAGCTCGACCGCCAGAGTCCGCCACCCACCCTCCCGGGGGAGGGCAAGAAGTTTGCGTCCGTGCGCGCGCAGTCAGCTAAGGCCGTCGCGGCGGCAGCGACGCTCCGCCCATAAAGGGCGAACGCATCAAAGGCAAAGGGTGGAATGGCCAAGGGAAGGGCGCGCAAGGGGAAAGGCACTACCCGCAAAAGGCCACTGAGCCAACCTGCCCCATACTCAGCGAAGCACTAGCTTTCCCGGTTGAGATTACGCACGGGCCTGGCCATTCCGTGATGCAGAAAGGTCCTCCATCCAGAGAACCCACTTCGGCGGCTTTTTGTCCTTTTGGCGCCGGCCTGCCGTTCAGGCCGCGTGGGGACTGTGGCCCCGCCCTCACCCTAGCAGCCGCACGGCGGGGCAGATTGGGGCTTCCGCGCAGCGGTAGAATTTCACGGTTGAATTCACTGAAGGTGAAAGCCATGGCACCAGCGCCTGCACGGCGCGGTCCACGCAGCTACCCCGCCGCCGCCGTCAACTCTTCGGATGAAAGGCTTCACACTCCTGCAAAAGAGGCCCATCCTTAAACGACGATCCGCTGCAACAATCCAAGCCGTCCCGTCCGACATAGGTCCCAGGCCGGCACGCCCCCGGGAGCAGTTTGTTCCACCGGGTGCCGTGCTTGTTCGGCCCACCGTTTATCGCGGCCTCGTACGCGCAGTCATTTATCCTTTGGGCCTTGAGCGGTTTCCCACGATTGAATTTCTCTTCCGTGACCCGTTTGCACTCGTTGAAAATGGGCAGATCAGCGTTCTTACGCGCTAAAGCTGACGCCATGATGTCCTTGCACTTCGGATGATCAAGGTTCGAAAAACAGTTAATGGTCCCATCCAGTTTCGCGGCGGCCACCCGAAGCCTAAGGCACTCCTTCTCGAGCAGCGTTGGAATACTTGTCGTGCCACAGCGGCTCTCGAAGAACGCTGGCGTAAAGTCGAACGTCATCTCCCCTGGGCCATCTCCGCGATACATCACGGTTAAGCACTCCTTCCGTTCCACTGCCAAGCAAATCTCACAATCTGCGTCCTTCGGGCAATCCTCGTACTTTGCAGGGACGCTCGACGGGGTGTGCGCGAACTGAGTGCCGTTGAGCCGACTCTTGAATACAACGTGAGCGTCGCAGTCGTGCGGACACGATTTTCCATCGTCATACATCGTGACACGAACTGCCTGCTTCATCTTGTCGGCGGCGGTCTCGGCCGCATATATCGAAACTTGGAAACCCAATAGCGCGGCTACGACCATTGGCGTACGGGCCAGATTGGCAAGTCGTCGTGCAAGGCTCATCAGTTCTCCAATTGAGGGGGTCTAAGTTCTGGGCGCCAGCACCAGGTGCTACTCGTTCGCGCACGCTTTGATAGCGGCGTTCGCAGTCGAGTACCTTTTTGAGAGAATCAGCGCCGAAGCCGAAATCGTGTTGATCTGGTCAACGAGGGCATTTGACGCGACTGCGACAGCGGCAATGTCCTGATCTACAGTACCTGCGCCCTTCAAAGCGGCGCTGTTGAGGAGTATCGCCAGGTTCTGCTTTACCAGAACTGCGGACGGCTTCGGTGGCGTAGGCGAGCCTCCAAATGCACCGCCTGCCTGATTCCAGGTGACCACAGATGTCTTGGCCGCGGTATACGCCCGAGAATCGATGAGTTGGAACGTCGTCGCAATTGCGTTCAATCCTCCGCTCCCAGCTGCAAGCTCGCCTTGTGCAACGACGTCCAGTGCCTGAGCTTGGGCGAGCACAGAATTCCCGTTGTAGACCACGGCCGTCTGTTCAGCGCTTAGCCCTGCCGCCGGCACCTCACCACCAACCTTCGACAACGCCCTATCTAGCGTATTGATTGCCTGGCTAAGCAGGACCTCTTTTTGCGCCAACACTCCGCTCTCGGCGTCGCGCGCGCCCTGTTCGGCGGGATCAGGCCAAGTGGCGTAGATCATCGCCCTGTCCTTCAGACACAACAATTGCTTACTCGCCTGGGTATAAGCTTGCTGCTTTGCAGGCCCATTCACTGCACTCTGGTATAGCGATACTCCCCCGACACCTATCCCGACTCCCGTCAGCAGATTCGCCTTCGCGGCACCGTGCGAAAACGCGGCGACGGCGACGCTCCCCATCGCCAGACCGATCATCCCGACGCTGAACCAAAATTCGCTGTTTGCCCAGTCCGCGGAGGCGTCCCAATAGCGCTTCTGTTGGGCATCTACCTTCTTCATTATGCTCGAGTAGCTTGAAAGATTCGGCGCGGTGCTGGTCTGCACGCCGCTGAAGCTCGCACAACCTGCGATGCAACCCGCCACTGAACATGCAACAAGGCGATTGAACGACCTCCGCATGATGCCCCCTTATTGACTTCTCCCCTTGCCGGTCACCCACCCCGGAGGCCACGGCTACGGGCAGCCGAGCAACAGGCGCTCGCACCTCACGGCGCCACGAAGGCACCCATATTGGCGGATTTCTATGACACTAGATTGGCCCGCCACCATTCGGGATGGGGAAGTAGTAGGTTCTCAGGCCACTATGGTCAGCCAGCCAAGATTCGACGGTTCCATTCTTGACCCACAACGCCTGTTGGCTGGAGTTCGAGTACACCACCCGTTCCCCGCCCAGACGCGCACCCATTAGGCCAACATGACCGTGGCGCCACTTCTTCGTGCCGGGTGCCGTCGCCCCCGGTGAAACGATGATGCCGCCCGGCGGCACATCCGACTCCGCAAAGCCATCCTGCTTGTCGAAGCCACTGGTCAGCTCTTCGACAAGGGTGTTGGTGGAATCGGTATGCGTGATCTCGCGGCTAAGGGCAGCGCTCACGATTTGTCGCATCGCCCAAACGCAGGCGAGGTTCCCGCCGTCGGGCCCGCCGGCGCTGGAGAATTTTCCCGCCTCAGCAACCATCTCGTTGGCGACGAGCACGTGATCAGCCTCCGAGCTAACGCTATAGCTGTTGCTGACTACGGCCGCGATTGTTGCAAGATTGTCAGGATCAACTTCCGTATCGCCCGTGATAAACACCAGGGTTCCGTCCGCGGAGATCGAGAACAGCAACTGTCCAGCAACGGACGCCCCAATCTGCGTAACGATCAAGAATCGGGATTGATCTCGCGAGATGACTTCGCTGGCGGTGTTATGGAACTGCTCACTGTCATCCAGATACTCCTGCACCGCAGGATACTGAGCTAGAACATCTACCATGTCGATCTCCTCACTGGCACGGATATCATTCTTCGCACAAGCAAGCCCCCTTCCAGAGCGACTTCAAGCATAGGATGAATGCACATCGTCTGCAAAGGCGGAGCGTACTCGTGAGTGATTACCCCAATTGGGTTAGCGGGYGGATGAGTGCCAGGGATGAACCTTGGGGGCACGAGGCCAAATCGTTAGCAATTTTATCGATGTCAAAACATTGCTAGTGGGCCGTAACGTTTAAATATGCAATTTCATCATACCCACGGAGGGAGTGATGACACTGACCGATGGCGAACTCGTGGATAAACTCGAGAAACAGGCCGGATCCGGAACGGGTCGTGCGGATTCGTTTCATCGGGAACGACTGATCTTGCTGCTGCCAGCAGCCTGGTAGCAGCCATTGCACTGGGGTCCGAGAGTATGAACATGGACACACGCTTTGTCGCTACGCAGGAGGCGCTCGTCCAGGAGAACGTCATATCATGGAAGTATTCCGTCGCTATACAGGTGGCACGGCACACCAATTCCGGCTGAATCCGGATATCGGGACCGTCGCCAACGCAAGCTTCGGCGACAGCGCGCCGCCACCACAGGAATGCTACATGGCAACGTCAGCCCCTCACACGCTCGGCAGGCGCGGCGGCCGTCCGATCTCCGCAGGTGGCGCCCAGCAGGAAGGCCGCGCACGCCTACTCCGGCAACGAGTTCGGCCACGGCGCCRATTGCGCAAGATCTTGCGCCGAAGTTCACCTCGCTTCCTCGCGCGCACTCCGCAAAATCGGACTTGTCCGATTGCGGGCGCGCTCATGTCGGTGTCAAACTAGATTTGTCCACGAACGTCCATCATATTGAGGGCCTGGATTACCAAGTTACGAGCGTATGAAACTCTCTCGCTATGGAATGGCGACACTGCTCGTCGCCTTCGCGTCGGTCTATTTGATCTGGCAGGGTTACCTGATTCCGGTGGCGGTAGCGCTTGCCGTCATGCTGGCCTGGCTTCACTGGCTTACGGCCGTGGAAGCCGATCGGACCGGAGAACCGCCGCATGCGCCACATGGCATGCTGACGGTGGCCGCCATTGCCGGCATCACCTTGATTTCCACGGTGACGGCTGGCCAGGGTGCCTTCTGGCTTGGCATCGGTACTCTCATCGTCTATGCCCTGCTCCTGAGTTCTCGTGCGGCCGCCCAAAGGCGGAGCGCGGCTGAAGTAGTGCAGCGACGCTGGGAGTCCGTTCCGGACCTTCAGCGCTATCTGTCACAACATCCGCGGTGCCGTACGCGCCGCGGCGTCCAGTGCTTCCACTGCGGTTCTGACAGCGCTCGCAACTGGGGCCTGAAATCCAGAGGGGACAGCCGGCGCCTGCACATTTGCAATGGCTGCAGCGCAACGCTGTATCGCAGCAGCAGTCCAGAGCCAGCAGCACCTCAGGCGGTCAGTCGTCGCGTCGCCCGAACAGCAGATGAGGCTAGCAACCCTGCAACAGGACTGCCAATGAGACCTGGCAATGGCGGAATTGATATCGCCGGGAATCCCTATGGATTCGATCTCCACAGGGACAACGGCTACGACGACGAGCATGTTCGCCGCGCGAATGAGTTCTGGGAGGAACAGGGGCAATTGCAAGACATCTCGGATGAGATTCATCGCCACACTCAGGAACTCTGGGAGGAAGAGCGGCAAATGCAAGACATCTCAGACGAGATTCATCGCCATACCCAGGAGTCTTGGGACGAGCATGACCGCCATATGAGGGAAGAGGAACAAAGGCGAGATGCTTGGCACGAGCAATAGTCAGGACATCAACTTCCATTCTTGTCGCCTTTCCAGAGATCTCTGAGCTTTCTCRCTCCCTGGATTGCCAGAGGCTCTGCCTTCTCCAACTGCTCTTTTGCAGAATCCCTGACCTCGGCTGCCTCCGTTGTCACCCGATCCTTCCCTCCATCCACCGCGGCCCGAGACACATTGATCCGCTGCGCGGCTTCACCTGTCACCCTGGCCGCATCGACATTCGTCGGCATCGATGGCGCCGAAGGCATCGACGGCGTATCCATGCCGTCACTCGAATCTGCGCCAAGTCGCGGACGGTTCGCCGGACGCACGGGGAAGCCACGCCGGCCGCGGCCGTTGTCGTAAAGCCCGCCGGGCGTGCCACCTGCCCTATCGCCTCCGCTTCCATCGCCCGACAACATCCCTCCTAGCTCGCCGGCACGCCCCCGCACCCCGCTCATCGCCTCGGCGTGATGCGTCTGTATTGCACCGCTATCCAGGCCTTGCGTCGAAGCTCCTGCAGTTGTCTGCGCGGTAAGCGCATCGTGCGTGCCGGACAGTACTTGGGCCGCGAAAGCTGCCTTCTGGCTATCGCTCATGCTGTTCCAGCCGGCCAAGCCCACGCCACCGACGATGGCATCGTTAAGCGTCTTCGTGGTGTTCACCGACATCGCCCCAGAAGCTGAATCCAACCGCTCCTTCGCCTGCTGTAGCTGCTGCGTGTTGGACAAGGAAGCCGAGAACTTCTGCGCGAGCCCCTGAGCCTTGCGCAAATCGTTTGCTTCGCCACTGTACGACTCGGAAGCATTGCCTGCTTGAATTTGGTTCAGACGGCTCTGGATAGCTGATTCGAGCATCCTCGCTGAAGTTTGCATTTGATCGCCGACGCTAACACTGCTATTCGAGCCCGTCTGCGTTCCCTCGCGAGAAGTAACGGCTCGATCTCGGCTTGACGCCGTACCTATTTGACTCGACACGTTCCCCGGCCGACTGCCGATCGGACTTCCGCCCTTCCCGTCCTCATTTGCCTTAAGCGAGTCGCGAAGCCGACTAACCATGCCGCCCACATTGGCATTGACACTCGAACTCTCCTGAATTGCGGCGCGCCCTGTGCTATCGACACCAGCCGCATTCCCTGCTGTTGTCTGCGTTCCAGTCGACTCCGAATGGGTGCCATCGCGACTAATGGTCTCATTCTGCTGCCAGCCGTTCGAGGCAGAGCTCGACTGATTCAGGGAGCTCGATTGCCTCCACCCATCGCTACGACTCCAACTGCTCTGCACGGATTGCGCGAGCTCCAGTCCGGCCTGCCACGTGGATTGCTCACTCTCCACGAGAGCCTTGCGCACCGATGCCGATGCCTGGCTCGTAAAGTTGCCCGAGATCCCGCCCAGGTTAGGCACCCGTGCCGACTGGTCGATCACCGCGCCCCCGCGGCCGCCACCCAGACTGCTCCCCCCGCCAGCGCTGCTGCCGTAGGCACTGCTGGTCATGGTATCGAAGCCATCGGCCGAGCTCATCGAGACCAGACCCTGTGCCGAACGGACCTGCCGGTCCAGCTTCCCTGAGTTGCTGGTGTACTGGGACACGTTCCCCCACTGCACATTGCCTGCGGACAGGTTGCCTGCCGCTGTCTGCTGCGCGGCCGCACTGGCCGCGCTCTGGCCCGGGCCTGCCAGCGACATGGCCATCGAGCTGACCGACGACGTGCCGACCTTGGCGAGCACCCCAGCAATGATTGGGACCAGCATGCAGACCCAGCCGGCGGCCGACTGGATCCACCAGGACTCGCCGAGCAACGTGGAAGCGTTGGACAACGCCGGGCCGTCCGGGCCGCTGCTCAGTTCATTCATCACCACCTGCGTGAAATTGCGTGCGGCCCCGCGCGTCACAATGCTATTGACTACCGCATAGAGCGGCGCCCAGAGCTGCACCCAGAGCAGACCTGCCAGGTACGACTTGCCCACCAGGCCCGCGCCCGATCCGGACAAAACGAGCAGCACACCGATGATCGGGAAAATCGCCAGCGTGATGACCTCCATCACGTTGTGCAGGATAGGCAGCGAGCCTTCCGCCATATTGCGCATGGTTGCGCTGCTTGCCTCCAGCGTTTTCTGCGCGATGGTGGCCGCCGTGATCGCGTTCATCGTGGCCGAGTCCCCGCGCATGGCTGCGATGGCGCCTTGCGACTCCTGCACCAGGTTCATCATCATGGCCTGCTTGAGCGAGTCGGCTGACGAGCGCGATATCTCCATCAGGAAGGACTCGGTGCCGGCAATCGACGCCGCCACGAAATCGCTGCCCGTTTCGGCCACCTTGCCCGCGTAGCGGCGATCGAGCCGCCTGAGCCCGCGCTGCACATCCTGCTGCAGCGCCAGCCCGAGCTGCTGATAGGCGTATGGGCAGGCATACACCAGCGGCGCGGGCGTGACCGCACCGCCCGAGAAATTGATGGTGGCCACTCTCGCCGGGTTGAGCCAGTCAGCCTGCCCGAGCAGGCCCCAGATGTCGCGGGAGCGAATCAGGTCTTCCAGCTTTTGCGGATAGTCGAGCAGCTCCGGGTTCACACACGACTTGACGAACATCGTCATGTCATTGCGTAGCGCCGCCGAGTTGATCCGGGTGCGCTGCACATCCTCCACCAGGCGGGCACCAAACACCATGCCGGTCTTGGAAAAGCGCAGGTCATCGATCGGCGTGAAGAACGTCTCGTAGCTCTTTGTCAGCCACATGCCAACGTGACTGATCTCGCTGGCAAAGACGCCAAGCCCAGCCGGCACCCCCTTCACTGTGTACACCTGCCCTGCGCGCTCGTCCTTGATGATCAGTTCCACCTTGGGCCACAGCAGCCCGAGATGGAGGAGCGCGATCAGGACCAGGTGCATCCCGAAATCTTTCACGCGGACTGTCGCGATCAGCGCACAGATCGCCCCCATCGAACCGGCGATCGCGCTGACCTTCAGCAACCCGCGCATGTCGTCGGTCGAGAAGATCATGGCGATCGCCTGGAACGTGTCGCGGACCACTTCCGCATTCCAGTAGGTGTAGTAGGTGTGGACCATGTTCAATCCCTGGTGGGTTCCATCAAGGCTGACCGAATCGCAGGTTTGCTGCGACGTCAGCAGAGAGATTGCCGTACAGCGCCTTCTCCACGTGCAGCAACTGGGTCATGACGCCCGTCTGGGCTGAGATGACCGCGTAGACGGCCTTGCGCGCCTCCGCCGCCTGATGGGCCAACACGAAGGCCCGGGCGCGCAGATACTCCACGTGCTTGAGCTTGACCTTGCCGCCGGGCCCGGATATCTCGGCGGTCCCCGCTACCTTGTCGAGGTTGGCCGCCATATCCTGGATGTAGTGGGACACCAGTTCGACGGCCATGGCGTCGCAGTAGGACATCAAGAGCGTCTCGGACACGCCGGGATACTTCTGGTAAGCCGACGCTTCGATCAGCCGGTAGATCGGCAGCCCGGATGTATTGCGTAGCATCTGGATATCCTCATCCAGACTCGGCGGCCCGCCATAGGCATTGCGGGCACGGATGCCGTCTCGGATCCGCAATGCCTTGTCGCGGATCACCTTCGCAAAGCCAACCTCCAGGGAGTCGGTGGCCGTTGGCTGCATGCACTTGGATTGATCGTCGCACCGGTAATAGCGCACCTGGGTGCTGGGGGCATTGGGCAGCCCCAGGAATTCGACGAGGGCCTTCTCGCCGTCGTAGAGTGGCGGCCGGGACTCGGCCACGATCACATCGTCCGGATCGGAGCTGTTCGTCCCGCCCTTGGCTCGCATGATGGTGGTGCCAAACAGCGCTAGGATCAGCTCCTTCTCATGTTCAACCGTCAGCCCCTGCGAATAGCCGCTGAACTTGCCATTGTTCAGGAGGGCCCAAGTCAGGTTGAGCTCGAATCCATCGAGCTTTGCCCCATCGGTATTGAGCACGTCGGCCACATTCTTCTTGACCTCCGCCATCGAGGTGATGCGCTGCTGTGCATCGGTATAGTCACCGCGCGTGCCCAGCGCCTGGCCCGCCTGGAACGCGTTCTGGGCGATCCAGTCGCCCGCGCCAGACTGTGCCAGCAGGGTCTTGGCCGCATCGCAGGAGTTGCGGAACTGCCGGGTCCAGTTCTGGATGTCGCCAGACCATTCGCGGATCTGTGCCATCAGGTCGGGCGCCATCGACTGCAACGCCAGCGAGAAGGCGAGGCCTGCGGCGTTCTGCCCAACATTGCGCAGGAAGTTGATCATCTCCTGCTTGTTCGCAATGCCGAACGCACCCAGGAAGATGTCGATCCCGCCACAGCCCGCCTTCAGGTTGGGCGGCGTCACGTAGAAGGGCTGGAAGTCCCGGTTGGGCGAGCGGAAGGTAAAGCTCCCCCCAGTGACCACATCCACGTCCCGCCCGTGCACAAAGCCCGCCGAGGCGGAGGTAGAGGCCGCGCCGGCGCTGTTGAAGTAGTCTTCCATGAAGCCGGCGTGCGCCAGGTTTGCCTGCATGGCGAGCGCGACCGCGCCGGCGATGATCTTCTTGGCCAGTCTTGCCATGGATTACCTCTGTGCGCTGGGGCGGCCGACGGAGAGCCGCGGGTCAAACTGCTGGTCCACGCTGCGGGTCTTGAACACCAGGATGCGGCGCACGATATCGTCCTGGCCCATCACGCCAGAGCCCAGCATGATGGCCTCCTGCGTGCGGCGCGAAACCAGGTAGAGCGTGGGGGTCACCTCGATCCCGCGCCCAGCGGACACCCGCCTGGCGATGCCGTTGTCGGGGCGCCAGTTGGCAAAGCCGGGGATCGGCCCGCCATCCAGGCTCACCGGAATTACCTGGATCCCAAAGCGCTGCGTGAGATCGGCCAGCACCGGGGCCTGGATATGGCAATAGCTGCAGTCGCTGCGGTAGAAAAACAGCAGCCCGTACTCCTGCGCGATCGCCGCGACCTGGTCGCGCTCGCCCTGGTAGCTCGCATTGCGGATATCGGTCTGCGCAAAGCTGACGAAGGGGTTGATGTTGTTGAAGTCGATATCAGGGCTTTGCCAAACCACACGCTGGGACACCGCGGTGAAGCGCTGAGACTGATCCAGCATCTCAGCCTTGAACTTATGAAAGGCGTAGACGTTGTGCTCGGTCGGATTGATGACAGCAATGTCCTTGAGCGCCTCGTAGTGCTTGTTGATGGCCTTGGTCGACGCGAAGGCCGACAGCGGCACGACGGGCGCCACCGGCGGCGCTTTCTTGCGCCTCACGGGAGGGTCATCCGGGGGGTACCAGTTAAACCCCCGGTCGGCACGGCCCCAGATATCGGACTCCCACCAGGCGCCAGGGGACTCTGCAGGATCGTCAGGCACCGCTGCCGCAGCATCTGTCCGTGCGCTCTGCGCATGGCTATTCGCGGCCATGGCGATCGTCATCGCGAGCGCCAGCACGCCCAGTAGCTTGGAATGTCTCATCGCCAGCTCCGTTTGAGTAGATGCACCAGGGCGACCAACGGCCAGAACATGAGTTGGCCGCAATCGTCGATCGCGCCACCGAGGGTGTATTCCGACTCGATGAAGGTGCAGCGCAGCCTGAGCCAATCCCATAGCACCACCGGCCCTGCCAGCATGTAGAGCGCGCCACAGGAGAGTGGCAGGAGCCGCTCCCCGCCGAAGAACATGGCAACCCCCAGCGGCAACCCGCAACTACTCACGAAACAGGGAAAGAAGTAGATGAGCAGCCCAGCTGCAAATGCCGCGTGTTCGTTCCAGGTCATCGGCTCGCGATACAGCGGCCGCATTGCCACCGGACGGGCCTTGGCGCGTGGACGGAAAGGACGCAGCTTAAGATCCTCTCCGTTCCGTAGACGCCTTCTGACCTCCGGCACTGCCACCCAGGGCCATGCCAACAACTGCGCCGCTATCATCAAGACGCCACGCAAGCTCAGGCGCGGCTCCACGTAAGGGAATGGCACGCGCAGCCAGTGGCCCAGGACGAAAACGCCGGCGCCCACGTACGCCAGGGAAAGTGCCCCGCCCAGGTCCCCGCCGACAAGGTTGCCCCACATGTAGATCAGCATCCCAACAAGAGTGATCGGCATGGCAATACACACATACAGAATCACGAAGCGACCCAACTGGCGTAGGGCGGCCACGCCCAATTGCTGAAGCTTGAGCATCACCGGCTTCATCGCGCACCCTCCCCGCTTGCCGGCGGCGGCGCACCGTCAGGGCACAGGTTCATCTCGAACGACCAGGAGAAGGGCCGGCGCACCCCTGCCGCGTCGACGGCCACCGGCGCGCTAAGCGTGGTGCGAAGGCGCTTACATGCGCCGCCCAGGTCGCGGATGGGTTCGATGTAGGCGAGGATGCGTGGCGCCTGGATCTGCCGGCGCAGCGTTTCGACCTCTTCGCCCGATACCTCCACGTCCACAGGACTTGCCGAGAGAGCGCGCTTGATGGCATCCGACAGCGGCTCGGCCGTGTGCGCCGCCGTCGCCCACGCCATCGTTGCAGCAAGCAGGATTCGACGGACGATCATTCGATCAACTCCTTTAGCACAATGTCCCCATCCGCCGGCACGCCGCTGCGCTGGCAAAGCGTGCGCGCAACCGCCTCGGCATATCGATTCACGAATCCAAAGCGAGCACCGGCAGTTATCGCAATGCCGGCAGTGATCGACGACAGCACCACGATCAGATACAACGCAGCTCGAGCGGCTTCCGAGACGTCATTGGGACTAGCGTTGCTCAGCGCCTTCATCGCGCTCAAGAGAACCTCCGGCTCCAAGGCGATCAGCGCTAGCCCGCATAAAGGCGCCCAAACCGCAGTAGCCGATATCGATCTCCCGGCAGCGCGCGGGACGGCACCCACAGCGCTGGCAAACTGCGCGGCCGCATTGCGGAGATCATGCAACGCATCCCGTTGCATGGCGGCGTAGTCTGCGTCCGAGACCACTGCAACCTTGACCCCACGGACGCACAGCTCCCAGTTCGTTGCATCTCTCTTTTCCATGCGGCGAACCAGGGTGCGGTCGTAGCGATGCAGCCACACAGCGACGCCAAACAAGCACGCTGCCAGAAGGTAAGATCCGAGCAACGCACACGCAATCATCACCACGAGGTAAGCGAGCAGCACCCAGTTCATTTTGTTCTGCAGTTTCATCAAGCCTCCTGATAGTGGGTGAGTTGTCGTCATGGTTTGGAACTTGGCCGTTGCACGGCGGTTCTGGTGCGCTTGTGCATCCTGTCCACAATCGCCCCCTTGTCCTGATCCTTGGGTATGACGTCCTGGTAGAACTCCTCCAGGTTCATCGTCCCGAAGTCCAGTTGGGTGAATTCGTCAATCAGGAAACCCGAGCAATCCGGGTTGGCAGGGTCGCCCCAGCCCTTACCCAGTTGTGGGCGCCCCTGCTCGTTGATAATCCGGGAGAGCTTCGAGTTAAAGCAGCAGTAGCCTTCCTTCTTCTCCAGGCAGACGCCCAGTTGCTTGCTGCCGCAATACGAACCCACTCGGGTGCAGAGACCCTGCCCCTTGCGCATGGCAAGCAGGTTGTCGTCCTCCTTGCACTGCATGTACTGCGTCACGACCTGTATCGCGACCTGGAAGGCGAGACTGTAGGGATCAAAGGCAAAGCCTGTCATGGGCGACCAGGACACGCCGTAGAAGCTGAATGGCGTGTCTCCAAACGAATAGCCCTTGGTGATGCCGAAGAAGTTCAACGCATTGGTGCCCATGCCGGTGCTGGATAGCGCGTCAAACAGATAGGCCGAGCCCACGGTCTTGACCGCTTCGCCAGCGATGTACTTGACGCCCGTCCGGGCGGCTTGGTTCATCATGCTGTTGCTGGAATTGCCGCCTTTGGTGGTGGCCTTGCAGCAGTCAACCATGCCGCCGATCTTCTTGGTGCAACTGCTCTTCTCGCCCCCGAAGATCTTTAGCGTGGCCGGATCCAGGTACATGCCAACCTGGCGCTGTGCCTCCAGACCACTGATCACCCGTCCGAAGTCCCTATCCGCCGCTGGAATATGGGTCTCGCAACGCCCGCCCACGCAGATCTGGTCGCCGCAGACCTGGCGGTCGGTCGTTTGCTCAGCTTGGGTCAGGCAGGTGTAGAGATGCTCCCGCAACCCGCACTGCCCTGCCGGAAGCGTGTCGAGGCAATTGCTACTACTGAGGGCGCAGGCCTTGTTCTCTTTGAGGTCGCCGCAATCCGACTTTAACGTGGTGTCAGCGCATACGTAGTCGTCCGTCCAGGCCCAGCAGTCCTTGGTCACGTCGAGCCCATTGATGTTGCGCGTGCCGCCTGGATCCGTGCAACGCCGGCCCGCGAAGGTGCAGTTCCGGTTGTTCGCGTACTGCTCGCATTGCGACTTGTCGATCAAGTCGTTAATGATCGTGTAGCTGCTATCCAGATGCGCCACATGTTCCGGCAGCGGCTCGCCCGCCTTGGCATCGCAGTTGTAATCCACCTGGTAAGCATTGCAACTGCCGTCCCAGGCTTGCGATGTGCAGGTGCGGGCCACCTCCTTGCAGTCAGCCTTGTTCTTGAGCGGCTCGCAGTAGTTTTTGTAGTCCTGGGTGATGCAAGCGTAGCGCTCTTCCCATTGCCAACAGTCCTTCGTCACCGACAGCCCGTTGATGACGCGAGTGCCACCCGGCTCCACGCAGACTCTTTCGGATCGCTGGCATGACTTGTTCGCTTCCACGCTCTCGCATTGGCTGCGATCGATAATGTCGGTCGACACGGTGTAGGTATTATCAAGCTGGACGACCCCTGCCGGCGGCGCGACGGACTGGCCACAACGATAGGTATCGGCATAGCGAATGCAGGCACCGCTGGAGCCAACCTGGGTGCACTCAGAGCCCACCTGGAAGCAGCCGGGGATGGCCGCGATCGCACTGCAGTAGTTCGCGGGACTGCTGACCTCGCAAGTGAACCGGGACTCGTAACGCCAGCAATCCCGATGCACGGCGTAGCCGCTCACATACTTGGTGCCCGAATCGACACAGTATTCGGCGGTCTTGCGGCAGTCCCCTGCCCAGGCCTGGAAGAGTATGGCCGACAGCAATGCCCCAAGCATGCCACGCAGGAGGCAATTCATTGCCGCGCCTCCAGGCTACGGCACTGGTTGTCCCAGCTATCCACGAATCCCACTACCGGCTTCCAGACCGTGGGCTGTGTGAAGCCGGCGGAGCCACGATAGTTCGACAGGTTGCCGCTGGTCTGGATTGACGCCGTGCACCAGCCTCCACTGCATGAAATGCTGAGATGGGAACTGGCACAAAAGCTGTTGCAGGTATTCCGGCTTGCGGTGGCGCACCACCATCCCGAGCCGGATCCCCCGTCCATCGGCGTATGGACGTTCGCATTGCATCCTGGCCGGAGGTAGTACCTCTGGTTGGGAGAGGCCCCAGTCTCGAAGCGCAAGCTACTGCCGTCGCTGCCACAGTACACACGGCCCACAGAGTTGGAGCCCGAGCCAGGCCGCCCGCCGAGATCGACAACTAGCTGCCCAGGCGAGCAGCCGGGCTGCTGCTGCCAGTTGGTGACGGCCGTCACGATCAACTGCTTGCCGCAAGTCATGGTTTGCTCGGCCTTGAGCGTCCGACTGCACTGGTAGTTGTACTCGGGACTGACCTGGATCACCCGCCCGACCGTGCAGGTGCGTTGCGCCTGATTCTGGATCGATTCCAGGCAGCGGTACAGATGGTCTGCGTCGACCTCGACCTTGCGCCCAAGGACGCAGGCATCATTGCGTGTCACAGCGTAGTCGTTGCAGACACGGCTCTCGTGCTGCGCTGGCAGTGTGACCGTGTCAGTGCGGCAGGCCGATTCGCCACTGACGAGTTGGTTCAGGTCGCCGAGCTGACTGCCCGGGTTGCCATAGAGCGCGCGGTACCGCACCAGCAGTGGATCGCTGCGGTCGATGTGGAACTGCGGTGCGGTCTGCGGGCGGCTCTTGAGCAGGTTGATGGCCTGGCATTCGGTGTCGCTCATCCCCGCGCAGCCCTGCACGCGGGAAGCGCCAGGCGCATTGAGCTGCCCCTGTCCGCCCCGGTAATGGTCGGATGGCTGCGCCGCATTGGTATAGCCGGGAACGGTTTGCTGCGCATTCGGTGTCGTGATGCGCTGGAACAGTCCATCGATGAGCAGATCGCCCAGGCCACGCGCGATACCATCGGCTTGCGCAGGCGTCACGTCGGCGGCGCGCACCGCCGCAAGCGTGGTGAGGGTGATTGCCATGCCGATCATCACCGGAAGGAGACGCCAGCGCATCAGACGCCCGGCACGTCCTCGTCGATAGCGCGCCGTCATGGCCTCTCCCCCCGCAATTGACCCAGCACCTGCCGTGCGATTTGCCCAATCCCATCCTTACGCACTGCGACCCGCTCCAGCGCGTAGTCCAGGCTCACATCCCCGTCCACCCGTGCTGAGCGATTGGCACACGCGCCCTCCGCGCAGTCCTCCAGGGCGTTGAGCGAGACCACCACGACAGGTACGGTGCGGATATCGAAGCGTTCGAACTGGCGAGGGTCGATCAGCACCACGGCGCCGGTGTCAGTCACTGGCTTCATGGCATCGACCGAGCGCTTCCAGTTGCCCTGCCCCATCCCGTAGCGCAAGCCCCGGAAGATCACAGCGGCACCGGCACGGCGAGCTTGCTGGCCAATGCGCTTGAGTGTGGCCTCGGGCATCGACAGCGAGGCAAATACCATCACGGGATACCTCCGTTCCGCCGGTGCCGGTGCCTGGGTGGGCTGGTAGCGCTGGGCAAGCGCCGCAGGATCGGGCATCGGCTGTGCCGATCTGGTCCGCAGGTCCGGCACGTTGACGGTGCCCATGGCCGGATCCGGCATCGCCTGCAGCACCGACTGGGCCCGCAGTTGCGCTGCCGACATGGCGCCTTCCAATGCGGCATCCGCCGGCACGGTGTGCTGAGCGACTGCGCTGGTGCAGGCCATCATGCCCGCCATGAGAATGCGTATGCGCATTAAAAGGCCCCCATGCAACAGTCGCGTTTGCGATACAGGATGTACGCGTAATCCTCGCCGCGGTACGGAAACGATTTGCCTGCGCCCCAGAGGATGGTGGAGCGGCCGAACGGCTGGCAGCAGCGCCCGTTGATCTTTTCGGTCTGGCGCGACGGGTAGGTCATGCTGGTCTTGTAGTTGCGCTTGTCCATCAGCGGCTGCATCACATAACCGCAGGTCCCGTCCTTGCCGCTGGCGGACCAGATGAGCCCTTCGCGATGCATCTTGTTGGTGAAACGCTGACTCAATAATTGCGATGCCTGCACCCCACCGATGTGGGTCGACACCCAGCCGTTGAGCGGATACATGCCGCCCTGACAGCCCGCGCACCAGAACAGCTCTGAGAGCGGGAAGCCGGCCGTGGCCGCCACGCAGTCGGCGGCGCAGGCGGCCTGCGCCAGCGGCGAGGTGAAGAGCGCCACCTCCGGATTGAGGATGAACGTCAGTTCGGAGTCCCCCCACAGCGGATCGACCTCGGTGAAATACGCCAGGTCAAACACGTTCTGCTCCAGGCACGGGTTGTCCAGCAGGATTTCGAGCCAGAACAGGATGGGGTTCATATACCAATGCACCTGGTAGAAGGAGGTGGCCGGCTGGGCCTTGCCCTCGCCAATGCGGCCGTGCGCTGGCGCATCGATCCCTGGATCGAGCATGACGCCACCCAGCGAGGGGAAGCAGAAGGGGCGGCGTACCACCTCGACCGTGCGCACCGGCTCCCAGAAAGACATGCTGACACCGGCGCGAGGCAACGTCCCGTCGCTACCCGAGCACCAGCAGAACGGACTGCCCGAAGTGCCGTTGTCCTCCTGGCCATCGCGCATCATGGTCATGTCGCCAATCTTGAGCGGCAGGATGCAGGACCAGCAGATATCTGTGATCGGGTTGAGGAACTTCCCTACGCAGGTGGGGCTGCTGCCTTGCTGCGCGCGAGCCCCTGCGCAAGCCAGTACAAGCGCCAGCGAAAGGAATAGCCGTGCGATCATGGCAAGACCTCCTCTATGCGCAAGCGCTTTCCGTCCTGGCGCACGACGGCGGGTACCTGGCGGATGCCGAGCTTGCGCACAAGCGACCCCGACTGGTCGTAGAAGACCTGACGCCGCCAGTGTCTTTGCAGGGCAAGGTAGTCGCCATTGACCAGGATCGGCTTGCTGGGCGTGCGCGAATCCGCCATCATCCTGGCCGCCAGCGCAACCTGGCCTGCATCGCGGGCATCGAAGAACACCAGTTGCTGGCGCATCGCCACCTGGTCGAGGGGATTGAAACGCTGGCCTGCCTGCACCAGGATCTCGCCACCAGGGCCGGCAATAGGACGTCCGGCCACCACCGTCGGGTCATAGTAGAAGGCTCGCGGCGTGACGGTGCGTACCACACCCTGGGCCGGCTTCGGGTTGCGCATCGCGTGTTCTGAGCGCGCGACCGCCTCGCGCTGCAGACGCGCCAGGTTGCCCGAGCGCGCCTTGTCCTCCAGGTTGCGCTGGATCTCCTGCAAGAGATCCGGCTCGATGATGGGATAGGTCGGACCCAGAGCATCGGCCGCGCGCGCCGGCACAACATGCAACGTCATGATGAGGACCACAAGGAGGAGAACTCGCATCGTTCCTCCCCTCAGAAGAGCTTGCGGGCAGTGCCGACGACCTGCCCGTAGTTGACCCAGCCGGTAAGCGCATAGCGCGAATCGAGCGAGTCCGGGTGCGGTGTCCAGACGAAGAAGCGCCCAGGCGGAATGCGCCCGGCCGGCCCCATCTCCAGCACCTCGCCCCGCGCCGTGCTGAACTTGGCCGTGCCGACGTAGACGCCGTTGATGAAGTAGTCGCGCCCCTGCGTGGTCACCATGTCCCCCGGCATACCCCTGACGATCTTGATGAAACGCACACCGGCGGGGTACGGTCCACCGCCCGGCCACGCGAACTCCACCAGACTGCCACGCGCAATCTGCCTATCGCCTTTGGTCACCAGGAACACGTCGCAATCCGCAATGCTGTAGGACAGATTCACATGCAGCGCCCACCGGTTACCGATCTGTCCGCCTGCGATCAGGATCAACGCCCAGGCCCACCACCAGCGCCCGAAGTGTTTCGCCATCATCGGCGCCAGGGCATGGCCGCACCTGGCGATCTTTACGGTAGGGATATTCATGGTGCCCCCTCTCTGGTCTGCATCCGCTCCTCGAGCTTGGTACGTGCATTGGCCACGGCCTGCGCCGACATGCCCAGCCGGGCCATTAGCACCGGCGTCATGTCTTCGACCTCGGCATAGGCGCCGATAACGGCGGCACGGGTCAGCAGAATGCAACCGCACTCGGCCTGCAGCGCCCGGAGCGCCGCGCTCATCTGCGTGCCCACGCCGCTCGTCTCCGCCAGCGCGGCCTCCCGGTCCCGGTCGGTCATATTCGGACGGGTGATGCGCTCCGCGAAGCTCGCCCGTTTTGCATCCAGCACGGCCTGCAGGTCGACGGTCGCCATACGAGGCTGATGCTGACGGGCCCACCAGGTGGCCCCGGCGACCATGAGGGCCGACAGGCTGGCTGACACCAGGATCGCGGCCACTAGCAGCCGGCTGGCAGTGCGGCGCCGGGTCATTGCATCTCCTCCAGGTACTCGTCCTCTTCGTCGAATGTCGGCGGTACGTAAAGCGCCTGGCCAGCGGCCTCGCGCGCGGCCAGCACAGCCTCGATCGCCTCATCGGTGGACAGGCCCTGCGCACGCAAGTCGCGTACCGCCTGGAAGTCCGCCGGCTGGGTAGAGAAAGTGACGAGGGAATACGGATCCAGATACAGTCGGCCCACGGCCGGCGGCAGGTCTCCGGCCTTGACAAAGATCTCCGCATACTTGCCGTGGACCGTCTTGACGCTCTTGAGCAGTCCCTTGGTGTACTCGTCGAGCTCCAGCTTGTCGGACTTGACCAGCTGATTGATCGACTCGGCCTTCTGACTGAGCAGGAACATCCAGTCGGCGTTCTCAAAAGCCGCGCGCGATGTCTCGGACTTGTAGTAGTCCGCGATCGACTGCGTGGCGGTGAAGAAGCCCCCGCCGTACTTGCGTGCGCGCCGGTAGCCCTTCTCGATGAAATCCCCGGAGTTTCCGCTGCTCATCAGGTCCCAGGCTTCGTCGATCACCGCGAGCTTGGGCTGGTCGCGCCGGGCGAGATACATGCCCTGCGTGATGCGATACATCAGCATCATCATGACCACGGCTTGCAGGTCTGGCCGGGAGGCCAGCTCCTCGAGCTCCAGCACGATGAAGTTCGCGTCAAAGCGCACATTGGCCGGGCCGTGGAAGAACCGGCCGTAAGGCCTAATGCCGTTCAGTTAAGAGCTGAACGGCATTTTTGTATGTAGCGTCAGAGG